>JAYNJZ010000012.1:0-20637 GCA_038110645.1 Candidatus Pelagibacteraceae bacterium
TTGTCCTCTTCTACCGATTGCTTTACTCAAGTTATTTTCGTCTATTACAACTTCAACTCTTCTGTTCTCTTGATCCAAAACAACTTTGATAACCTCTGCAGGCGATAAAGAACTTATAACTAATGAACCAATATCATCTATCCAATTAATGATATCAATTTTTTCGCCTTGTAGCTCATTGACAATTGTTTGTACTCTACTTCCTCTCATACCTACGCATGCTCCTACAGGATCAATTGAGCTATCTTTGGATTGAACACATATTTTAGCTCTACTTCCAGGATCTCTTGCTACTGATTTAATTGATATCGTACCTTCATAAATTTCAGGTACTTCTTGTTGAAATAATTTAGCTAAAAACTGAGGATGAGCTCTTGATAAAAAAATTTGAGGTCCTTTATTTTCTCTTCTCACATCATAGCAATATGCCTTTATTCTATCGCCATTTTTTAAATTTTCTCTTGGTATTAATTCTTCTCTTCTAATTATTGCTTCTGATTTTTGTAAATCTACAATAATATTTCCAAATTCTGATCTTTTTACTATACCACTTAAAATCTCACCAACTTTGTCTTTAAATTCATTAAATTGTCTATCTCTTTCTGCATCTCGTATTTGAACAGATATAACTTGTTTTGCAGTCTGGGCAGCTATTCTTCCAAAATCTATTGGAGGCAATTCTTCTTTTATCTCTTGACCTAATTCAATTTCTGGTTTTTGTTTTTTAGCTTCGTCTAAACTTATTTCTGAATGACTTTCTAAAACTTTTTCTACAACTTTAAGTTTTCTACCAAGTTCTATAATCCCTGTTTGTCGATCAATGCTTACATAAATATCATTTTCCGATCCGTAGCGAGTTCTTGCAGCTTTTTCTATTGCTGTCTCCATAGAAGAAAGGACCAAATCTTTATCAATAGATTTTTCTGTAGCCACTGCATCAGCTATTCTTATAAGTTCTGTACTATCAATTCTATTATTAAGCATTTTTTTATCTCATGTAAAAAAAAATGGGCTAAAGCCCATTTTAGATTTTTACAATTTAACAAGTAATTAAACGATAATTGACGTTTTATCAATCTTTAAATATTTAACATTATTCTTAATTTTTAATTTGATTTTATTATATTTTTTTTTAATTTTATGCTTTTTTTTCAATATTTTATAATTTATTTTTTTTATCTTTTTAACAATTTTTTTTACTTCTTCAAAATAATGAACGTTATCTGTCCCAAAAAAGATTGACCCTCTTGAAGAGCAATGCCTTAAAATTTCATTTATAAAATAATGATTAATTAATCGTCTTTTATGATGTCTTTTTTTTGGCCATGGATCTGGGAAGAATACAAAACATTTACTAAATTTATAATTTTTATACAGCTTGCTAAATTGTTCAAAAATATTTGGGAACAAATATACATTTTTGATTTTTTCTTCTAAGCATCTATGTGCAATATTGGCTAGTCCGTTTTTAAAAGGCTCAATACCAATAATTTTATTTTTTGGATATTTTCTGGATAAATGAAGTAAATTTTCCCCGGTACCACATCCTATTTCTATTATGATCTTTTTATTTTTATAAAAAAAATCTTTTTTTATTTTTTTATTTTTTAAAAATTTTATTAGACTTTTTTTTTTAATGAAGAAATATTACGAGACTGTAAACGACCAAAAAATAATTTTTTTTTCATTGTTAAACTTTTTTGAATAAATCTACTAAGTTTGTTTTTTCCCAAGTGAATGTACCATCTTCTCCGGGTTTTCTACCAAAATGTCCATAAGCAGCGGTTTTCTTATAAATAGGGTTATTTAATTTAAGGATTTCTCTAATACCTCTTGGGCTTAAATTAATTTCTTTTCTAATTGTCTCTTCAACTTTAGAGGCAAGCTTTTGATCACCATTAAATAAATTAATATATATTGATAACGGTTGAGAAACTCCAATAGCGTAAGATAATTGTATTAAACATTTATCACTTACACCAGATGCTACAATATTTTTTGCTAAATATCTTGAAACATATGCAGCAGATCGATCAACTTTAGTTGGATCCTTTCCAGAAAAAGCTCCGCCACCGTGAGGGGCTGCACCGCCATAAGTATCAACAATAATTTTTCGGCCTGTTAGTCCTGCATCACCATCTGGTCCACCAATTACAAACCTGCCCGTAGGGTTCACATAAAATTTATCTTCTGGACAAGACCAACCTGAAGGTAAAATTTCTTTTACATATGGTGCAACAATATTTTTAATATCATCTTGATTTAAATTTTCATTATGTTGAGTAGAAATCACTACCGAGGAAACACCTTCCGGTTTACCATTTTTATAAATTACAGAAATTTGACTTTTTGAGTCAGGACCTAATCCTTTTTCTTGACCATTTTTTCTTACTTCTGCCAATCTTTCCAAAATTTTATGAGAATAGATTATTGGAGCTGGCATGAGCTCTTTGGTCTCTTTACATGCATAACCAAACATTATTCCTTGGTCTCCTGCTCCTTCGTCTTTTTCATTACCTGAAGAATCTACACCTTGCGCTATATCGCTAGATTGTTCATGAAGATAATTAAAAAATTGTAATTTTTCATGATGAAAACCTTCTTGTTCATATCCAATTTCTTTAATAGAATTTCTTACCTCTTTTTCAATCTCATCGCTTTTTATTGATGGTCCTCTCACTTCACCAGCGATAACAACTTTATTTGTTGTTGTTAATGTTTCGCATGCAACTCTACTCTCATTAAATTTAGAAAAATAAAGATCTACTATTGTATCAGATACAATATCACAAACTTTATCAGGATGCCCTTCAGAAACCGACTCTGACGTAAAAATATAATCTTTCATCTAATTATTGCATCTATAAACAAAAAGTAAAATTGTCAAAACTTATTTATTTTTATACAAGATTTGAAATTCTAATTTTTTTGATTTTTCGGGGATCAGCATCCAAAATTTCAAATTGATATTTATTACTAATTTTTATCACTTCTCCTATACAAGGTACTCTATTAACATGGGAAAAAATAAATCCACCTAAAGTATCTACTCCTTCAAGTGAAATATTAAAATTTGACTCACGATTAAAATCTTCAATTTTCATTTCTGCTTTGGCTTCAAATAAATTAAAATTGATTTTTTTAAAATTAAAATCATCGTCCTTATCATGTTCGTCTTGGATCTCACCTACTATTTCTTCGACTACATCTTCAATCGTAATCAAACCATCAGTTCCACCATGTTCATCAATAACTAGTGCCATATGCAATTTTGTAGATTGCATTTTCAGTAAAAGATTTAATACAGGCATTGTTGGTGGGGCAAATATAACTTCTCTCAAAATATTTTGAATTTTAAAGCTTAAACTTTTTGTACCTGAATATTTTATAATATCTTTTATATGAATCATCCCTAGAATATCATCAAGATCCTTACGATAAACAGGCATTCGTGAATGAGTTTCGTTTTCAATTACACTTATTAATTTCTCAAAAGAACAATCTGAAGGTACTGCAATTATTGATGCTCTCGGGATCATAACATCACCAACTTTTAATTTATTAATACTTAAAATATTATTTAATATTGATTTTTCTTTTAAACTTAAATCTATATTGCTGTTACCATCATTAATCTTTTCATCAATAACGTCTTGGATACTATCTCTCAAACTCTGATTTTGATTCAAAAGATTAACCTTTTTAAATATCTTGGATATTATATTTAAATTTTCTTTTTTGCTCATAACGTATTTAAAATCTTTTTATGTGCTTTTTCCATTAATAAATAATTTTTTTTATTATTATGATCATAACCTATCAAATGCAAAAAACCATGTACTAATATGTTTTTATAATATTCTTCAAAATTAGTTTTTTGTTTTTGTATATAACCAAATGACAAGGCCAAATCTCCAAGATAAATTTTATTTAATTTTAACTTTTTCTTAAAAAAAGAAGGATGTTGTGATGGAAAAGATAATACATCAGTATCATTTCTCTTATTTCTAAATTTTGTATTAATTTTTTTCATATCATCTGTGTCAGTGAGTAAAATGCTAATTTCAGTATTTTTGATTTTTAATTTTTTTTTTAATTTAATGCTATTTTTTAATATTTTTTTTGTTTGTGTTTCTATATTTGGAATATTTCGTATCCATTTTTTTGATCCAAAATTGATATTTGTTTTATGCATTATTGATTTTTTTTATAAGCATCAATAATCTTTGAAACCAAAGGATGTCTTTGAACGTCTTTTGTATCAAACCTGGTAATTTTAATTTCTTCTATATCATCTAAAATATTTATAGATTTTAATAAACCAGATGATTTTGATGTAGGTAAATCCACTTGACTAGGATCGCCATTTACTACCATGGTCGTATTTTTTCCCAATCTAGTCAGAAACATCTTAATTTGTGTATCAGTTGCATTTTGTGCTTCATCTAAAATAACAAAAGAGTCTTTTAAAGTTCTTCCTCTCATGAAAGCAAGTGGAGCAATTTCGACTGTTCCATCATCAATTTTTTTCTGCATCTTCTCATAACCTACTAATTCATACAAAGAGTCATAAAGTGGTATCAGGTATGGATCAATTTTTTCTTTTAAATCACCTGGTAGAAATCCAAGGTTCTCCCCAGCCTCTACGGCTGGTCGAGACAAGATGATTTTTTTTACATCCCCGCTCATTAATTTACTTACCGCAACTGCTACAGCCAAGAAAGTTTTTCCAGTACCAGCAGGTCCAATTGAAAATACGTTGTTATTCTTTGATAGAGATGTAATATATTTTTTTTGTTTTTCTGTTCTTGCAAAAATATTTTTTTTTGGTGTTTTAATTAATACATCACTACTTTGAACATTTGTATCTTTTGAAGCTTCAAATTGATATATTGATTTAATATCCTCTTCCTCTAATTCTTTGCTATCTGATTTTAATAACATTTGATTAATTGTATTTATAACAACTTTAATGATGTTATTTTCACCTTTTATAGTGATTAAATTACCTCTTAGATTAATCACTGCTCCAGATAAGTTTTCTAAAACTTTTAAAAATGAGTCTTGTACTCCTACTATTCTACTTAAAGCCTTGTTATCGTTAATATAAAGGCTCGTAGTAAGACCATCATTTTCTATGATTTGAAAGAGATTTGTAGACAAATAAATTACGCTATATTACCAAATAAATTATTTCTATTAGCATCTTGTATAAAAATTTTCTTAACTTCTCCAGCTTTAATTGATAAATTTTTTACAAATACCGGCGTCATATATTGATTTCGACCAAAAAATTGTTCTCCATTTTCAGTCTTATTTTCAAATAAAACTAAATTCTCACTATCGACCATAGAATGATTAAAATCTAACTGTTGCTGAAATAAAAGACTTTGAAGTTCATCTAACCTTTTTCTACATATTTCATTAGAAAGTTTATCTAAGTTGGTAGCAGGTGTCCCCGGTCTTTGACTATAGATGAATGAATAAGATAAAGAAAACCTGACTTCTTTAACAAGATCGATAGTATCTTGAAAATCTTTGTCAGTTTCGCCTGGAAAGCCGATTATAAAATCACTAGAAAAACTTATATCAGGTTTTATTTTTCTAAATTTATCAATTAATTTTAAATAATCATCTCTGGTATGATTTCTATTCATCAGTTTCAAAATTTTATCCGACCCAGATTGAACTGGTAAATGAAGTTGAGGCATAAGTTTAGGTTCCTCACCAAATAAATTAATTAATTCATCGTCAAAATCATTAGGATGAGAAGTTGTAAATCTAATTCTTTCAATATTATTAATTTTAGCAATTTTTTTAATTAATTTTGCTAAGTTGATATTATTATTTAAATATGAGCTAACATTTTGACCAAGTAAAATAATTTCTTTTGTTCCATGATCAGATAAAGATTTGATTTCATCGAGTATCGTTTCACAACTTCTTGAAAACTCAGGGCCTCGTGTGTAAGGAACTACACAAAATTTACAAAATTTATCGCACCCTTCTTGTATAGTAACAAAACTTGAAATTTTTGAACTTGAATTTTGAATATTATTTAATGTATCAAATTTTTCATCAACATTTAGTTCTGTGTTTACAATTTTTTTTTTCTTTATTTTAAACTGACTAATTAATTCAGGTAATTTATGATATGCCTGTGGACCTACAACAATGTCAACATAATCACTTTTATCAAAAACAATTGAAGATTCTGCTTGTGCAACACAACCAGCAAGTACAAATATTGGTTTTTTTTTCTCCCTAAAAATTTTTTTTATTTTACCGATATCTGAGTAAACTTTTTGAGTAGCTTTTTCTCTGATATGACAAGTATTAAAAATAAAACAATCTGCGTTGTTTAATTCATTTGTTCTCTCATAATCAATAGATTGCATTAAGCCTGAAATTCTATTTGAGTCATATTCATTCATTTGACACCCAAACGTTTTAATATAAAAATTTTTTTTCATTATTTTTTTTTACAATATAATTCAAGACGATGGTCAATTAATTCATAGCCTAGTCTATTTGCAATTTTTCTTTTTAACTGTTCGATCTCATCATCTACAAATTCGATGATTTCACCTGAATTTACATCTATTAAATGATCATGATGATTTTCTGTTGAAACTTCATATCTAGCTTTACCAGCCTTAAAATCATGTTTCTCAATTATTCCATGTTCTTCTAAAAGTTTAACGGTTCTATAAACAGTGGCTACACTAATTCTTTTATCAATCTTGATAGCCATTTTAAAAAGCTGATCAACATCAGGGTGGAATTTTGTATCCGATATAGTCTCTTCTAATAGTCTGACTATAACTTTCCTTTGATCAGTAAGTCGCAAGCCTCTGTCCTGACAAATTTTTTCAAGACTAATTGCAAAAGGTGAAGTTTTATTCATCCTATAAGGTTATCTTGATGAAAATGTAATTGGAACAATTTTTTTTGTATATTTTTTAGACATTATTAGGTTTTTTACATTTTTACTATTAAATTTTACATCAACTTTATATTTTGAATATTTTTTATAATTTTCACTTGATAAATTTTTTACATTATGCGTCTTCAAATTTAATAGAAGTTTTTTATTTTTCGAATTAATTAAAGCTTGGTTATACTTAAATTTATTCAATTTTAATAAATCAAAATATGAAATTCCATAAAGTTTGCATCCATAAATTAACGATAATGATTTACCAAATGTGATAGCGCTACGCGCAGAAACCAGGCTTCCTGGCCCTAAATTTACGTATATTAAAAAATTCTCATTAAATTTAATTTTTTTTGTATTAAGAAACTTATTTAGAATAATAGGTATATTTTCCGATTTCGTTAATTTATCTATTTTCTTAACGAAAGCTTTATTATTATAAAATAAAATTAAACATGATCTATCGGATAATAAATCTATAAAAATAAAACTTAGGCTCATTTAGCCTATGCTAAATTAATTTTATTTGTCGGTAATAATATAGAGTCGTCAAAGTCAGTAAGTGAATTTTGCTCAATTATTTTTTGTAAATAAAAAACATACTTATCTTTAATCTCTGAATATTTATCTAAATGTTTAGATAATTCTAAGCCAGAAATAATAGCACCCTTTTTTCTCATTCTATTTCTTTCCTGTCTTAAGTTTTCATAGGATTTATGAGTATTAAGATTTTTTTTATAAGCTTTAACTGATGCTCTTATAATATCAAACTTAGTAACTTTAAATGTCTCATTGTCTTCTCTATCTAATGGTATTATCCCTGCGTTTTTAGACCACGTTCTCTGTCCAAATAATGAATTTCCTTCAAGAGCAAACCTTGATGTACCCCATCCACTTTCATAAGCAGCCTGAGCGATTGCTAATGAAGGAGGTATTATATCTGCTCTTTCCAATAACAAATCAAAATTGTTTTTTTCTACTTTGTAATAAGTAAATTTTTGATTTAACCAATTTTGATCTTCTTTACTAATTTTTCTTGATTTTGATAAAAATATTATCTTTTTTCTCTCAGCTAAAATTTGTTCATTTTCAGATAAAATTAAAGGTAAAACTATTTGTATAAATATTTTTTTTCTATCTGAAATTTTTCCTAGCTCATTGATACCTCTGGGCAACTGAGTAAAAAATACTGGTTTGACAGGCTTTCCATCTCTTACATCTTTTAAATTATATTGAAGCTCATCAAATAAAGCCAGGACACTTCTGGCATGAGGAGTATTAAAGCCTCTAGTGTCTCTCTCTTCAAAAAATTTATCTTTTACCTCTTCTGTAGGTTCGTCAATAACTATTGATGCAGTTTGTTGTTGATTATAAGTTGACTTAACTAGCGCTGTATTTTTTTGAATAGCTCCTGGTAACAATACAAATGCAAAAATTGTACCAACTAATGCACCCGCCTGCAATAAACCTGCGTAAGAATCTTTTCTAATTTCTTCCTTGGATAATCTTGGAGTTTCATCTTTTGGAACACTTATTCCGTTTCTGAGTAATATTAGTTCTAATTGTTTTGCAGTAAGTTTACGTCCTTTTTCTTCATAAAAAAGGTACTCCTCAATTTCATATTTTTTAGCAGTAAGTATTAAATGCTCAAGATAACTGTACTTTTTTTTATTCATTTATGTTTAGAGCTTCCACAGAATTTACTTCGGGAACATAATGCTTAATCATTCTTTCAACTCCATGTTTTAATGTAACTGTTGAACTTGGACAACCTGCACATGCACCTTTTAACTCAACCTCAGCAACTCCATCTTTAAATGACTTTAACCTAATATCGCCACCATCCATTGCTACAGCTGGTCTAATTTTTTCGTTTAAAACTTGTTCAATTCTTTTAGAAACATCATCTTTAAATTCACTTTTATCCTCAAATATTAACGCTTTAAAATCTGAACCAATTTTTTCATTTAGTATTAAAAGTACTTCACTTGATAGTTCATCCCAAGAACTAGTTTTAGATTTTCTTATAGAAATAAAATCTTTATCTATATAAACCAACTCAATATTTTCTATTGAGAATAATGAATTAACCAATTCAATATCTGAAGCTTCACCTCTCTGAAACTCCTTTGAGCCACCTTTTGCAATTTCAATATCAAAAAGGAATTTTTTGGTATCAGGATTGGGTGTATCTATTATATTAATCATAGGCGTTAATTATTATTTTTGGCCATTAATTTCAATAGCTATACGAGCAAATCTATATCTTTTTCATCAATTGATCCAGGAACTAAAACTATAGGTATGGATAAATCTCTCATTTTACTCGATAATAATGATTTTATTATTGGACCTGGATTTTCACCATCTTCAGAGGTAGCTAAAACAATAAATCTTATCTCTTTATCCTCTTTAAGAAGTTTTACAATTTCTTCGTTTCTATTGCCTAATTTTAAAATAATTTCAGTGTCAATTTGAAATTTCTCTTTAATTTTTTGAGCCCAAGTTCTACATTTTTTCTTAGCATCGCTTGTTTCTTCTTGCTCTATTAAATGCTCAACTTTTGACCATTGTGCATTTATTGCGTGATCAATAACGTAGAGCATTGCTAAAGATCCATTAGTATTTTTGGCTCTTTGTGCAGCAAAATGAATTGCATTTTTTAATTCTTTGCTGTCATCAATAACTACTAAAAATTTTTTTTTCATAAATGTATTCCAATAATTTTTTTAACTTCACGTATATTTTTATCTGCTATCTCAGATGCCTTTTCATTTCCTTGTTTAAGTAACTTTAATAGATAATCTTCATCTTTCCTGAGCATATTAATTTTTTCAGATATTGGAAATATTTTATTAATTAACAAATCAGAAAAATCATCTTTAAATTCAGAAAATTTTTTTCCTTGAAACTTACTCAAAACATCATTTTGACTGATCTCAGCAAGATTAGAATATATATTAATTAAATTTTGAGCTTCATATCTTTTTGAATTTTCATCATAAATATCATTATCAATAACATCATTATCGGTTTTTGCTTTTTTCACTTTTTGTATGATCTGATCTTTAGTATCAGTAAGATTTATTCTTGAAAGATCAGACTCGTCTGACTTACTCATTTTTTTTGTTGCATCCCTAAAACTCATAATCCTTGCTACACTTTTTGGAATTATAGGCTCGGGAATATTAAAAAACTCATTTTTATAATCATTATTAAATTTTATTGCTATATCTCTACAAAGTTCTAAATGTTGTTTTTGGTCTTCCCCAACTGGAACATGAGTAGCCTGATAAATTAAAATATCAGCAGCCATCAAAACAGGGTACGTATAAAGTCCGACACTTACTTTTTCTTTATTATTTCCTGCTTTTTCCTTAAATTGCGTCATACGATTTAACCAACCAATTCTGGCAACACAATTTAAAATCCATGACAATTCTGAGTGTGCTCTAACTTGAGACTGACAAAAAATTATATTTTGTTTTTCATCTATACCGGATGCTAAAAAAGCAGCTGCTGTACTTAACATGCTTTCTCTTAGATCTTTTGGTTCCACCTTAACTGTTATTGCATGGAGATCAGCTAACATAAAAAGACATTCATAATCTTTTTGCATAGATACAAAATTTTTTATTGCACCAAGATAATTTCCCAAATGCAAATTACCAGTTGGTTGAATGCCCGATAAAACTCTTTTTTGCTTCATTAATAATTCTTTAACTTAAAATCTTTAATACTAAAAGCTTTAAAGATTACTGACATAATAAGATAGACTATAATCGAATTCCCAATAATTAAAAATAAATAAAAGACCTTTGTAAAATCGGTCGAAAAAAACTTATCTTGGAAGTAATAAAACTGATAATATAAAATTGAGCCCATTATTAAAGAACAAACAAAAATTTTTGCAAACCTTTCAATAAAAATTTTATCTGATGAATGAAATTTGTCTTTTCTTAAAGAATATTTATAAACAAAAATTGCTAACCAGCAGGAAAGTGTTGTTCCAGCTGCTATTGAGAGAAAACCATAAGCTTTAAAAAAAATAATACTCACTAAAATGTTAATAAAAACTGTAAATACAGAAATTTTAAAAGGAAAAGTTGTATTACCTCTAGCAAAATAAAAATTTGAATAAAGTTTTAGCAATGAAAATGCTGGTAAACCAAAACCAAATATAATTAGTGCTTTAGCGGTATTGTCTATACTTTCCTTACCAAAGGAACCATAACCAAAAAGACATGAAATTATCTCATTAGCACCAACAATTATGCCAATCGCAGCTGGTGCAGATAAAAACACAGACAGTTCAATTGACCTATTTTGGATAAATAAAACTTTTTCTCTTGTTTCATTAATTATTGTTTTACTTAATACTGGTAATACCACTGTACCAATTGCGATTCCAGAGATAGCCAAGGGTAATTGATAAATTCTATCAGCATAATAAAGGTAAGATACTGCGCTTGATTGAAATGATGCAATAATAGTTCCAACTAAAATGTTTATTTGCATTACACCAGATGAGAAAATACTTGGTAATAATTTTTTAAAAAAATTTTTTAAATCAGATGTAAACTTTACATAAAATTTTATTTTAGGTACAAAAAATTTTTTTGTAAAAAAAATTAAAATAATAAGTTGAATTAATCCAGATAAAAAGACTCCAATGGACATACTTTTTACAAATGAATAATCATAAAACTTTGCATAAAAAATCGATAAAATTAAAAATATATTAAGAACAATTGGTGCAGCGGCAGCGACTGCAAATTTACCATTGGAGTTTAAAATTGCAGAAAAAAAAGATGACAATGATACAAATAATAAAAATGGAAATGTAATTCTACTTAATTCAGTTGCTAACTCAAACTTTTGGGGTTCATTTATAAATCCTGGCGATATTAGATACATAAACCCACCCATGAATATCTCGGCAACTATAGTAAGTAACAAAAGAGTAATCAGTAAAAAATTAAAAACATTATTAGTGAAATTTTCTGAATTATTTTTTAAATTTAATTTTGTATAGATGGGAACAAAAGCTGCATTAAATGTACCTTCGGCAAACAATCTTCTAAAAGTATTTGGCAATCTAAAAGCTACAAAGAAAGCATCTGCCATTGCTGAGGTTCCAACAAATATTGCGATTAAGATATCTCTAAAATAACCCAGTACTCTGCTTAAAAGGGTAAATGATCCAAAGGAGCTTATCGATTTTAATATATTCATATATTATGTTTACACCTCATATCTTCTACATTATTAATCTACCACCACAAAATTACGACAAAACTTTGTATGAATAAAAAAAAAGAAACCATAGAGAAATATACTGATAAGGAGGCTCTTGACTTTCATATTCAAGGTAAGCCAGGAAAAATAGAAATTATTTCATCAAAACAATTGTCTACACAAAGAGATTTGTCTCTCGCATATTCTCCAGGAGTTGCAGTTCCAGTTTTAGAAATATCTAAAAATCCTCAAACAGCATATGACTATACAAGTAAAGGTAACTTAGTTGCCGTAATAAGTAATGGCTCTGCAATTTTGGGTTTGGGTAACCTTGGAGCTCTTGCCTCAAAACCTGTAATGGAAGGTAAATCAGTTTTGTTTAAAAGATTTGCTGACATAGACTCAATAGATATAGAAGTGGATTCAAGCGATGCGGAAGATATTATTAAAACTGTAAGAAATATTGCTTGTTCGTTTGGAGGAATAAATCTTGAAGATATAGGAGCTCCAGATTGTTTTGTTATTGAACAAAAATTAAAAGAGTTAGTTGATATTCCAATTTTTCATGACGACCAGCATGGTACCGCCATTATTACTACGGCCGGATTAATTAATGCATTAGATATCTCTGGTAAATCAATTAAAGATGTAAAAATTGTAGTAAATGGTGCAGGTGCATCGGCCATAGCATGTACTGAACTTTTCAAAAACTCCGGTGTTCCAAATGAAAATGTTACCATGTGTGATAGAAAAGGAGTTATCTATCGAGGGAGAGACGGTGTAGATCAATGGAAATCTAAACATGCGATTGATACAAAAGATAGAACTTTAGAACAGGCCATGAAAGGTGCTGATGTTGTTCTTGGTTTATCAGCTGCAGGTGCAATTACACAAGACATGGTAAAATCTATGGCAAAAAATCCAATTATATTTGCGTGCGCGAATCCTGAGCCAGAAATCAGACCTGAAAAAGTTTTAGAAGTTCGAGATGATGCAATTATTGCAACAGGAAGATCTGATTATCCTAATCAAGTTAATAACTTAATAGGCTTTCCATATATTTTTAGAGGTGCGTTAGATGTACAAGCGAAAACAATCAACGAAGAAATGAAAGTTGCAGCCGCTCAAGCCATAGCTAAACTGGCAAGAGAAGATGTACCAGATGAAGTAGTAGCGGCTTATGGTGGAGATAGACCTCACTACGGTAAAAACTATATTATTCCATCTACTTTTGATCCTAGATTAATTACTACAATTCCTACCGCTGTTGCAAAAGCTGCAATGGATAGTGGTGTTGCTCAAAAACCTATTAAAGATTTCGACATTTATATCAATGAGTTGGAAGCAAGACTCGACCCATCTGTTGGAATTATGCAAGGAATTAATTCCAAAATAAAAAAAGCAAAAAAAAGAATTGTTTTTGCTGAAGGTGAAGATGAAGAAAGCTTAAAAGCTGCAATCGCATTTAAAAATTATGGACTTGGAGAACCAATATTAATTGCAAACAAAGATAAGTTAAAAGAATCTTTAAAAAAAATAGGTTTAGATGAAAATTTTAATATCGAGGTGACTAATTCAACAGATACAGAAAAGTCAGAGAGATATAAAAACTTTTTATACGAAAAATTACAAAGAAAAGGTATTTTAGAAAAAGAATGCGATAAAATGGTTAAGTCAGACAGAGTTACATGGGGATCTTGCATGGTAGCTTGTGGAGACGCAGATGGCATGGTTGCAGGTAATACAAGACATTTTTCAGCAACAGTTGATAAGCTGGCTCAATCAGTAGGGGCAAGAGAAAACGAAATTCTATTTGGTATGTGTTTGTATGTATCTAAAGGTAAGACAATTTTAATAGCCGACACAAATGTTAATGAGTTTCCCACTTCTGAAGAGTTAGTTGAAATTGCAATATCAAGCGCAAGGGTTGCGGAAATATTAGGTTTCGATCCAAAGGTTGCACTTTTATCTCACTCAACATTTGGACAGCCCGAAACGGAAAGAACTAAAAGAGTGAGAAAAGCAGTTGAGATTCTTGAAGAAAAGAAAGTAAATTTTTTATTTGATGGAGAAATGCAGCCAGATGTTGCTTTAAATTCAAAATTTAAATCTACATATCCATTCTCAAAAATTGTTGGAAATGCAAATGTTTTAATAATGCCATCTATTCATGCCGCAGCAGTCTCGACAAAAATGTTAAAAGAACTCGGCGGAGGAAAAGTGATAGGACCATTGCTGATAGGATTAGCTCAACCTATTGAAGTTGCTCCTCTTAGATCTTCAAGTTCTGAAATTTTAAATTTGGCTTCTATCGCTGCCTATTCATCTGAAATTATAAAATATTAATTAGCTAATCTTTGATTATTTGCGAGATCATCTTTTAAAAAAATACTAGAAATTACTTCTTTAACTCCTTCAACTGATTTAGCTTCATCTATAACTTGTTTTCTCTCATTATCGTTTCTTGCAATACCAAAAATATATAAATTTTTGTTAATTGTAGTGAAGCTAAAATTATTTGACTTAACATCATCGTGGGTAAGAAGAGCTACTTTGAACTGAGAAGTTATCAGTAAATCTTTTGCTTTATCTACTAATGACGATTGATCATCAACTTTTATGAGATTTTCAACTGACCTAACACCATCGGTTTCCCATGCAATTTTTGTCATCTTAATTTTTTCATCAATAGTATCCACATTACCTTTTAATAAAAACCTACCATCAATTGAGCTTACTTTTATTTTTAAAATATATTTTTGATCAATCTGCGAAATTTTAAATAAAACTTTTTTTGTTATAACACTGTCATCTACTATTCTTCCAAGCGACCTTGGGTCATCAGCAACTTCAACTCCTGTTTTTATAATGCTTACAGTTGAAACACCAACGATAGGGACGCATGAATATGTAAGAAAAATTAGAAATAAATATAAAGTTAATTTATTCATTTAATTTGATTACTCTCTGATAAATTAATTTTTTACTTATATCTAGTTTTTTTGATAAATAATCTGCAATATCTTTTGAACTCATTTTTCCCACCAATTGTTTAATTTCAATATCAACATTAACACTTTGCTTTTCTTTAATGAGACTAGAATTATCAATAATAAATGTCATTTCCCCTTTTTCATTATTTGGAATGTGCTCAAAAATATTTTCCATTTTATCTCTGACATACGTCTCATGAATTTTGGTCATCTCTCTAGCAATAAAAAAAGGGGAGTTGGAGAAATAATCTAGGAAGTATTTTGCATTTTTTTTTAAATCTCTTGCTGGCATAAAAAAAACTAAACTACCTTTTATAAATTTTAAATTATTTAATCTCTCTTTTATTTCTTTATCTTTTTTTGGCAAAAAACCTGAAAAGTAAAAATTATCAGAAAATCCAGAAACACTTAATGCAGATGTAATCGCTGATGGTCCAGGCACTGGTACAACCTTGATTCCCTCTTCATAACATTGTGAAACTAATAACCTTCCAGGATCACTCAAGGCTGGGGTTCCTGCATCCGAAATTAATGATAATATTTTTTTTTCTTTTAAATCTTTAATCAAACTCTTTATTTTTTTAACTTCGTTATATTCATGAAATGAAATTAATTTTTTTTTAATCCCCAAAGAATTTAGTAATTTAGATGACACTCTCGTATCTTCACATAAAACATAATCAGAGTTACTGAGTATTAATTTTGAACGTAAAGAAGTATCGTTGAGATTCCCAATTGGGGTGGAAACAATATATAAAGCCGGTATAATTTCATAATTATGTTTATTCATAAATTTAATAAATGTTCTATCTATGTATAACTGTTTGTTTAAAAAATGAAAAAATTTTTAAAAATACTTTTTACCGTTTTTTTATTATCTGTAATTAACAACAATGTTTATGCAAAGACAGAGCTTAAAATAGGAGCGATATTACCACTAAGTGGTGAAAATGAAATTATTGGAAAAAATGTTTATGAAAGTATTTTGCTTACAGTATTTGAGCTAGAAAATTTAAACATTAAAATTATTCCTCTTGATACCAAAAGTTCTAAAACTGGTGCAATTGAAGCTTTTAAAAAAGGAATTAATAGTGGAGTAGATATTTTTGTAGGTCCAATTTTTTATAATACAATTAATGAAATAAAAGATATTGAAGGATTCAAAAATAAACTCTTTCTATCATATAGTAATCAAGAAAATAATATTCTTCCAAATGTTATCAACTTTGGAGTCAACCTAAGTTCACAAATGAATGCCTTGCAAACTATTTTTAATAAAAAAGACCAATTTGTTTTTTTTGGTGATAATAGCGAGTTTACAAAAAAAGTTCACGAAAAAACTAAAAAATTTAAATCAAAAAATTCTCGTTCTATTTTCTATAAAAATTTTGAAGATATTAATATAAAAACAAAAATTCTTACTAATTTTAATTCAAGAAATAAAAGACATTTACAGAGAATAGAAAAATTAGAAAAAATACAAGAAATAAAAAAAGAAGAACAATCAAACGATGATGGTGAAGAAAAAATTATAGAATCCTTAAAAAAACATGATACCTCAGAAAAAGTAAATTTTAAGAAAGCTTTTATTTCGTCTTATGATGAAGAATTAATTGCCTCAATCTCTTATTTTGACTTTTACGACGCCAATTATAAAGATGTTCAATTTGTTACTCTAAATTTATGGTTCGATAAAAAATATTTATTAGAACCCTCGTTCGAAAATTTAATCTTTCCCTCCATCGATTTAGCTGGTTATCAAGAATTAAATAAAAAATATAAAAAAAACTTTGGTAGAGAGATTTACCATTTAGAATCTTTATCATTTGACATGATTCCCTTGATTGCATCAGTATGGTTTTCTACTAAAGATGATAAACTTAAAGCTTCAATGTTTAACGGATCGTATAAAGGTAAAACTGGTGATTTTGTTATAAAAGAAAATAAAACAAATAGAAAACTTCTATTATATAGAATTAAAGATAAAAAATTTAAGAAAATTTAAAATATTTTTTTATTTTTATAAAAGCATTGTAACGGTGAGAAATTTTATTTTTTTTTCTTTTTCCAATTTGAGCAAAAGTTTTTTTTTCTCCAAGTGGTACAAAAATAGGATCATAACCAAAACCCCTGGTACCTCTCGCTGGAAATGATATTCGACCCTCCACTTTACCTAGAAACTCAAATGATTTACCGCTTGGAAAAGCAATAGATATTGCACATACAAATCTTGCACGTGGATTCATAACTTTTTTTTTATTTAAAAGATTAAACACTTTATTTATTGCAATTTTAAAATTTTTTTTTGGTCCTGCCCACCTTGCTGAATAAATACCAGGTTTTTTATTTAATATATCAACCTCTAACCCTGAGTCATCTGAGATACAAATCATATCTGTCCTTCTTGCAGCATAAGTTGATTTTATTTTAGCATTTGCTTTAAATGATTTTCCATTTTCTATGGGTTCGATTAGATTAAAATCTTTAGGCTTAAAATACTTAATTTTTTGAGGAAGGATTTCTTTAAGTTCTCTAAATTTACCTGGATTATTTGTTGCCAGTAAAATTTTTTTTACCTTTTTTAATTCATATAATTTATGCACTTAAAACTTCTTTTTGTTTTTTTACTAATATCTGAATTGATTGCTTTGAAAACGTCAGCATTTGATTTAATTGTTCTTCTGAACAAGTGGTTTGTTCTCCGGTCATTTGAATTTCTATAATTTGATTATTCTCATTCATTACAAAATTTGCATCTATATCTGCAATACTGTCTTCACTATAATCAAGATCCACCAAAACATCTCCCTGTACTATCCCGCAACTTATTGCTGCGACATGGTTTTTGATTGGATTTGTATTTATAATTTTTTTATTTTGTAAAATTTTTATACATTTGTACAAAGCAATAAACCCTCCTGTGATAGAAGCCGTTCGAGTTCCACCATCAGCTTGTATAACATCACAATCGATGGTTATAAGGTTTTCACCCAGCAAAGTTAAATCAATCCCTGCCCTAAGAGACCTGCCAATCAACCTTTGAATTTCTGATGTCCTTCCTCCTATTTTACCTACAGCCGCCTCTCTTCTCATTCTTTCATTTGTTGATCTCGGTAACATTCCATATTCTGCTGTTACCCAGCCTTTACCAGAACCTTTAAGCCACCTTGGCACTTTATCTTCAAAAGATGCAGTACAAATAACATGCGTATTTCCAAATTTAATGAAACAGGAGCCATCGGCATTGTTTATGTAATCAGGAATAATTTCTATTGATCTTAGATCTGAATTTTTACGATTATTTCTCATAAAGTCTTGGAATTTAATAATCTATCACTATATAGCATGCAAACATATTATATTATGAGTGACAATAAAGAAGATATAAACAAAGAAGAATCTTCCCAAAGCTCAGGGGAAGTTAATGTTGACGAAAAAAAGGGTCATAATGATGTTAAAGACCAAGAAAATCAATTTAATGAACTAAATGACAAGTACCTAAGATTATTAGCTGAAAATCAAAATCTCAGAAAAAATCACGAGCAAGAAAAAGAAGATATATTAAAATACGGCTCTTTCTCTTTTGCACAACAAATCTTAAGTTTGACTGATAATTTAGATCGTGCATTTCAAATTTTTAAAGATGATCAAAAATTTAAAACAGAAGAGTTTAAAAATATTTTAAACGGAATTGAAATGATTGAAAAAGAGCTTCAAACAACACTTGAGAAAAATTTTATTAAATACATTGAATGCTTAAATAAACCTTTTGATCCAAATCTTCATCAAGCTATTGGTGAGAAAGAAAGCGACAAAGATCCAGGAACTGTAATCGAGGAAATGCAAAAAGGTTATACGATGCATGATAGATTATTGCGCCCTTCAATGGTTTATGTCTCAAAAAAACCAAATAAATAAAGCTTTTTTAATAAAAAATTAATTTCATTAGATATCTTGCAAATGCACAATCGATACCCATATCAATCACATTAGAGAAAAGGAGATTTATAAAATTATGTCAAAAATTATAGGAATAGATTTAGGAACTACAAACTCATGTGTTGCCATCATGGATGGTAAAGAACCAAAAGTTATTGAAAATACTGAAGGTGCAAGAACTACCCCTTCTGTTGTAGCATTTACTGAGAGCGAAAAATTAGTAGGTGCCTCAGCTAAAAGGCAAGCGGTAACTAACCCTGAAAATACTTTTTATGCAGTTAAAAGATTAATTGGAAGAAAGTTTGATGGAGCGGCAGTTAAAAAAGATATTGATGGTTTGCCTTACAAAGTAATAGCAGCTGATAACGGTGACGCTTGGCTAGAAGCAAAAGGAGAAAAATACTCTCCAAGTCAAATTTCAGCATTCGTTTTACAAAAAATGAAAGAAACAGCTGAGAAATATTTAGGAAGTGAAGTTAAAAAAGCTGTGATTACTGTACCTGCTTATTTTAATGACTCACAAAGACAAGCAACTAGAGATGCAGGAAAAATTGCAGGATTAGAAGTAGAAAGAATTATTAATGAACCTACTGCTGCGGCTTTAGCATATGGTTTAGATAAAAAAAATGCCAAGACTGTTGCTGTATATGATCTTGGTGGTGGTACATTCGATATTTCAATTTTAGAGTTAGGTGATGGTGTATTTGAAGTTAAATCTACAAACGGTGATACTACACTTGGAGGTGAAGACTTTGATGCAACAATTGTAGACTATCTTGCAAGTGAATTTAAAAAAGATAATGCAATCGATCTTAAGCAAGATAAGCTTGCACTTCAAAGATTAAGGGAAGCAGCAGAAAAAGCAAAAATAGAATTATCTTCATCAACACAAACTGAAGTTAATTTACCTTTTATTACAGCTGACAAAACTGGACCTAAACATTTAAACATTAAATTAACAAGAGCTAAACTGGAGTCTCTATGTGCTGATTTAATCGAGAAAACAATTGAACCATGCAAAACAGCACTTAAAGATGCTGGATTATCTGCAGGAGAAATCGGTGAAGTTATTCTAGTTGGTGGTATGACAAGAATGCCAAAAGTTATTGAAACTGTAAAAAACTTTTTTGGAAAAGATCCTAGCAAAAGTGTTAACCCTGATGAAGTCGTAGCGATGGGTGCAGCTATTCAAGGTGGTGTTTTACAAGGTGATGTAAAAGATGTTTTATTATTAGATGTTACCCCATTGTCTCTTGGTATTGAAACTCTTGGTGGTGTAGTTACAAAATTAATATCTAAAAACACAACAATCCCAACAAAGAAAAGTCAGGTATTTTCAACTGCTGAAGATAACCAACCAGCTGTTTCTATAAGAGTTTTCCAAGGTGAAAGAGAGATGGCGAGTGACAATAAATTACTTGGTACTTTTGATTTAACTGGAATTCCTCCTGCTCCAAGGGGTGTGCCTCAAATTGAAGTAACATTTGATATTGATGCTAACGGTATCGTAAGTGTTTCTGCAAAAGATAA
>JAYNJZ010000013.1:0-12598 GCA_038110645.1 Candidatus Pelagibacteraceae bacterium
CCATATGTATTTATTAATTAATTTAATGGAGAAGTAAATGAAAGGCTATTGGATAGCATTATATAACAAAATTGAAGATCAAAATAATTTATCAAAGTATGCTGAATCTGCGACAAAGGCTATTTATAAATATGGTGGACGAGCAATTGTAAGAGGTGGGGACTATCAATGTTTAGAGGGGGTCAATTTTCCTAGAACAGTTATTTGGGAATTTCCAACTTATGAAAAGGCATTAGAATGTTATAATTCAAAAGAATATCAAGATGCTTGGTCACAAGCAAAAGATACTACATCTAGAAATCTTCAGATATGTCGGCAGTTTAGTAACTAACAACAACTGGATCAATGCTTCTCCACAAATACCATGTGGCTACAGTACAATATGGTGACCATTTCTTATTGAATCTATCAAGTTGAGTTTTATTTGGAGGATAAGAAATTTTATAATTTTTTGAAATAGCTCGTAAAAGTCCTATATCTTGAATAGGAAAAATATTAGGCCTTAATTGATTAAAAAATAAAAACATTTCAGCAGTCCATCTTCCTATTCCCTTAACGACTATAAGATGTTGTATGGCTTGATCGTCATTCATTTTTTTCATTTTACGGATATTAATTTCTTTGTTTTTAAATTTCTTAGCAAGAATCTTTAGATAAATAATTTTTTGCCTAGATAAACCGCATGTTGCTAGCTGTCTTGAAGTAAGTTTTAACACATTTTCAGGTTTAATTTTTTTTGATTTTAATTCAAATTTTTTCCAGACAGAATTTGCCGCTTGTACCGATATTTGTTGACCAACAATAGATTTACAAAGAGAAAAAAAGGGATCTTTTCTACTTTTAAGATGACCTGGATATTTTTTTATAAGATTTGCAAGTATTTTATCTTTTTTTATTAAATATTTTCTACCCGCTTCCCAATATTTTGGTTTTGTCATTACCTTATACTTGTCTTACAAAAGTTGGTTTAATTTTTTTTGCTGCTTCTCTCTTAAAAATAATAAATGTACTAAATATAATTAAACACGCACCACTCATTGTCAAAATAGAAATTTCTTCTTTAAAAATAAACCACCCTGCTAACATTGCAAAAACTAAACTCAGATACTTAACAGGAGTAACTAAAGATACATCCGCTTCTCTAATAGACTTTGTTAAAAATATATTTCCAATTGACCCGCTTAAACCTATTAAAATTAAGTAATGATAATCTTGACTATCAATTTTTTTCCACCCTAATAAAATTGAAACTATGCCAAATAATATAAGAACAAGTGTAAAATACAGAGCTATCAAATAATCTGGTTCTGTTTTGGCTAATTTTTTTATAGCAATAGAAATAGTTGCAAATCCAATACAAAATAAAATTGGAAATAATGAATAATAAGTAAATAGTTCAGTACCAGGTTTTAGAACTATAATAACACCTGTTAATCCTAAAAAAATTGCCAACCATCTAATTATTCTAACAATTTCGTTCAAAAAAATAATTGAAAAAATCGTTGCGAAAATTGGTGCTGCAAAACTTAATGTTATAGTTTCTGCTAAAGGTAAAAACTTTAATCCTAAGTATAGAAAAGTCATTGCAAAAGCACCTCCGAACGCTCTTACTAAATGAAGTGTAATTTTACTTGTTTTAAATAAATTTTTAATTCTATTTTTTGGGATAATGAATAATATTGGTATTAAACCAAATAATCCTCTAAAAAATATTAACTGACCAGTAGGATAATTCGATGACATTAGTTTTACTGAAATATCCATAATTGAAAAACTAATTACGCTCAGCATCATATAAATGACGCCTAATTGATTTTTACTAATCATTAAAAATTTAGTATCATTACTAGAAAAAAAATAAATGAATTTAGTTAGTTGTGAATGGTTGTATCAAAACTTAAAAAATGAAAATCTTTGTATTTTAGATTGTTCATGGCATTTACCTGGCACAAATCGAAATGGTAAAGAAGAGTTTGATAAATTAAGAATACCTGGTGCAATTTTTTTTGACATAGACTATTTTTCTGACGAAAAATCTTTATATCCACATACATTACTTAATAAAGATATTTTCTCAAAAAAAGTTGGTGAAATTGGTATTAAAAATTCAGATCATATAATTTGTTATGATAGTTTAGGAATTTTTTCATCTGCAAGAGTATGCTGGATGTTCAAACAGTATGGTCATGAAAAAGTTTCTGTTTTAAATGGAGGTTTAAAGAACTGGAAACTAAATAATTTTGATACAGATAGTGAAAGCCCCAAAGCTATTCAGTCATCGAAATACTTCGCAAATCAAGAACCAAAAAATGTAAAATATTATAATGATATTAAAAATAATATTTCAAAGACTGAATTTCAATTAATTGATGCAAGACCAGCTGGTAGATTTAATGGAACCGACCCTGAGCCAAGACCTGAGCTCAAAAGTGGACATATTGAAGGTAGTAAAAATATTCCCTTTAATAGTCTTATTAATACTGAAACAGGATGTTTAAAATCTAGGGAAGAACTAAAGAAAATTTTTGAAAAAGAACAAATAGTATCAGACCAAGATATAACTTTTTCTTGTGGCTCTGGTGTAGCAGCAACAATTGCAGGTATGGCATTCAAACAGGTTTTTGATAAAGAATTTGATATTTATGATGGCTCATGGACGGAATGGGCGCTGAAAAACAAGCTACTTAAATAGACGAAAAAAGAGTTCTTTAATTTGTTTAAATTAAATATTATATGTTCAACCTACTAGCGAAACTGAAAATTTATGGCCAATAAAATGAGTGCAAAAAAAAAATTAATAATAATTTTAAGTTTTATAGCTTTAGTTATTGCATCGGTGATTGTTGCAAGGGCAGTTGTAGCCAATATTGTAAAAAAAAAGATACAAGAGGCAAAGGCTAGGCCAATTGGAATTATTGCGACTAAAGTTGGTTACTCAAATTTTTTTGATAAACTTGAAACCTTTGGTACAGCTATTGCCAATCAAACATTTTCAATAAGGATAAAAAAAACAGAATTAATTAGTTCGATTAATTTTGATGATTATCCTGCAGTTAAAAAAGGTGATATAATTGCAAAATTAAATGATCAAACTATTATAGCTCCATTTAATGGAAGAGTGGGTAAAAGAGAAATTACACCTGGAATATTAGGTGGAGATAACTCAATTATTGCAACATTAGATGATATCGCAATCTTAAAAGTTGATATTAAAGTTCCAGAAAATTTCTTAGGTGTTTTAAAAAAAGGGTTAAAGATTGAAGCTAACTCATCTGCATTTGACGAAAAGTTTAATGGTCAATTAGAAACTATTAGCTCTAGAGTGGATCCAACAACAAGATCAATTTTAGTTCAAGCTAAAATAAATAATGTATCACAAAAGCTAATTCCAGGAATGTTGTTAAATATTAGTCTAATTTTTAATGAAACAAATTCTTTGTCAATTCCTGAACAAGCTTTAATAATTCAAGGAAATGATAAATTTGTATACTTAATAACAAATAACAAAATTAAAAAAAATCCTGTAATTATTGGTAAAAGAAACTTTGGAAAAATTGAAATTTTATCTGGCTTAAACGAAGGAGATGTAGTTTTAGCTGAAGGTACAAATAAAGTAAGACCTGGATCTAAAATTAAAATTACAGAGTACCAGTAATGTTCTTGACAGAGCTATCAATAAAAAGACCAGTCGTTGCTTCGGTAATGAGCCTAGTACTAGTTATTTTTGGTATAGTTACTTTTAATAAAATACCTCTCAGAGAACTACCTGATGTAGAGACTGCTAAAGTCAATATTAGAACAGATTACAATGGGGCTTCTGCTAAAATTATTGATACTCAAATAACTCAAAAAATTGAAGAAAGAGTTGGCGGGACACCGGGATTAGTTACTATTGACTCTACAAGTGAAGATGAAAGATCCTCAATTAATTTAGAATTTGATTTAGGAGTTGATCTTGATGTAGCGGCAAACGATGTAAGAGATCGAATAGCAAGAATAGTTGACGATTTACCAGAACAAGCTGAGCCTCCACAAGTATTTAAAGCTTCTGCGGCCAGAACAACTACAATGTGGTTAGCATTTCAAAGCGCAAGGATGACTGATTTAGAGTTAACAGATTATGCTGATAGATATTTAAAAGATGAGTTTGCAAATATTCCAGGTGTTGGATTAATAAGATTGGGCGGTGAAAGAGAATTTTCATTAAGACTTTGGCTAGATCCTGTTGCTATGGCAGCAAGGAATATTACAACAGATGAGCTTGAAAATATTTTAAGAAAAGAAAATGTAGAATTTCCTGCAGGAAAAATAGAATCCAAAAGTATAGATTTAGTAATCAAGGTTGAAAAAGCCTATCAAAACCTTGAAGATTATAAAGAGCTTGTCTTAAAACGAGCCCCCGATGGTTCCATAATTAAATTAAAAGACATTGCTAGAATAGAATTTGGAGCATTAAATACTAATACTCTATTTAAAGGTAATGGAAATCAAACAGTTGGCATTGGGATTTATCAACAATCAACTGCAAATACTATTGAGGTTGCTTCAAGAATAAAAGAAAAAATAAAAATCTTACAACCCACGCTTCCTGCTGGATCAACTTTGACGGTATCCTTTGACCGATCAAGATATATTGAGGCTGCAATATTTGAAGTTTACAAAACGTTATTTATCGCTGTTATTTTGGTTATTATTATCATTTATTTATTCCTTGGTAACCTAACAGGCGTAATAATACCTGCTGTCACAATACCAGTTGGTATAATATCTACTTTTTTAGCTATTTATGTTGCTGGCTTCACTTTAAATTTATTTACTTTAATGGCACTTGTTTTGGCAATTGGGATTGTAGTTGATGATGCCATAGTGATGGGAGAAAACATCTCACGCCGACTTGAGGGTGGAGAAACGAGACTAGTAGCGGCTTATCGTGGTTCTAAACAAGTCGCATTTGCAATTATAGCAACAACTGTAGTTTTGGTATCAGTATTTTTACCTTTAGTTTTCATAAAAGGATTAATTGGTCGTTTATTTATGGAAATGGCGGTCACTTTATCTTTTGCAGTATGTATTTCTAGTTTTGTAGCTCTAACAATATCTCCAATGCTTGGCTCAAAGTACCTAAAATCAAAAAAAAGCAAGTCTAAGATCATTATAAATTTTAATAATTTTTTTAAAAAATGCGAAATTGGATATACGGAAACTTTAAAATTAATTATTAATAAAAAAAAAATAATTTTTATTTTTTTAAGTGGTGTAATTTTATTAACAAGTTTTCTATTTACTATTACAAAGAAAGAATTGCTTCCAAAAGAAGACAGGGGTGTATTTTTTGTAATTGTAAAAGCACCAGAAGGATCGGGGTACAATTATACAGCTTCTAAGGCAGAAAAAATTGAAAGTTTATTTTTGCCTGAAGTTGGAAAAGGTGAAATAAGGAGATTATTGTTAAGAGTGCCCGGCTTTGGGAAAAGTAGCAAACAAACTAACTCTGCGTTTATAATCGTTTTACTTGAAGATTGGAGTAAAAGAAAAAGAAGTGGTCAAGACATATTAAGATCATCTTTTGCTAAAATTGCTAGTGTACCAGGTGTTATTGCTTTCCCAGTAATGCCACAATCAATAAGATCTGGAGGTGTTGAAAAACCGATACAATTTGTTCTTCTTGGAAATACATATGAAAAGTTAAATGAATGGAAAAATATCTTAAAGAATGAAGCTAGAAAAAATCCTAACTTAGTAAGTATAGAAGATGATTATAATTTGAACAAACCAGAATTAAAAGTTGAAATTAATAATCAAAAAGCAGCTGATCTCGGCATTAGCATTGAAGCAATTGGAAGATCAATTGAAACTATGTTTGGTTCAAGAAAAGTAACTAAATTCACTAAAGAGGGAAAAGAATACTCAATTATATTACAAAGTAATTTAAAAAATAGACAGGAGCCAACAAATTTAAATAAAATTTATGTGAGATCAACAGTAACTGGAAAATTAATTCCACTATCGAATATTGTTACAATTTCTGAAAGCGCTACTGCTCCATTTTTAAGTCGTTACAACAGACAAAGGGCTGTAACAATATCTGCTCGTATTGTTGGAAATTACTCTATTGATGATGCATTAAAATTTTTAGAAAAAACTGTGAAAGAAAAATTACCAGAGGAAGTAAGAATTGCTTACAAAGGTGAGTCTGAGGAATATAAAAAAACAAATATTGGTTTATATTTAATTTTTGGACTAGCTTTAATTACTGCATACCTTTCCATGGCGGCGCAGTTTGAAAGTTGGCGCCATCCGTTTACCATAATGGTGAGTGTTCCCTTTGCAATATTTGGTGGCATTATCGGTTTATTAGTCGCTGGTAGTTCTTTAAATATATATAGTCAAATAGGTTTAATAATACTTATTGGTTTATCTGCAAAAAATGGAATTTTAATTGTAGAGTTTGCTAACCAAATTAGATCTGAAGGTAAAGATATTTTAAATTCTATTTTGCAGGCCTCTAAATTACGATTTAGACCAATATTAATGACATCATTATCTACTATAGCCGGTGTAATTCCTTTAATCCTTGGTTCTGGTCCTGGAGAGGCAAGCAGATTAACAATTGGAATTGTAATTTTTATGGGTATGATTTTTACTACTTTTTTTACTTTATATATAATCCCAGTTATTTATTTGGTCATAGGAAAAAATACATCACCAATTAGCTTTATAGAAGACCAATTAAATAAGGAATTAAAGCTACCTATTAAAATCAAAGCTCAAACTGATCAAGGATTAAATTTTGAACTTAACCATCAAACTAATGAAGGTTTGACTAATTCAAAATGGATATCAAAATTAAAAAAATTTTTTATTGTAACTTTAGTATTCGGTATGCCTATTTTCTTAGTCGCAGTAACTATCTGGATAGATGCAGGAAAGTAGATCTAAATGTTAATTTTATTACTTTTCAATAAAAAAAATAAACCAAATAAAACACCTAAAATATTCATCACTAAATCATAATTTTCATATGATCTATTCGGTATGAATATATGTAACAACTCCATCATAAGTGCGAAAATAAAAAGAAAAGATACTTTTCCTAAAATACGATCATTAAAATCAAAAGCAAAAATTGCAAAAAAAGATAATAAAAAATAACTAATAAAATGACTAGAATATTCCAGAAAATAATTTGATACTTGTCCTCCAGGATAGCTGTTGGGATCACCTTTAAATATTAATCCAATTAAATTTCCAGGATAAATAGATGTAATAAATATTAAGAATAACCAAAACAAAAAAACTATTTTAAATATTATTTTGAATTGTTTTTGATCCATTTTAAAAATTTTTTATTTCCATTTTGAATATTAAAAAAAAGTATACAAGGACATTCATAAGAATGTAAATTCTCTATAGTTTTAATTATTTTATTTATATTTCTTGAAGTAGTCTTGCCTACTAAAATACACTCTTTGTTATTTACAATTTTATTATTCCATTCAAATATAGATTTAACATTATCTATAATATTTGTGCATGCAGCTAATTTATTCTTTACTAATTTTTCTCCTATTTTGTTTGCTTCTCTTTTTGATCCACAAGTCACGTAAAGAAGTTTATAATTGCTCATTATTCTTTATTATCATAATAATAAATTTTATGATAAATCTAATTTTAATTAGACACGGTCAAAGCCAATGGAATTTAGAAAATCGCTTCACAGGCTGGTATGATGCAGAGTTAACAGAAAAGGGGATTGAAGAAGCAAAAAAAGCAGGCTTACTAATAAAAGAACTTGGCTTGTCATTTAATTTTGGTTTTTCATCATTCCAGCAAAGAGCAATTAAAACTCTCGAAAACATTGTATTAAAGTCTGAACTTAAAATACCCAATATTATAAAAGCTTGGCAGTTAAACGAAAGGCATTATGGCGCTCTACAAGGTTTAAATAAAAGTGAAACAGCAAAAAAACATGGTGATGAACAAGTTATGATTTGGAGAAGAAGTTATAATACACCACCACCTCCTCAAGATAAGAATGATCCCAATCACCCTTTAAACTTAGATATATATAAAAATATTGATAGTAAATTAATCCCAGACTCTGAGTCTTTAAAAGATACTTATAATAGAACCATACCTTATTACCTTGATAACATTGAACCATTATTAAAAAAATCAGAAAACATTATAATATCAGCGCATGGAAATAGCTTAAGAGCATTATGTAAAAAAATTTTTGAAATTTCAGACGCTATGATTGTTGAACTTGAAATACCTACTGGAAATCCAATACATGTAGTATTTGATAATAAATTAAATATATTGGACTACAAATATTTGGATAGTACAAGAGCTAAAAACTTTATTATTAAAAAGTAATATTTTTATTTTTTAACATTTCATAGATATTAATGTTAGTTGTATGAAAAAAAGTATTTTTAAAAATTTCTCCGGTAATTTTTTTTTTGTTTATTAAATCGTCCCATATTTCTTTAACTGAGAAAGGTTCATTTGTTTTATTATGTAATAATTTCGAATTTAAAACTTGAAATCCTGTATAAATATACTCTTTTTTACTTACTAGGAGATTATTATTTAGTGAAAAATCAGGCTCAAGATTAGGGTCAAAACTATTTTTTTTTTCTGCCAAAAGTAATCCAGCTAATAAACTGTTTTGAGTTGTTTTTTTAATTAAAGATTTAATAAATGGAATATAGTTTTTTTGCCAAATTGTATCAGAATTTAATACAAAAAAATAATCTTCAGTAAAAAAACTTTTTGCATTTATGAGAGCTCCTCCTGTATCCAAAATTACTTTCTCTTCAAATATTTTTATTTGAGGATGTTTATCTTCTAAATAACTTATAATTTTATCTTTAAGATAATGCACATTAACTGCAATTTCTCTCACACCAAGTTCTTTTAAAAGGAGAATTGAATATTCAATTAATGGCATTTGATTCACTTTCAATAATGGTTTTGGGGTAGAGCTAGTAAGCGGTAGAACACGTTTACCAAATCCAGCACACAAAATTATTGCTCTGTTTATTTCCATTTTTTATTTTTAATTTTTTTTGTAAAATATTTATCGAAAGATAACTTTAAAAATTTAAACTCTTTGTAATTTAATCTCAAATCAATTAATTTCCAAGTTCTACCAATGAATTTCAAATATTTTTTCTTTTCATCTCTTCTGAAGAGTCTAACAAATATACCTAGAATTTTAAGTAACCTTTGGAGAGAAAGAATATGAAAGTGAAAATCAAAATCTTTATCAATATTTTTGACTCTATTCACATAATAATTATAAATTTTTTCTTGTTCATTTTTATTAAGATTAATCCTAACATCGTCAACTAAAGACATTAAATCATAAGCCGCATGTCCAATAACTGCATCCTGAGTATCTAAAAAACCAATTTTTGATTTATGTAAAATTAAATTTTCAATATGAAAATCTCTATGCACAAAAACATTATTTAATTTTACGGTTTTTTTTAAATAATTTATTAAAATTGAATTTATATCTCTCTTAATTTTTCTAATTTTTTTTTTAGAAAAGAATTCTGGTAAATACCAATCATAAAATAAATTTAATTCTTTAGTTAATAAAATCATAGAATATTTAGGTAAAATTTTACTTAACTTTATGTTTTGTAACCTTATAAGTTCATCAATAATTTTTTTAAAAAAATTAATTTTTTTTCTATTATTTTCGATTTGGTTTTTCAATAATTTATTGCCAAAATCTTCAATAATAATAAAATTTTTTTTAATATTTTTTTTTATAATTTTTGGTACTTTAATTTTTTTCTTAATTAAAAAATTATTTATTTTGATATAATTTTCTAGGTTATTTCTTTTATCTTTTTCGCAGTAGACAAGAATATGTTTTTTATTATTCCTGAATCTAAAAAATTTTCTAGGTGATGCATCTCCAGCTATTAGAAAAATATCACTTTTTAACTTTTCCAAAATATTTAATTTCGACATTTCTTTCATCTTTTTTTTTTGTATATTTAAATTTAACTTCAATACGATTTTTATTTTTTTTTTTAATTAACTTTGGCCATTCGATTATACTCAGTAAACTATCTTCAAAATCATATAAACCTATGTGATTCAAATCTCTTGTACTTTTTAACCTATACAAATCATAGTGTGCTATAATTAATTTTGTATTAACTTTATAATATTGAACAATGTTAAAAGTTGGGCTTGTAACTTCAGGTTTCTTTTTTTTATTTTTCTTAAATAGCTCAGAAACTAAAAATTTTGTAAATGTGGTCTTTCCACTTCCAAGATTTCCCGTAAGGTAAATTGAAACTCCAGCTGTAAGTCTTTTAGATATTTGATTTGAAAGTTTTTTTAACTCTTGAAGAGTACATTTCATTATTTAATATCTATACGCATCACCTTTAAAAGGTCCTTGAGGTGAAACACCAATATAATCCGCCTGATCATTTGAAAGTTTTGTTAATTTAGCTCCAACTTTTGCCAAATGTAATTCGGCTACTTTTTCATCAAGATGTTTAGGTAATACATAAACTTTTTTTTCATATTTTTCTGAATTATTCCAAAGTTCAATTTGTGCCATAACTTGGTTGGTAAATGATGCACTCATGACAAAACTAGGGTGTCCAGTTGCGCAGCCAAGATTAACTAATCTTCCTTCTGCCAATAAGATAATTCTTTTTTTATCTGGAAATTCAATTTCATGAACTTGTGGTTTGATTTCATTCCATTTGTAATTTCTTAAAGCGTCAACTTGTATTTCGTTATCAAAATGTCCGATGTTGCATAAAATTGATCTATCTTTCATTTGTCTCATATGATCAGCAGTTACTATGTCTTTATTTCCTGTTGCAGTAACCACAATATCAGCTTGATTAATTGCCTCGTCCATTAAAACCACTTCGTAACCTTCCATAGAAGCCTGTAGAGCGCAAATTGGATCTGTTTCTGTAACCATTACTCTAGCACCAGCTTGCCTTAGAGATGCAGCACTTCCTTTTCCAACGTCCCCAAATCCGGCTACAATTGCAACCTTGCCAGACATCATAACATCTGTAGCTCTTCTGATTGCATCAACTAAACTTTCTCGACAACCATATAAATTATCAAACTTTGACTTAGTCACTGAGTCATTCACATTAAATGCTGGTATTAAAAGCGAACCATCTTGTTCCATTTTTTTTAATTCTTTAACACCTGTTGTAGTTTCTTCCGAAACGCCTTTGATATTTTTTAATAAATCTTTATGTTCCTTGTGCATTAAAGCAGTTAAGTCTCCACCATCGTCGAGGATCATATTTGGCTTCCACTCCTTATTACCCAAGATAGTTTGTTTAATACACCACCAATATTCTTCTTCAGTCTCTCCCTTCCACGCAAAAACAGGTATTCCTTTCCTCGCAATAGCAGCCGCCGCGTGATCTTGGGTTGAAAAAATATTACATGAAGACCATCTCACCGTAGCACCTAAATGTACTAATGTCTCAATTAACACAGCGGTTTGAATAGTCATATGCAAGCATCCTACAATATTCGCACCTTTTAATGGTTTAGAGTTTTTATATTCATCTCTTATAGCCATCAATCCAGGCATTTCTGACTCTGCTAAAGAAATTTCTTTATCTCCAAAATCTGCTTCTTTTAAATCTTTAACTTTAAAATCACTCATGAACGGTCAACTAACAGTATTAAATAATATAATCAATTAAAATTATACAGATGGCAACATTATATCTACGATTGCTCCTTTGTTATTAACGTTGTTGTAGACTTTGATAAAACCTTTGTGGGAATCAATAATGTTTTTTACGATATTTAATCCTAATCCAGAATGAGAACTATCTTGATCATTAGGTCTATCACTGTAAAATCTTTCAAAAACTTTTTCTAAATTATTTTCATCAAAGCCTGGGCCTTGATCTTTGATTAAAATTTTAAAGTTCTTATTATTATGGGATAAACTTATAAAGATTTTAGAATTTTCAGGACTAAATGAAACTGCATTATCTAATAAATTGGCTATTACTTGTTCTATTCTACTTTCAATACCAAAAATAATTGCTTTTTTTAAACTTTTTTCATTTTCAAAAATAAATTGTATATTTTTTTTTTGGTTAATTGTATCCAAATTAAAATCTTCAATAATACTTTCAATCAAATGAATAAGGTTAAAATTTTTTGCAATAGCTCTAGATTGTGAAGCTTCATCTTTTAATACTTGAGAATAATCTGTTATTAATCTTTCGATTCTCTCAACATCATTTGATAACACCTTTAAAAGTTTAATTTTTTGCTTTTCATCATTTGTCGAATTTAACAAATCAGAAGCTCCTTTGAGTGATGCTAAAGGGTTTCTAATTTCATGAGTTAAATCGGATGCAAACCTTTCTGCAAGCTCTATCCTTTGATACAATTTGTTAGTCATGTCATTTAATGATTTAGATAAATTCCCTATTTCATCTTCACGCTTATCAAAATCTAATTCAATCTTACTTTTACTTTGTGGATTGTCATACGAAATTTGTTTTGCAAAAAAATTTAGTGATCTTATTGGTCTAATAATATAGTTATTTAAAAAAAAAGA
>JAYNJZ010000013.1:12698-20409 GCA_038110645.1 Candidatus Pelagibacteraceae bacterium
CTTTCATCTGAAAAATTTTCTGACTTTTGTTGATTTTGGTCCTGATTAGCAGTTTCATTTATTCCCAGAGTTTGAATTCTTTCTGTAACAAAAAATGATTTTTGGTCTATGTCAATAAATGAACTATCTACTATAATTTTTTTATCAATAGTAAAAAAACGAATTTGATCAACTTCATCTAATATAAAATTGGATTTATATAAAAAATTTTTTAAACTATTGCTATCTGCATTAATTTTTTGATTATTCAAATTTAAATTAATATTTTCAATTATATTTTGATGTTTTTTACTCTTTTTATTAATTAGTTCTGGTTCAATAGCTAGAAGATATAAAAAAGTAAAAAAACCTAAGATAATAAATATAAAAAGATTAAATGCTAAGAATTGTCTTAATAAGGATCTCGTTAATAATAAATTTGTAATCATTATGGATTAGCATTCCAACGATATCCGCTTCCGTAACGAGTTTCAATAGAAGAAAACTCTTTGTCAACTTTTTTAAATTTTTTTCTTATTCTCTTAACATGGCTATCAATAGTTCGATCTTCAATATCATTATTTTCTTTGTACGCTATAGTCATAAGGTGTGATCTTTCTTTTATGACACCGGGTCTTTTTGCTAACTCATATACAATTTGAAATTCTGTTGTTGTTAATTTATCTGGCAAATTTTTATCATCCCAGGTACATTCAAGCTGTTCAGGATCTAACATAAGCTTTCCTTGTTTGATAATGTTTTTATTATCTGGAGCTACTTGATCTTTTTTTCTAAATTGAACTTTAACTCTTTCTATTAAAACATTTATAGAAAACCCTCCTGATTTTTTAACATAATCATCAGCACCTAATTTCAAACCCAATAACTCATCTACCTCTTCATCTTTTGAAGTAAGAAAAATAACAGGCATGTTTGTTTTTTTTCTTAATTTTTTTAAAAGTTCTTCTCCATTCATTCTAGGCATTTTTATATCTATAATTGCAAGATCCGGCGGAGACCTGGTAATTCCAATGTAAGCACTTTCGCCATCAACGTAAGTTTGGACTTTATAACCTTCGTTTTCAAGTGCAATTGATACACTTGTTAAGATATTTCTGTCATCATCCACTAATGCAATAGTCTTTGTCATGCTCATTCCTATAATATCAAAAAAAGTCTAAAATTAGACTAAATTAATGCGCATCGTTCCAATTTTTTGCGCTATTTATATCAACAATTAAAGGTACAGAAAAATTATAATCTTGATCTATTGCATTTTCCATTTCTAACTTAATTTTTTTTATTTCATTTTTTAATTCTGAGTCTTTAGTTTCAAGTAGTAATTCATCATGAATTTGAAGTAATAAATTAGATTTAATTTCTTTATTTAAAATTTTCTTATCAATATTCTTCATAGCTAGCCTTATAATATCAGCTGCTGCACCTTGAATAGGAGCATTTATAGCGGCTCTTTCTTGAAAAGATTTTAATGTATGATTTTTGTCATTAATATTTGGAAAATGACACTTTCTATCAAACATAGTTTTGACAAAGCCATTTTTTCTACAAAATTTTAAAGTTTCTTGCATATAATCTCTTATTTCAGGAAATTTTTTAAAATATGAAAATAAAAATTTTTCAGCTTCAGTATTACTTACAGATATTTGTTTCGCTAGTCCGTAAGAGGAAATGCCATAAATTATTCCAAAGTTTATAGCTTTAGCTTTTCTTCTCATATCTTCTGTAATTTTTTTTATATTACATTCAAATATTTGAGATGCAGTAATGTTATGAATGTCTTCATCATTTTTAAATGCTTTTTTAAGTTCTTTTACATCGGCTACATGAGCTAAAACTCTCATCTCTATTTGGCTATAGTCTGCAGAAATTATTGAATTATTTTTTTCAGAAACAAATGCAGATCTTATTTCTTTTCCTTCTTTTGATTTAATCGGAATATTTTGTAAATTAGGATCAGCTGATGCTAATCTTCCAGTACTAGTCGCAGCTAATAAAAAAGAAGTATGAATCCTTTTAGTTTTGATATCAATGAACTCCGGAAGTGAGTCAGTATAAGTATTTTTTAATTTAGATTTTTGCCTCCACTCTAATACTAGCTTTGGAAACTTATGACCCTTACTTGCCAAATCTTCAAGAACATTTACATTAGTTGCAAAATTTCCCTTTTTAGTTTTTTTTGTCCCAGATATTTTAAGTTTCTCATATAAAATATCTCCTAGCTGCTTCGTTGAAGCTATATTAAAGTTTTCACCTGATATTTTATAAATTTCTTTTTCCAAAACTTTTAAATCTTTAGAAAAATTATCAGATAATTTTTTTAATTTTCCTTGATCAATTTTGATTCCATTATTTTCCATTCTTGCAAGAACATTTACGAGCGGTATTTCAAAATTCTCATAAACAACTAGGCATTGCTCTTTGATGATTCTTTCTTTAAAAATATTATATAGCTTGAGAGTAACATCAGCATCTTCACATGCATATTTATATGCATTATTAATTAAAACTTCATCAAAAGTAATTTCCGATTTTCCAGTGCCAACCACGTCTTTAAACTTTATGTTATCATGATCTAAATGTGTTTTTGCCAGCAGATCAAGATTATGTCTGTTTACACCGGCATCTAATGAATATGATAACAACATTGTGTCATCAAAAGATTTCAAATTTATTCCATATTTTAAAAATATTTTAAGGTCATATTTAATATTTTGACCCACTTTTTTGATAGTCTCATCTTCTAGATAAGGTTTTAAAATTTTAATTAATTCTTTGATATTTATTTGTTTTTTTAAATTTTCATCTTCTTTATTTTTGTGACCAACAGGAACATAATAAGCTTGATTTTCTGTAATCGCTAAAGATACGCCAACTAAATCTGCTTTTTGAGAATTTAAGGAATTAGTCTCTGTATCAATTGCAAAATATCCCTGGTTATCTGCTTGTTTTAGAAGGCTTTCAAGAACCTCCGGTTTATATACAATTTGATAACCTGTTTTTATATTTATTTTATTTTTTATATTATTTTCATTTTTTTTAAATTTAATTTCTGATTGACCGTAAGTTTTTTCTATATTTTTTTTTATCTTTGAAAATTCCATTTCATCTAAAAAATTAAATATTTTATCTTTATCTAAAGGCTTAAGCAGAAAATCTTCTATTTCGTCTTTGACGGGAACATCATTTTTTAGTGTTACTAGCTCTCTACTAATCAATGCATTTTTTTTATTATCTAACAATGTTTGTCTTCTTTTTGGCTGTTTAATTGTATCAGCATTATTTAATAGCTTATCTAAAGATCCAAATTGATTAATTAATTCAGCAGCGGTTTTAATACCAATGCCTGGTACACCGGGAATATTATCTACAGAATCTCCTGCTAAAGACTGTACATCAATTACTTTTTCTGGAGGGACACCAAATTTTTCTATAACTTCCTCGATACCAATATGTCGATCTTTCATAGTGTCTAACATAAAAGTTTCTTTATCTACTAGCTGCATCAAATCTTTATCTGAAGAAACGATTGTAAGCTTAATTTTATTTTTTTTTGCTTTCTCTTTATATGTTGCAATTAAATCATCTGCTTCATAATTTAACATTTCTATTGACGGAAGGTTAAATGCCTTTACAGCTTTTCTAATATAATCAAATTGAGGTATTAAATCATCTGGAGCATCTGACCTATTCCCTTTATATTCTTTATAAATATCATTTCTAAAGTTTTTCCTAGCGCTATCAAATATTACAGCAAGGTGGGTGGGTGCTTCTACAGTTTTACCAGCTCTTGCTTTTTCTAAAAAACTATAAAGCATATTACAAAATCCACTTACTGCTCCAACCGGCAAGCCATCGCTTTTTCGTGTTAAAGGTGGTAAAGCATAGTAAGCTCTAAAGATATAACCTGATCCATCAATCAAATATAAATGCTTTTCTTTAGACATAAGTTTTTTTATACAAATTGTTAAATTTAATGTTATTACAAGCTGATCAACATGAATAGTTCAATTGCCCTTATAGCTAAAAATGTGAATAAAATTTACCAGCAAGGTACTAAACAGATAGAGGCGTTAAAAGATATCTCATTAGAAGTTAAAACTGGTGAAATTTTCGGTTTACTTGGACCAAATGGTGCTGGTAAATCTACTTTCATAAATATTCTTGCAGGTACAGTAAATAAATCTAATGGTTCGGTTATTGTGTGGGGTTTTGACTTAGATAAAAATCCAAGACAAGTAAGGGCGTCTTTAGGAATTGTTCCGCAAGAAATTAATGTCGATCCTTTCTTTTCTCCAAAAAAACTTTTAGAAATTCAAGCAGGCTTGTATGGCGTCAAACAAAAAGATCGTATTACTGATAAAATCTTAGAATTAACAAACCTTTCCGATAAAGCAAATGCGTACACAAGAAGTCTATCTGGAGGTATGAAGAGAAGGTTATTAGTAGCTAAAGCAATGGTACACCAACCTCCAATTTTAATCTTAGATGAACCCACAGCTGGTGTAGATGTTGATCTAAGAAGAAAACTATTAGACTCTGTTCGTCAACTTAATAAGCAAGGAGTAACGATTATTTATACTACTCATTATCTTAAAGAAGCTTCAGATATCTGTGATCGTATAGCAATAATAAATAAAGGGAAATTAGTGGCTTTAAATTCTACGCAAGAACTGTTAAAAAATAATTCCGATTTAGAAGAAGTATTTTTAAATTTAACAAGTAATGAAAATGAACATATTAATTAGAAAAAAAATTCAAACGAATACTTATAAAGTTTTGATAGCTTTTCTTTTTACTATTTTATTATCGCTAAGTTCAAAAATACAAGTACCATTTTATCCTGTACCAATGACAATGCAAACTTTTATAGTTCTTTTCACCGGCTTAACCTTGGGTCCAAGATACGGTTTTTTAGCTTTATCTTTATATATTTTAGAAGGAGCTTTAGGACTTCCTGTATTTGCCGGAACCCCAGTAAAAGGTGTTGGATTAAGTTATTTGTTAGGGCCTACAGGGGGATATGTTTTTGGTTTTGCTTTCTCTGCATTATTAGCTGGAATGTTTTTTGCACAGAAAAATTTTTTTATTAATAAAAAAAATATCTTTATGACTTTTTTAAAATTAACAGTTGCTTTAATTCCAACATATTTTGTTGGACTAATTTGGCTTGGAATAGTTTTGGGCTGGGATAAACCAATTTTAGAACTTGGTTTTTATCCATTTTTCTTAGGAGAAATTTTTAAGATTTCATTACTTGCAATTTTAATCCATAAATTTCCTCGTTTTAAAATTTTTTGATTATATTTAATTTTTTACTTGGTAACTGGAAAGTAAAAAAATATATAAATAAAAATACTTTTGCAAAAGGACAGCTAATATTAAAAAAAAATAAAAATTTTTATGATTTTAAGGAAACTTTAAAAACAAATCTAAATAATAAATTTATAAATAGTTTTCAAACTTATAAAATAATTGAAAATAAAAAAACTATTATCTTTTATTTTAATTTTGGCATAAGTAAAAATAAAATGTACCAAAAATTTAATAAAGATAATTTAAAACCTTCATTATTTTTTTGTGGGAAAGATTTGTATATGTCCTCATTAAATATTTTATCAAAAAATTATTTTATAATTTATACAAAAATTAGAGGACCAAAAAAAAATTACAATATCTTAACAAAATATTTTAGAACTATTTAGGAGATCTTTTAGACAAGATTCTTTGTAAAGTTCTTCTATGCATTTTTAAGCGTCTAGCAGTCTCTGATACATTTCTGTTGCAAAGTTCAAATACTCTTTGAATATGTTCCCATTTAACTCTATCAGCGGACATAGGATTTTCGGGAGGTTGTGCTTTACTATTTGCTTCTGCCAATAATGCAGCCTCTATATCTTCAGCGTCAGCAGGTTTAGCAATATAATCAATAGCCCCAGCTTTGACAGCGGATACTGCGGTTGGTAGATTTCCATAACCTGTTAGCATCACCACTCTACTTTCGGGCTTCAGTTTATGACATTCATCGATAACATCGCGGCCAAGTCCCGCCAAACGTCTCAGGTCAACCACTGCAAATGCTGGTGGTGATTTTCTTGTTAATATAAGACCCTCTTCTACACTCTTAGCCAAAGAAACTTTAAACCCTTTAGACTCCATTGCTCTACCAAGCCTATTTCTGAATGGATCGTCATCATCGACAATAAGCAAGGTTTTATCAGCAAAATCTGCAATGTTCATTTTTCCTGGAGATTTTTTCATATACTAAGATATAAGACACATCCTATTTTTTACAACTCCTACACAGTAATTAATCCAGAGATTTAGGTCTAATTAAGAGTCATATTTTCTGTCTTTTTTTCTTTACATAAAGTCAAAATACTTTATTCCGCGAATTAGGTTGTTTTTTTTAGGGGATTTTTTTTCGAAGAAAAAAACGACCGACTGTTAACTAACGAGAGGTTTTATGAGATGGCAAAATTTCAGTGTGTGGACGAGTTGGTCAAAACTTTACAGCCAATAGATCCAGTATATTGTTTAAGAAAACATAGTTTAAAATTAGCTGCTAACTGGTTTAATGAAAATTTTCCAGGAGACGTGTTGTATGCTGTGAAATGCAATCCTACTGAAACAGTAATTAAAACATTAATAAAAAATGGAATTAATAATTTTGATGCTGCATCAATTGATGAAATTAAATTAGTAAAAAAACTATCACCAAATTCTAAAATATATTTTATGCATACTGTAAAAAAAGAAAGCAGTATTCGTGAAGCTTATTTTTCCTATGGAATAAAAGCTTATTCTTATGACAGTAAAGAAGAGTTGGAAAAAATATTAAAAATTACAAAAAATGCAAAAGACCTTGAGCTATATCTTCGTATTCAAACATCAAATGAACATTCTGAAATTGATTTATCAAAAAAGTTTGGTGCAAATATAAACGATGCTATCATTTTAGCAAAATTAGGGAAGATAAAATCAAAAAGATTTGGCCTAAGTTTTCATGTTGGTTCACAATGTATGCATCCAATTGCATATTCGAAAGCAATCAAAGATTTAGGAAATATAATTAAAAAATCAAATGTAGAACCAGACGTAATTAATGTTGGTGGCGGTTTCCCAACAACTTATCCTGATTTATACCCTCAGCCTATTAAAAATTATTTTAATGAAATTTCTAAAGCTATTAAGAAATTAAACTTAACTAAAAAACCCAAAATAATATGTGAACCGGGAAGAGCGCTGGTCGCTGAGAGTGGTTCAACAATAGTTAAAATTGAACTAAAGAAAAAACAACATCTTTATATTAATGATGGGACCTATGGTTCACTTTTTGATGCAGGGACACCTAAATTTATTTTCCCAACAAAAGCAATTCAATTAGAAAACTCACCATCCAAAAGGTTAATGCCATATAGTTTTTATGGTCCAACTTGTGACGGATTAGATTATATGAAAGGACCTTTTATGTTGCCAGCAAATATAAAAACTGGCGACTATATTGAAATCGGTCAATTAGGTGCTTATGGTATGAGTTTAAGAACAAACTTTAATGGTTTTTATTCAAATCAAATCCATGAAGTTAAAGACAAACCATTAATGTCAATTTACGAGGCTGACGAAAACCATAACATCAAAACTTTATTTGCTTAATTATGGGGCATAATAAATCTAGCTTTTTAAAGCAGCCAGTTGAACATATTGATATTAC
>JAYNJZ010000014.1:0-16650 GCA_038110645.1 Candidatus Pelagibacteraceae bacterium
CTTCTGGTAAGTTCATTTTTTCCTTTCCGGTTATACCTCCAGAGAAACCACTGCATTTGCAGACCGAGGGCGTTTAGCCTTATTCTCTGTGCGTTTTTTGAAGAGCTTATATAATTGAATTATTAAATTTCAATAGTAAATTAACCTAAAAAATTGGCTTAATACTGTGTTTTTCAAAAAATTCTATATCGTTCGAAGTAACTTTTAAATTTGTATTAAGTTTAAATGTATATTTTTGCTTCTCATTTTCTTCATAAATAATATTAACAATTGATGATCCTTTTTGATTAAGTCTTTTTTTTATTAAATCTAAAGAAGCCAAATCATTAATACTCAAAGTAACTGTATCCACATTTATTTTTTTCAGTTCATCGATATTAAAAATATTTTCTAAGTTAATACGCTCTATTCCATCTTTATTTGTTTCTTTTTTAACTTTAACTAAAAAGGAGTTACCAACTATTAGATTTTTCCTATTTTCGACTAACTTTTCTGAAAAAATAAATAATTCATACATTGAGCCAAGATCAACAAACTTTAAAATACCATAAGGGTTTCCTTTTGCGGTTTTTTTTTCTTGAATAGAAATCAAGGTACCAGCGATCATTGCTTCTTTTAAATTTTTTTCACCATTTTTTATTTCAAGATAAGATTTAACATTGTACTTTTTTAAAATGCTTAAATTAGATTTCAAAGGATGCTCTCCAACAAAAAATCCAATTGACTCAAATTCTTTTTTTATTTTTTCATTTTGATCCCAGTCTTCCAACAAGTTAGAAAATTTGTCTTGTTTATGATTAGACGACTCATTGTGATCAAAAAGTAAGTCTTGTTCTTTATTTTCCTGATCAGATGATTTAGATTGTTTTATAAAATTTGGTACATTTTCAAAAAGTTTTTTTCTATTATTATCTAATACATCTAAAGATCCAGATTTTATTAAACCTTCTAACTGTAATTTATTTAAATTTTTACTATTAACTCTATTCAACAAATCAGGAATGGAGTCAAATTTCCCATTTTTATCTCGTTCCTTTACAACATTTGAAATTGCTTCATATCCTACAGCTTTAATTGCAGATAAAGCATAATATATTGTTTTTCCTCTAGGTAAAAATTCAGCATAAGAATAATTAATATTTGGCGGTCTTATATCAATTTTTAATCTTTTTAATTCTTCGTAAAATAAATTTAATTTATCTGTATTTGAAAGCTCAGTATTCATTGAGGCGCAAAAAAAATAGATTGGATAATGTGTTTTAAGATATGCAGTTTGATAAGCTATTAATGCATAAGCTGCGGCATGACTTTTATTAAAGCCATATTGAGCAAACTTTTCTACAAGTTGAAATATATAAATCGACTGATCTTTTGAAATTCCATTTTGAACGGCCCCATCAATAAAATCTTTTTTTTGCCTTTCCATTTCAGCAGATTTTTTTTTGCCCATAGCTTTTCTTAAAATATCTGCCTTACTTGCACTAAAACCTGATAGTACCTGAGCAATTTGCATTACTTGCTCCTGATAAATAATTACACCATAAGTTTCTTTTAAAATCTTTTCTAATTTTGGATGTAAATAATCTAAATTTTCTTTACCATGTTTTCTTGATATATAATTTGGAATATTTTGCATGGGTCCTGGTCGATAAAGAGCAACTAATGCAATAATATCTTCAAATTTATTTGGTTTTAATTGCTTAAGAACCTCTCGCATTCCAGAGCTTTCGAGTTGGAAAATACCCATGGTTTCACCTGAGCTCAGCAATTCAAAAGTTTTGGCATCAGATAAATCAATTTTATTTATGTCAAAACTTGGGCTATCTTTAACGATAAATTCTATCGTTTTTTTAATTACTGTAAGTGTTTTTAAACCAAGGAAATCAAATTTAACTAACCCTGCATCTTCAGAAGACTTCATGTCAAACTGCGTAACTGGTATTGGCAAAGTAGAAGATAAATCTTTGTATAGCGGCACTAATTCATCTAAGTTCCTGTCTCCTATTACAACTCCAGCAGCGTGAGTTGCAACATTTCTAAATAGACCTTCTAGTTTTAAGGAATAATTTATAAGTTTCTTTATAATTGGATCGTTTTTTTCTGCTTCTTGCAATCTTGGCTCTAAAGCAATTGACTCTGATAATGATAAAGGACGAGATGGATCAAAAGGAATCATTTTACAAAGTTGATCTACTCTTCCATAAGGTAAACCCAAAACTCTTCCGATGTCACGTAATGCCATCCTAGCTTGCAATTTCCCGAATGTTATTATTTGAGCAACTTTATTTGGGTATTTGGCTTTGACATACTTTATTACTTCATCTCTACCTTCTTGACAAAAATCTATATCAAAGTCTGGCATAGAAATTCTATCTGGATTTAAAAATCTCTCAAAAATTAAACCAAACCTGATTGGATCAAGATCTGTAATTGATAGACACCATGCTACTAAGGATCCTGCCCCCGATCCTCTTCCCGGCCCTACTGGTATATTATTAGACTTTGCCCATTTTATATAATCAGAAACTATTAAAAAATAACCTGAAAATTTCATTTTTGTTATAACTGATATTTCGTAATTTAATCTATCCTCATAAATTTTAGCTGTCTTTTCTTTTGACTCATTTTTATTTAAATTTGGATAAATAAATTTTCGAAGTCTTTCTAGCAATCCATTTTTAGCTTTTTCTAGTAATAGATTATCAATTTCTTCATTGTTTTCTGAAAAAGATGGTAGTAAAGGCTTACTTTTTTTTGGAAAGAAGTTAATTCTATATTTAAAATTTTTATTATTTTCTAATGCATCGGGTAAATCTTTAAAAAGATTAGAGAAATCTTCATTTTTTAAAAAAAAATGTTTATTTGAATATTTTAATCTATTTTTTTCATTTACATAAGTTTTTTCTCCAACACATATGTAAGCGTCATGAGCATTAAAAGTCTCCTGATCTAAATAAAAAACTTCATTAGTAGCTATTAATGGTATGGATAAATCTGAGCCTAATTTTAAAAGTTTTTTTTCTAAATCTATTTCATGTTTTTCATTATGACGTTGGATTTCAATATAAATATTATCATTAAATATTTTTTTTAATTTAACTATTTCGTTAGTACAGTATTTATCTTTATTTAGGTTAAGCAGATCTGAAAAAAAACTTCTACTACCTCCTATTAATATTATTAATCCATCTGAAAATTTTTTTAAAAATTCTAATGATATACTTGGATGTTCCTCTGAGTTTTTAAGGCTAAGATAGGATTCTGATGATAATTTAAGTAAATTTTTATAGCCTATTTGATTTTTTGCAAACAAAGATATAGTCCCAAAAAATTCTTTACGATCTATAATCTCTTTTAAAAAAATTGATGTACCTATAATAGGCTGTATTCCTTGTTTAATAAGTTCTTGGGAAAACTCTAATGCACCAGACAAATTTGATTTATCACAAATACCAACTGCACTGACATTATTTTCTTTACAAAAAGTTGATAATTTTGAAATTTTTACAGCACCTTCGCATATAGAAAATTGAGTATGAACCTTTAAATTAATATAATCTGACACCATTAATTAAAATTAACAGTTCCATTCGAAATTGTTAATTCTAAATCTGACTTATTAACAAGTGATTTATTATGTGTAGCAAAAATAATTAATGTATTACTATTTTTTATATTCACAAGCATGTCAATTATAGCCTCTGTATTTTTAGCATCTAAACTACCTGTGGGCTCATCAGCCAAAATAAGTTTTGGTTGATTTATCAAAGTCCTAGCAACTGCAACTCTTTGCTGTTCTCCCCCCGATAATTCTTTAGGAGTATGATTTGATCTATTCTCCAAACCTAATTTTATCAAAAGTGATTGGGCTAGTTTAACTGACTCTTCTTTGTTATTTTTAAGATATAAATTCGGTAACATTACATTTTCCATTGCAGTTAAATCAGATATCAAATTAAAATTTTGAAAAATAGTCGATATATTTTTTTTTCTGTAGTTTGACTTTTCATTATCATTCATTTCAAATAAATTTTTAGATGAAGATAAACTATAACTTCCTGAATTAGGTGTATCTAAAAGACTTAACAAATGAATTAATGTTGATTTTCCTGATCCTGATGGCCCAGTAAGAGAAATTAATTTATTTGACGGAAGAACAAGATCTAAATTATTTAAAACAAAGATTTTTTCTTTTTTGTCATCAAATACTTTATTAACATTTTGAAATTTTAAAAAATCTTCAATCATTTTTTAAATTTTTAATTGGATCTAATTTTGAAGCGTTAAGAGAGGGAAAAAAAGATGCAATGATCACAATAGATATAGAAAATAAGGCAATGTATATCACAGAATTATAATTTATATGTGATGGTAAATTACTTAAAAAATATATCTCGGAAGGAAATATATTAATATTTAAGTATTTATTTAAAAATAATCTTATATTTTCTAAATAATTCGATAATACAACGCCTAGCAAAATACCAAATACAGTTCCTAATACGCCAATCATAGATCCTGTAAAAATAAAAATCCTCATTATTGAAGATTTATTAAATCCTAGCGATCTTAAAATTGCAATTTCCTTAGATTTGTTTTTAATCAGTATAGTTAAGACTGAAATAATATTAAAAGCTGCCACAACTATTATTAAAGTTAAAATAATAAACATCACATTGCGTTCTACCTGTAGTGCATCAAAAAAAGTTTTATTATTGTTAATCCATGAAAAAACTAAGCTATTTGGATATTCTTTTTTTAATAAAGTAGTTAAAAAAATTGATTGATCTGGATTATTTAATTTGATTTCTATTTCATTCCTTTTTTTTGATATTAATTTACTTTTGCTTAAATTGATTATCATAAAATTATTATCAAATTCAAACATGCCAGTATTAAAAATAAATCCTATTTCAAAATTAAATTGCTTTGGTATGACTCCGAAGGGTGTAGACTCTGTATTGTTTGACAATAATGTAATTATGTCGCCAACACTTACTGACAATTTAGATGCTAACTCAGATCCTATACCAATATTTTTAGCATCAACTTTGCCTTTAATAATTGAATTTTTTAAAAAATAATTATTTTTTATTTCTTTGTCATCAAATCCTTTTATTAAAACTCCATAATTATTTTTTTTTTTTAAAATTAAATCTTATTAATTATTGAATATATTAATATTATTAATTTCAATTTTATTATTTCTTGCCAATTCTAATATATTTTTTTTTTCAGCAGTATAATTTCCATTAGTTTGCATCGACACATGTGGTTGGTAACTTAATAATTTGTCAAGTAACTCAATTCTAAAACCATTCATGACTGACATTACTACGATTAGTGTTGAAACTCCTAAAATTATACCTATGAAAGAAAAGTTTGATATTACTTTTAAAAAACTATCTTTATTCTTTGGCCTTAAATATCTTGAGATAATTAATAATTCTGCTTTATTTATCAATGTCGTATGCTTCTTTTAAACGATTTATAATCTGCTCTTTAGATAAAATGATTTTGTCTTTACCAAGTTCTTTAAATTCGTATTCATTTTGTTTTAATTTAGAACCTATTATCACCTGAAAAGGAATGCCAATCAAATCAAAATTTTTAAATTTACTTGAGGGATTTTCGGATGTGTCATCTAACAAAGGATCTAAGTTGTTCGTTTTTAAAGTTTGATACAGATCGTTAGATTTGACATCTGCTTCATCGCCATTTTTACCTAAATTTATTATGGCAATTTTGAAAGGTGTAATAGATATAGGCCATTTCATATATTCACTATTATATTTAGCTTCTATTATAGCCGCAGGAAGTCTGGAGACGCCAATTCCATAAGAGCCCATTTGAGGATTTATATTTTTTCCTTCTTTTGTATTTATAATTGCATTCATTGATTTAGAATATTTGTCTCCAAAATAGAAAATGTGTCCAATTTCTATACCTCTAGTATTAAGTTGATTTCTTTTTTCTACTTTCTCCTCAAATTCTTTTTTATCATGTTTGTCATCTGTGGCTGAATAGTATTTTGAAAATTTATTTATGATTTCATCTATATTTTTTTTACTATAATCTATTTTTTTAGTTTCAATATTTAATAAATTTTTATCTAAAAAAACTTCACTTTCACCTGTATCTGCTAGTATAATAAACTCATGTGATAAGTCTCCACCAATTGGTCCAGTTTCTGCTTTCATTGGTATTGCTTTTAAATCAAATCTCTCAAATGTTTTTAAATAAGATAAAAACATTTTTTTATAAGAATTATGAGCGCTCTCTTTATCTAAATCAAAAGAATATGTATCCTTCATTAAAAATTCTCTACATCTCATAACTCCAAATCTTGGTCTAATTTCATCTCTAAATTTCCATTGAATATGATAAAGAATTAAAGGCAAATTCTTATACGATTTTACATTATCTTTAAAAATTTGAGTAATTAATTCTTCGTTTGTGGGGCCATATAACAAGTCTCTTTCATGACGATCTGTAATCCTTAACATTTCTTTTCCATAACCATCATATCTTCCGCTTTCTTTCCAGATATCTGCAGATTGAATGGTTGGCATTAATAATTCGATTGCGCCGGCTTTATTTTGCTCTTCTCTAATTACATTCTCGATATTCTTTAAAACTTTCAAACCCAATGGAAGCCAAGAATATATGCCGGATGCAGATTGCCTGATCATTCCAGACCTTAGCATTAATTGATGTGATTTTATTTTTGCTTCACTTGGATTTTCTTTTAAAATTGGCAAAAAATAATTTGATAGCTTCATTATGATAAAGTTTCTCTAATGTTTAAGATATCAAAATAAGTCAAAACATAAATTATCGCAAATAATATTGATGTAATTATAGTTGTTAATATAATTTTTTTAAAAATATTAGCATTTGATGGAGCTCCGGGATCCGATCCTTTTACAATAACACCCTTTTCTTCTTGAGAGGTTATATCCCTGGGCAAAATTACAAAAAGGATTAACCACCATAAGATTATGAAAACAACAATAGAACCAGTAATAGACATTATACTCTAATTAAGTTTATGTTTGTGTAAGGTTTTTTTGAGACTCTCAAATTGATTATTTTTCTTAATGATTTTTTTAAGTTATCAATCAAATTAATTTCTTGTTTTTTATTATTTAAAGAATAGCTTCTACATATATCAAAGATTTTATCTTCTAATTCGTATTTTATTTCGTTTAATTCATGATCAGAAATAGGGAGTCCTTTAATATTAAAAATTGGTGATCTTTCAATATTTCCATTTTTTGAAATAATTAAGCTAATGTCCATTAATCCATTAAAAGAAATGTTTTTTCTATCTCTTAAGGCAGCAGATTCCTCATCAACTAACCTATTACCGTCAACTAACAGTTTACCAGAATTTACTTTATTAATTATTTCTGATTTTCCTGGGAAAATTTTAAGCACATCTCCATTTTCTATCAACACCGGTTGCTTAATTTGTTTTTCTTTTGCAAAAGTATTATGTTCTTTTAAATGTCGATGTTCACCATGAACAGGAACAGATATTTCTGGTCTTATCCAATTATACATCTCATTCATTTCTTCTCTGCCTGGATGTCCAGAAACATGGATAAAAGCATTTTCTTCTGATATAACATTAATACCTCTTCTCACTAATAAATTATGCATTGCATAAAGTTTTTTTTCATTTCCAGGTATTATTCTTGAGGAAAATATCACTGTATCATTTGGCGAAATTTCAACATCTGGGTGATCTTGATTGCATATTTTATTCATTGCGCCCCGTGGCTCTCCTTGGCTACCTGTACACAAATAAACAATTTTTTCTTTTGGTATTTTTTTTACGTCACGCGGATCCAAGGGTGGTTTGATATTTGAAAAATATCCACACGCCTTAGCCGTATTAAATATTCTATGCATTGAGCGACCAACTAAACTTACATGTCTACCGACTTTTTCTGCACATTGAAAGACTGTTTGCATTCTTGCTGCATTAGATGCAAAAGTTGTGACAATAATTCTGTTTTTTTGTTTTTCAAATATTCTTAACATGCTTTCATTAACATCTCTTTCTGAGCCAGACCTGCCTTCAGTAAAAATATTTGTTGAATCACAAATCATAGCTAATATCCCCTGATCTCCAATCTCCTTTAATTTCTTTTCATTTATATTATCTCCCATCATTGGTTCTAAATCACATTTCCAATCTCCAGTATGAAATATTTTTTTTCCATCATACTCGATCAACAAAGCATTGGGTTCTAAAATTGAATGAGTTAAAGAAATTAAATTAATTTTAATAGGGTTTAAGTCTATTGATCCATTTAATTTAATAATTTTTAAATAATCATCTATATTAATTTTCTTCTCTTTAAACTTCTCTTTGATCAATGCTCCAGTAAAAGGTGTTGCATAAATATTTGTTTTTAAATTAGGCCAGATATACGTGAGAGCTCCAATATGATCTTCGTGACCGTGTGTAATAACAATTCCAAGGCAATTACTTTTATTTTGATATATAAATTCTGGATCTGGAATAATTATATCAACTCCAGGAATATTCTCTTCTGCAAAAGTAATACCGCAATCAACTATTAGCCATTTATGGTTATTTGTCTGACCAAAACCATACAAATTCATATTAGCTCCTATTTCGCCAGAGCCTCCTAACGGACAAAACAAAACCTCATTAATACTTTTCACTAAAAACCTCTTTATTATCTTTAACTGTTAAAGCCAATCCTTGAAGTGTAATATCTTTATTAATAATTGTTTTAAAAGTAATACATTTTTCAAAAAGTTTTGCGTAACCTCCAGTTAAAACTACTAGATATTTTTTTTTTGATTGCTGTTCAATTTTTTTTATAATTCCATTTATTAAACAGCTATAACCAATAAATACTCCCGAGTTTATTGCCGATCTAGTATCTTTTCCAATTACTTTTTTTTGCTTAAAAATATTAATCAGTGGTAATTTTGCAGTAAAACGATTTAAAGCTTTAAGAGATAAATTTATACCGGGCGCAATAACCCCGCCTTGATAAATTTTATTTCTGTCCACAATATCAAATGTTGTAGTTGTTCCAAAATCAACAATGATGCAATTTTTTTTATATAAATTTGAACTACCAATAGCATTTAAAATTCGATCAGATCCAACCTGTGACTTTTTATTAATATTTATTTTAATAAATTTTTTAATTTGGCGATCTTTAAATTCAAAAGTCTTGATTTTCTTTATTAGCAATTTTTTTTTTATAGAGTTGTAAATTTTCGGAACTACTGAGGATGCTAAAACAAATTTTATTTTCTTACTTTTAATATATTTAATAATTTTTGTAATAGTAGAACCCGAATATGTTAATACTGAAATGGGCTTGCTTAATCTACCTTTTTTTAAGTCAAAAAATGAAAATTTGGTACTCGTGTTTCCAATATCTAGTAATAAAATCATATTAAATATTATTTATATTTTTTTTTAAGAAATTAACAAAATGTATTTTTTGTACTTTGTTCTTTAAAAAACGATTTAAAAATGTTGTTCTATAGTCTTTTATTTTTGGGCTTGAAACTATATTTATTCCTATGCCTACAACTAAAAACAGTTTTTTTTTAAACTTAATGCTCTCAATCAAAATTCCTGATATTTTTTTATTTTTTATTAAAATATCATTAGGTTCTTTAATCTTTATATCATTTTTTTTTAAACCTAGTTTTAAAAAGTAATTTTTAATAATTTGTAAACTGCTATATTGAGCTTTAAGAATATCTTTATGATTTTTTGCAATTTTATAAATACTGCAAAATACATTTCCTTTTTTTGATATCCATTTTTTTCCATATCTGCCTCGACCTTTGGTTTGATGATCTGAAAAAACAATTCCATTTGATGAAATACTTTTTTTTATTAAATCAAAACAAAAATCATTAGTACTTTTAATTTTGTCCAGATAAGAAATTTCAAAATTTTTCAAAACTTAATTGAAAACCCTAGAAGCAATATCGCTTAAATTTATTAAAAAAGAGGGGCCTATAAAATAAAACAGAATTAAAGCAGAAGAAACTAATAACGAAAATTTCATTCCCAGGCCTGATATATCATCAAATTTTTCTTTTTCTTTATCAAAATACATTATTTTAATTACTCTTAAATAATAGAATGCTGAAACCACAGAGCTCAATAAACCAATAATTGCCAAGACATACATTTCTGACTCGATTACAGCTTTGAAAATATAAAATTTTGCAAAAAAACCTGCTAGAGGTGGTATTCCTGCTAAAGAAAATAAAATTAAACAAAAACATGCACTAATTAAAGGATGGTTTTTGGACAAGCCCCCTAAATCTCTTATGTCTTCATAATAAATTTTATCACGGCTAAAAAAAAGTATACATGTAAATGCCGCAACATTCATAACTACATAAATAAAAATATAAGTTAATGTTGCAGAAATTCCCGCCAGAGTTCCTGTTGCAATACCTGCAAGTGCATATCCCATATGACCTATGCTACTATAAGCCATAAGCCTTTTTATATTTGTTTGACCAATTGCTGCAACTGAGCCTAATACCATAGAAGCAATTGAAATAAATATTATAATAGATTTCCATTCCGTTAAAGCCTCACTAAAAGCAACGAATAAAATTTGAATAAACGCACCCATACCAGCTACCTTTGGGGCAAGTGCAAAAAATGCAGTCACTGGGGTGGGTGATCCCTCGTACACATCTGGAGTCCACATATGGAATGGTACTGCAGATATTTTAAATGCTAATCCCACGATTATGAAAACTAATCCAAATATTAAACCTAGGTTATCAACACTGAAATTTTCATTTATAATTAAATAATTTGTTGAACCGGTAAAACCATAAATTAAAGAACAACCGTACAAGAATAATCCTGAAGAAAGTGCTCCGAGAACAAAATATTTCACTCCAGACTCTGAAGATTTCAAAGAATTTCTATCTATCGATGAAAGTACATATAAAGACAGCGATTGTAATTCGATACCTAAATACAGACCTATTAAATTATTTGCACTTACCATCACAAACATTCCTAATGTAGAGCTTAAAATTAAAATCATATACTCAAATTTTTCAATTTTAGCTCTTTTCAAATATTGACCAGTAAAAATTAATGAAAATGCAGATGAAACCAAAATTACAATTTTAAGTAAATTTGAGAAAATATTAATACTATAATTATTATTAAATATAAGAATTTGATTATCAAAATTAAGATAAACAATTGGTATACAAATTATTAAAGATAAAATTGTAAATTTTTTTATTAAAAGAAAGGAGTTTTTTAAATACACTCCTAGAACTAGCAAAAATAATAAAAGAAAAGTTAAAAAAATTTCAGGTAATATATTTTGAAAATCTATCATTTTTTTATTAGTTTAGCTGTTTCAATATATTCCAGCATATCATTTGAAACTTTGTCTACACTCGTGGATATCAAATCTAATACTAAAGCTGGATAAAATCCTAAAACTATAGTCATTATTAATAAAGGGGTTAAAATTAAATATTCATTTTTATTTAAATCAGTTAAGTTTTTTATTTTTAGATTTGTAATTTCGCCAAAAACAACCCTTCTATAAAGCCACAAACTATAGCAAGCTGACAATATAACACCGGTTGCTGCAAAAAATGCAATCCAATAGTTAAATTTAAAAGATCCTATCAAAACTAAAATTTCACCAATAAATCCGCTAGTTCCTGGTAAACCTAAACTACCGAGTGTAAATACCATAAACATTACAGCATAATTTGGCATAACATTTACAACCCCACCGTATTCTGAAATTTCCCTTGTGTGCAATCTGTCATAAACTACGCCAACGCATAAAAATAATGCTGATGAAATTATACCGTGACTTATCATTTGAAAAATACTTCCCTCTATGCCCTCTTTATTAAAAACAAAAATTCCAATTGTTACAAAACCCATATGTGCAACAGAAGAATAGGCAATTAATTTTTTCATATCTTTTTGAACCAATGCAACAAGTGAAGTGTAAATGATAGCAATAATACTCAATGTAAATACCAAAGGTGAAAAATAAATTGATGCATCTGGAAAAAGTCCTAAAGAAAATCTTATAAAGCCATATCCTGCCATCTTTAATAATATTGCTGCTAATATTACTGAACCAGATGTAGGAGCTTCTACGTGTGCATCTGGTAACCATGTATGTACTGGCCACATTGGTGTCTTGACTGCAAACGAAGCAAAGAAACCAAGCCACAAATATTTTTGATAATCTTTATTAATTTGAATATTCAATAATTTTTCAACATCTAATGTTCCAGCATCAAAATAAATATAAATAATTGAAATTAACATAAAGACTGAGCCAAAAAGAGTGTATAAAAAAAATTTAAAAGCTGAATATACTCTTCTTTCTCCTCCCCATATGCCGATAATTAAAAACATTGGAATCAAACCAGCTTCAAAAAATAAATAAAAGATAAATAAATCAAGAGAACAAAAAACTCCAATCATCATGGTTTCCATCAAAAGAAGAGCTATTAAAAATTCTCTTAATCTATTTTGAATACTATTAATTGTTGCCAAAATACAAATTGGAGTAATGAATGTTGTAAGTAGAATGAAAGATAGTGAAATACCATCTATACCTACCTTATAATTGACGAAATTAAATATCCAATCATGCTGTTCCACAAATTGAAAATCTGGATTAGAATAATTAAAGTTAAGTAAAATTAATATTGAGGCAAAAAAAGTAATACCGCTTGTAAGTATTGCAACATATCCTGATGTCTTATTAATAAATTCTTGTTGGCCTTTTATGAAAAATAAAAATAAAACCCCAACTAATGGTAAGAAGATTGTTAAAGTTAAAATTGGTATTTCGTTCATATTAAAAGATAAGTTAGTAAAGCAGTTAACCCAATTAAAATAACAAAGGCATAGTGATACAGGTAACCTGATTGAAATATCACTGCTCGATCTGATATTATTTTTATAATTTTTGCAAAGCCATTTGGCCCAAACCCATCGATAATTTTAATGTCTCCTTTAAACCATAAAAATGATCCTATAGCTTTAGCTGGTTTGGTGAATAGAAAATCATATAGCTCATCAAAATACCATTTGTTTAATAAAAAATTATAAAAAGGCTGATGGGTCTCTTTCAACTCTTCTAAAATTTTTTCATTTTTAACATAAAAATAATAGCATCCAAAAATTATTATAATTCCAGTAATTGGAGTAAAAAGCAAAAACCATAACGGAGGGTGCTTTAGAACAAATTCCTCTTTGAAAAAGACAGAAGCCTTCCAAAATTCTTCATGACTCGCTCCTATAAAAATATCTTTAAATAAAAAACCAGCAAAAATTGCTCCTAGTGTTAATATAAATAATGGAAATAAAATTACAGCAGGTGATTCATGTACCTTGCTGAATTCACATTCCTGATTTCTATATTTGCCATGAAAAGTTTTATAAATTAATCTCCAAGAATAAATTGAAGTTAATACTGCAGTTAAGACACCTAAAACTGTAGCATAGTCGCTCATGCCATTACTTGAATAATATACGGCTTCAAGAATTGCATCTTTAGAGTAAAAACCTGATAAAAAAGGAAAACCTGTAATAGCCAAAGTTCCTATTAACATGAAAGCATAGGTTACGGGTATTTTCTTATAAATTCCTCCCATCTTACGAATATCCTGCTCTTCATGAAGACTATGAATTACTGAACCTGCGCATAAAAATAATAGAGCTTTAAAAAATGCGTGGGTAAATAGATGAAAGATTGCAATGTGATAAGCTCCAATACCTGCAGCAAAAAACATATAACCTAGCTGACTACATGTAGAGTATGCAATAATTTTTTTTATATCATTTTGGACTAATCCAATCGTTGCAGCAAAAAAAGCAGTGGATGCACCAATAACAACAATCAAACTCTGTGAAATTTCAGAAAACTCATAAATTGGTGAGCATCTAACGACAAGAAAAACACCTGCTGTTACCATTGTTGCTGCATGAATTAACGCAGAGACAGGTGTAGGGCCTTCCATTGCATCTGGCAGCCAGGTATGTAAAAAAAGTTGGGCCGATTTACCCATTGCGCCAACAAATAAAAATATACAAATATATGTTATCACACTTCCTTCAGACCCAAGAAAATTAATTTTTTTTTCAACTAAACTTGGAATCAATTTAAAAACTTCTGAAAAATTTAGTGAACCAGTGTATTTGTAAATAAGAAAAACTCCAATTGCTAAACCAAAATCTCCAACTCGATTTACAACGAATGCTTTGATAGCAGCAGCATTTGCGCTAGGTTTTTTAAACCAAAAACCAATTAACAAATATGAAGCTAAACCAACACCTTCCCAACCAAAAAATAATTGTAAAAAATTATCTGATGTAATCAGCATTAACATTGCAAAAGTAAATAAAGATAAATAACCCATAAACCTAGGTTTATCTGGGTCATGGCTCATATAACCAATAGAATAAACATGTACCAAGAAAGAAACAGAAGTTACTACAACCAACATAACCGCAGTTAGTGAATCTATGTAAATCGACCAATTTAAATTTAAATCACCTGATGAAATCCAATTAAAAATAACAAAATTTAAAACTTCTGAACCATTTATAAATTTATATAAATAAAAACATGAAATTACTGCAGGAATAAAAATTAAAGAACATGTAATAATTTGCGAAGCCAAATCTCCAATTTTTCTACCAAACAAACATGAAGTTAAAAATCCGATTAAAGGTAAAAAAATAATATAATAAGCCATTTTACCCCTTTAAAGTATTTATGTCTTCAACATGAATACTTCCTTTATTTCTAAAAAATACTACTAAAATTGCCAAACCAATCGCTGCTTCACCTGCTGCTACAGTTAAAACAAACATTGTAAAAACCTGACCAGTAATATCTTGCAGGTACACTGAGAATGCTACTAAATTGATATTAGCTGAAATTAAAATTAACTCTACAGACATTAATAATACAATTAAATTTTTTCTGTTTAAAAAAATACCAATTACTCCAATAGTAAATATAACTGCGGCTAAAAATAAATAATGACCTAAAGAAATATCAATCATTTAGTTTAATTCCTTTAAAACTTTCAACATCTTCCAGAGAAACACTTTCATTTCTTTCTCTGGAAATTTGTTTTGTAATATCTTGTCTTTTTAAATTGTCTTTGCGTCTAAATGTTAATAAAATTGCACCAATCATCGCAACTAATAAAATTAAACCTGAAATTTGAAAATAATGAAGATAATCGGTATACAAAACATTTCCTATTGCCTCAGTATTGCTCAAGTTGCTGTTGATTTTAATTTCTGAAGTTTTTATAAAAGAGTCTTTATATTTCCAAGTTGTTACCATTAAACAAATCTCTATTAACAAAACAATTCCGATTAAAGATCCAAAAGGTAAATAACTTAAAAAACCAGCTCTTAACTCTTTGAAATTCACATTAAGCATCATGACGACAAATAAAAACAAAACTGCCACAGCTCCAACATAAACAATTAAAGTCAACATTCCTAAATACTCTGCTCCCATCATAATAAATAAACAAGAAATACTGACAAAATCCAAAATAAGAAAAAAAACAGCATGAACTGTATTTTTTGCTGAAATTACAGCTAGAGATGATGCTACTGTTACAAAAGAAAAAAAATAAAAAACTAATGCATGAGCTAACATATTTACCTATATTGTTTATCTAATTTTATATTATTAGCTATTTCTGTTTCCCATCGATCACCATTTTCCAAAAGTCTTTCTTTTGTATAATAAAGTTCTTCTCTTGTTTCAGTGGTAAATTCAAAATTGGGTCCTTGAACAATCGCATCGACTGGACAGGCCTCTTGGCATAAACCACAATAAATACATTTAACCATATCAATATCATAGCGCGTAGTTTTCCTTGACCCATCTTCTTTTGGTTCAGACTCGATTGTTATGGCTTGAGCGGGACAAACAGCTTCGCATAATTTACATGCGATGCATCTTTCCTCTCCGTTTGGATACCTTCTAAGTGCATGCTCGCCTCTAAATCTTGGGCTAATTGGTCCTTTTTCAAAAGGATAATTAACTGTGGCTTTTGGTTTAAAAATATACTTGATAGCAAGAAATAAACCCTTAACAAATTCACTTAAAAATATAATTTTTATAAATCGATTAAACTTCATTTTATTTTCCAGGTAACATTTCAAAAAAAACTAAAAAACTAGACACTATAATTACCCAAGCTAATGATATTGGTAAAAAAACTTTCCAACCAAGTCGCATTAGTTGGTCATATCTATATCTTGGTACAATTGCTTTAATTAAAGCAAAAACGAAAAATAATAAAAGTATCTTTAATACAAGCCATATTGGAGAAGGTATAATATTAAGAGGAAAAACATCTAAAGGTGGTAACCATCCACCTAAAAATAAAATTGAACCCATCGCGCACATTAACAAAATATTTGCATATTCACCTAACCAAAATAATGCGTACATCATTCCAGAATATTCAGTTTGATAACCTGATACTAATTCGGCTTCAGCCTCGGGTAAATCAAAAGGAGGTCTGTTTGTCTCTGCGAGGGCAGAAATAAAAAAAATGACAAACATTGGAAAAAGT
>JAYNJZ010000014.1:16660-20356 GCA_038110645.1 Candidatus Pelagibacteraceae bacterium
AAGTGGGATTGCAAACCAAATTTTTTTCTGTGCTATTACTATATCTATTAAATTTAAAGAACCAACGCACAGTAAAACTGTTACAATAATAAATCCTATAGAAACTTCATATGAAACCATTTGTGCTGCCGATCTTAAAGCTCCTAGAAATGGATACTTAGAATTAGAAGCCCATCCTGCCATAATTATTCCATAAACACCCAATGAAGATACGGCGAAAAGATAAAGTATACCTACATTAATATTAGCGACATATAATTTTTCACCAAAAGGAATTACAGCCCAGGCAAGGAGCGCAAGTGACATGGTCACAACTGGAGCTAAAACAAAAATAACCTTGTTTGCTCCTGCAGGAATGATTATTTCTTTAAATATATATTTTAATGCATCAGCAGCAGTTTGTAATAAACCAAAAGGTCCTACAACATTAGGTCCTCTTCTTAATTGAACCAAACCCCAAACTCTTCTGTCTACCCAGACAATCATAGCTACTGAAATTAAAACTGGAATAAGAAGTGCCAAGATTTTTAAAATATCAAAAAAAATAAAATTTATATATTCGTTAATCATTAATTTTCAGTTCCTGTTTTTTTTGGCTGTAATTTTGCAAGCTTGCATTCCTTCATGGTTTTAGAAGATCTAGCAATAATATTTGTTTGAAAATAATCAATTTTATCAATTTCAATTTTAAAATCTTTTTTTACGTGATTTGAATAATTAATTTTTTCATAATCAATTGATGGTAAATGATCGTAATTACCTAAGATGCTATACTCTTCTATCATCTCATTTCTTAAATCTTCAAAAGAATTTATACCTAAATCAACACCTCTTTTTTTTGAAATTTCAAAAAATATTTCCCAATCTTCTTTTGCATAACCAGGAGGATAACTAGCTTTATATGATCTTTGAACTCTTCCTTCTAAATTAACAAATGAACCATCTTTTTCTGAGTAAGCTGCACCAGGTAAAATTACATCTGCAAATTGTGAATTTTCTCCACCATGAGTTCCTTGGTAAATTATAAACTGATTATTTTTTTTATTCAAAATAACTTCATCTGCATTTAATAAATACAATACATCAGAATTATAAACTTTTTTTACATCATTTGTTTGCAAACCTAATAATAAAGATCCTACATTGGATGCCGATTGATGCAAAATATTAAAGCCATTTAACTTATTAATATTTTTTAATATAGATTTAACAGACGATATTACATTATTTGAAATTTCAGATTTTAAAGCGCTTTCACCAATAATAATCATTGGTTTTTTCGATTCTTTTAATATTTTAGATTCTGTAATATTTCCATAAATTATATCGTCCAAAATTGTTAAATTATTACCAATAACTTTATATTTATAATGAAGTTCACCAGGATCTCCTATTGAGAAAACTTTGCAACCATTTTGAACAGCTTTTCGAATTCTAGAGTTTACAATTGTTGATTCAAATCTAGGATTAGCTCCAATTAGTAAAATAAAATCACATTCATCAATGTTATTGATTGAGGTATTAAATTGAAAATTAAATGGGTCAGAAACATCAAATAAAATATCTTTTTGTCTAAAGTCAACATAATCAGAGTTAAATGTATTTTTAAAAAATTTCTTAAAGGCATAACTAGTTTCTAAATCAACAAGCTGACCTACTAGGCCGCCAAAAGTTTTTTTATTCTCTAAATTTTGATTTATAAAGTTTATTGCTTCCTTCCAGGATACTTCAATAAACTTTTGATTTTTTTTTACATATGGCGCATCCAATCTATTATATAATAAACCATCATGTGCATATCTTGTTTTATCAGATATCCATTCTTCATTAATTTCATCATTTATTCTTGGTAATACTCTTTTCACTTCCCAGCCTTTTGAGTCCATTCTTATATTAGAACCAACGGCATCCATAACGTCTATGGTTTCAACTTTATTTAATTCCCATGGTCGTGCTTCATATGAATAAGGTTTAGAAGTGAGGGCTCCAACTGGACATAAATCAATTACATTTCCGGACATTTCTGACTCTACCGTATTTTCTAAAAAAGTTGTTATTTCCATATTCTCTCCTCGATTAATTGCTCCTATTTCAGAAACTCCAGCAATTTCTTCAGAAAATCTTACACATCTAGTGCAATGTATGCATCGATTCATATGTGTTTTAATTAATGGACCCATATACTTTTGATCTACTGATCTTTTATTTAAATCGTATCTTGATCTTCCTCCGCCATAGTTAAACGCTTGGTCTTGTAAATCACATTCACCTCCTTGGTCACAAATTGGACAATCTAATGGATGATTGATTAATAAAAACTCCATTACGCCTTCTCTAGCTTTTTTTACCATTGCGGTATTTGTTTTAATTACTTGTCCGTCCATAGCTGGCATAGCACAAGAAGCTATGGGCTTGGGTGATTTTTCTATTTCAACCAAACACATTCTACAATTTCCAGCTATTGATAATCTTTCATGATAACAAAACCTTGGAATTTCTTTTCCAGCTGCTTCACAGGCCTGTAAAACCGTCGAACCATCTGCAACTTCAATTTCAATTCCATCAACAATTACTTTTGGCATTAAGCGATGCTCCTAAAAGCTAAATTTCCACATTTATTTTCTAATTCACTTTTAAAATGTCTCAAAAGACCTTGTATGGGCCAAGCTGCTGCTTCCCCAAAAGCACAGATTGTGTGACCTTCTATTTGTTTCGTAACTTCTAATAACATATCAATTTCATGAACTTCAGCTTCACCTCTATTAATTCTCTCCATCATTCTCCACAACCAACCTGATCCTTCTCTACACGGAGTGCACTGACCACAACTTTCGTGTTTATAAAATCTTGAAATTCTTGAAATGCAAGAGACAATATCTTGTGACTTATCGATAACTACTATTCCAGCCGTTCCCATGCCACTTTGAGCTTCTATTAATGAGTCAAAATCCATTAAAATATTATCACAAACTTTTTTAGGCAATAAAGGCATAGAGGAACCACCTGGTATTACAGCCTGTAAATTATCCCAACCGCCAATAACACCCCCTGCATGAGTTTCTATCAATTCTTTTAATGGTATACTCATCTCTTCTTCAACATTACATGGATTTACAACATTACCAGAAATACAAAAAATTTTTGTTCCTCTATTTTTTGGTCTGCCAAAAGACGCAAACCAATCTGCTCCTTTTCTTAAAATTGTGGGAACAACAGCTATAGTTTCGACATTATTTACTATTGTCGGACATCCATATAATCCAACTAATGCTGGAAAAGGAGGTTTTAATCTTGGTTGGCCTTTGTTTCCTTCTAAACTTTCGAGTAAAGCAGTCTCCTCACCACAAATATAAGCTCCAGCTCCAAAATGAATATACATATCAAAATCCCAGTTACTGCCGGACGCATTCTTTCCGATTAGATTTTTTTTGTAAGCTTCATCTATAGCTTGTTGTAAAATTTTTCCCTCATTAACATATTCTCCTCTTATATAAACATAACAAGCCTTCGCACCAACAGCATAGGCGGCAATTAATGAACCTTCGATCAATTTTTGAGGCTCATATCTAAGTATATCTCTATCTTTGCAAGTGCCAGGTTCTGATTCATCTGCATTAATAACAAGATAGTGAGGTCTGTCGGGATTTGGTTCTTTTGGAGCAAAGGACCATTTCATACCGGTAGGAAATCCTGCAC
>JAYNJZ010000015.1:0-1433 GCA_038110645.1 Candidatus Pelagibacteraceae bacterium
AAATGCTTGAAGGTGCAGGCGCTGGTATTCAAGGAATGCCTTCATCTGAAATTTACAATGGTCTTCAAACAGGAGTACTTGATGGAGCAAACACTAGTTCAGGAAGTTTTGTATCTTACAGGATTTATGAACAAGTTAAGTGTGCAACACCTCCAGGCAAGTATGGATTATGGTTTATGTATGAGCCAATTCTTATGTCAAAGAAGTCATTTGATGCTTTAACTCCTAAGCAACAAAAAGCTTTAATGAAAGCTGGTAAAAAAGCTGAGAAGTATATGACTAAAGAAGCAGCTGGTTTAGACACAACTATGGAAAAAGCTTATAAAAAAGCTGGTGTTAAACTTGCATACATGACTAAAGCTGATTTTGATGCTTGGTTAGCGATTGCTAAAAAAACATCATACAAGAACTTTGCAGATAAAGTTCCTGGTGGTCAAAAATTAATTGACCAAGCTTTAGCAGTAAAATAAAAGCTTAAATTAATACCCCTGCTTTTTCGCAGGGGTATTTTTTTTATATGGCAGACAAGTTTATTCTATTAACTGAAAAGATAGCAAAGCTTTGCGGGATTTTTGCTGCAGTATGTTTACTGCTATCAATTATTTTAATTACAGAATTAGTTTTCGAACGTTATATTTTTAGGAATGCTATCACTTGGCAAACCGAATTAGTTACGATGTTATTGGTTGCATCAACTTTTATAGGAAGCGCTTATGTATTGAGTGAAAAGGGTCACGTAAATATGGAATACCTATATTCTTTTATGTCGGAAAAAGGAGTCACAAAATTAAAAATTTTTACAGATACTTTGTGTTTATTATTTTTTTTAATTTTATTTTATGTAAGTTTTGAAATTACAGCTGATGCATTCATAAACAATCATAGTACTGGAACTATTTGGAGCCCACCACTTTGGATACCTTATTCGTCTATGTTGATCGGTGCAGCTCTTATGACAATGTCATACATCGCTGAACTTATAAAACTTTTTAGAAAGTTAAGGGATCTATAATGGAATTTATCACAAATATGGACCCTTTAATGCTTGGTTTAATTGTTGGGTTGTTTACCGTTGCCATGTTGTTTTCTGGAATACCAATTGCATTTGGTCTTTGTTTTACATCTTTAGTATTTTTATTTTTGGCAGAGGGTTTTCAAATCTTGAATGTATATGCTGAAACTTTTTATGCCGGATTAAATTCATTTGTCCTTCTTTCGATCCCCATGTTTATTTTGATGGGTATGGCTGTTGCAAACTCACCCGCTGGAAAAGATTTATATACTGGTTTAGACCGATGGTTATGGAGATTACCAGGTGGATTAGTTGTTTCTAATATTGGTGCATGTTCAATTTTTGCAGCTCTAAGCGGATCAAGCCCAGCAACCTGTGCAGCCATTGGTACCATGGGAATTCCAGAAATGAGAAAAAGAGG
>JAYNJZ010000015.1:1533-19244 GCA_038110645.1 Candidatus Pelagibacteraceae bacterium
AATAGAGTCCCACCTACGTTTAAAGAAAAGGTTGAAGTTATTCCAAGAGTTTTACCTTTTTTAGGAATTGTGGCTGGTGTTCTTTATGTTCTTTACGGTGGCATTGCTACTCCTTCTGAAGCCTCAGGCGTTGGTGCATTTTTAGTTTTTGTAATGATCGCAATTGTTTACAAAATTTATCAACCAAAAAAAATATGGGATATTGTAAAAGTATCGATGAAAGAAAGTGTAATGATAATGTTTATCATTGCAGGATCTTATATTTTCGCATTTAGTTTATCTTCTTTGTATGTAACACAGTCTATAGCTCAAACGATTGTGGAAATGGGTTTAAATAAATGGTTGTTATTCTTTTATATTAATATCTTTTTATTAATTGCAGGTTTCTTTTTACCGCCAGTTGCGGTGATCGTGATGACGTCTGCAATTTTACTTCCAATTATAACTGAATTTGGATTTGATCCTTATTGGTTTGCGATTGTATTTACTATTAATATGGAAATTGGATTAATCACACCACCTGTTGGCTTAAACTTATATATTATTAAAGGTATCACACCAGATGTTAGTTTAAATCAAATCCTAAGAGGCTCAATTCCTTTCATGGTTATGATGATGATATGTATTGTGATATTGTGTATTTTCCCAGAACTTGTAACATGGTTGCCAGACAAGTTGATGGGCAAAGATGCTGGATTTTAAAAAACTTATTTCTTCAATTGCAGATGCGGGCCAAATTTTAATTGGCAAAAAAGTTATCAAAAAAGATTTAACTACTGCGTTACAGTTATGTGATGATTTAATTTCATTTAAAGGAATTGCTTCAGGAATTGCGATTGCTAGAGAAATAACTGAAATTTATAATGTTTTTGATACTGACCAAAAACTAAGTTTTTTAAAAGAATTAAATAAAAAATTTTCTCCGAGTCGAAATGAAGTAGAAAAAAAAATTGCACAATATTTAAAAGAGAAAGACGAAAAAAGCCTCAATGATCTTGGCTCAGCAGTAGAGGGGAATAGGCAGGAATTAATTAGAAGGTTAAATATGGCTCCCAACGGGACTCCATTTCTTGTCTCAATGAGAGAGGATTTGTTAAAATTTTTACCGATTAACCCTGAACTTAAAACATTAGATGAGGATATAAGACATTTGTTTAAATCTTGGTTTAATCCTGGCTTTTTAAGATTGGAAAAAATTACGTGGGACTCAAAAGCTGCCATCTTAGAAAAAATAATAAAATATGAAAAAGTTCATCAAATTAAAGACATGAATGATTTAAAAAGAAGATTACAACAAGATGATAGAAGATTTTTTGCTTATTTCCATCCCGTGTTAAAAGATGAACCATTAATTTTCGTTGAAGTAGCTTTTACGAATGGAATAGGAGGTTCTATTCAAGATATTATAAAACCAAAAACTAATAATAACATTAATTATGATACAGCTACGTTTTATTCAATTAGCAATTGTCAAGATGGGCTGATGAGAGTCACCCTTGGAAATTTTTTGATTAAGAGAGTTGTATTTGAAATTCAAGAAGAAAATCCAAAGATTAAAAATTTTGGAACCTTATCTCCATTACCTGGATTTGCAGATTGGTTTTTGTCTTTAAGCCAAGAAAAATTAAAAGATATTTTAAAAGATTATGATGTAACCAAATTAGACTTTTTAAAATCGCCGAATTTAAAAGTAGGTGAGCTTAAAATAATTGAAGAAAAAAACGCAATTAAAAAATTAGTCGTGCATTATTTAATTAATGAAAAAATAAATAATAAACCTTTAAATCCAGTATCGAGGTTTCACTTAGGAAATGGTGCGAGTATATATAATATTATTATAAATGGGAATGCCTCGGATTATGGGTACAAAGAATCTTTCGGCATCATGGTAAATTATGGTTACCAATTAGATAAATTAGAAAAAATTCATGAAGATTTTATTACTAAAGGAATTATTTCATATTCAGATAAAATAAAAAAGTATGTCTAAAATAGATAGAACCATTTCTATGGCACCTATGATGGATTGCACAGATCGTCATGATCGATATTTTTTAAGATTAATAAGCAAAAACATTTTTCTTTATTCTGAAATGATTGCAACAGGCACTATAATTCATGGAGATAAGAAAAAAGTTTTAGAATTTGATGAATTTGAAAAACCAGTTGCTTTACAATTGGGCGGATCAAATAAACAAGAACTATCAGAATGTTGTAAAATAGTTGAGGACTTTGGTTATGATGAGATTAATTTGAATTTAGGATGTCCAAGTAAAAAAGTTCAAAAAAATAAATTTGGCGCATGTTTAATTAAAGAACCTGACCTTGTTGCGGATTGTTTGCATGAAATGGTAAATTCAACAAAGCTTCCAGTAACTGCAAAAACTAGAATTGGTTTTGATAATGTTGAGGAGTTTGATTATTTAAATAAGTTTATCGAAAAGATTAAAGGTGCCGGAGTTAAAACAATTATTCTACATGCCAGAAAAGCTATTTTAAAAGGACTGAGTCCAAAAGAAAATTTAAAAATACCAAAACTTAATTATCCAATGGTTTATGAAATTAAAAAAGCTAATCCCGAACTAGAAATTATAATTAATGGCGCTATTACAAATACTGATCAAATCAAAACTCACCTAAAGGAAGTAGATGGAGTGATGATCGGTAGAGCCATTTACCAGTCTCCATATTTCTTAGCTGATATTGAGAAAGAAATATTTAATAATTATGATATTCCATCAAGAGAAGAGGTGGTGGAAAAATTAGTAGAGTACGTAGATCTTCAAGTTAAAAGAGGAACTAGAGTAAATCAAATTATGAGGCATACAGTTGGATTATACCATGGTCAAAGAGGAGCCGGAAAATGGAAAAGATATTTATCAGATAATATGATGGCAAGAGATTCTGACTTTCAAAAAGTAAAACATATTTTAAATGTTGTACAAAATAACGAAAAAGTAGAAATGGCAGTTTAGCTTGTTCGAGACTATTTCAAATAGCGATTTGATCGCGTTAATATCAGTTCTTGCAATTTCAGCTACAGTTTCTGGTTTTATGGCTGGTTTGCTCGGTGTTGGTGGTGGAATTATTATGGTGCCAGCATTATATTTTGCATTTGAAACCTTACATTTTGATCCACAAACGATTATGCATTTATCATTAGGTACATCGCTCGCAATTATTATTCCAACTTCAATTATGTCTACTAAAACCCATATGGAGTTTAACGCAGTTGATTTTAAGCTTATAAAATCATTTGGTTTGTTTGTGGCCGGAGGAGTTTTGCTTGGAACAGTATTTGCATCAAACCTTGAAACACCCAAGTTGGTATTATTTTTTTCGGTATTTGCATTTTGTGTAGGTATATTTTTTATTTTCTTTAGGGAAAAATTGGGTGAAAATCCAAAGGATATTCCACTTAAGATTAAAAGTTTTATAGGAACATGTATTGGTTTTATTTCTGTTCCATTAGGTATTGGAGGTGGATCCATATCAGTCCCATTTATGAGATTATTTGGTTATTCAATTAGAAATGCCATTGGAACATCTGCGGCTTTAGGATTTATTATTTCAGTAGTTGGGGCCTTAACGATGTCTTTCAGTGGATCAGTTTTTGATGAAGTTAAATCGCCATTAAGTATTGGTTATGTAAATATTCCAGGTTTTTTAGTATTTGTACCAGTGACAATGATCATGGCGCCGATAGGAGCTAGACTTGTGCATAAAATTGAAAAAAAATTATTAAGCAGAATTTTTGGTCTTTTTTTAATTATTATTGCGATAAGATCTTTTATTGAGTACTTAACTTTGAATTAAAATATTTCTTATAAAAAATAAAAATCAAATAACTTAACACCAAGCTAAATATAACTCTGGCTATTAGTATTCCTGAAATATGTCCACCTACCAAAGCCATTAAAATTGTATCTTCAATCATAGCATGCAAAAGATTTAATAATGACACAGACAGAAACAAACTTTGTCTATCGATATTTCCTTTTTTAACTTCTTTAATTAGCATTCCACCTCCAAATTGTATGCCAATAAACATTCCAACTATAATAATATTCATTGCTTCTTTTTGGATACCAAATAATTTTAGAGGAGGCATAAAAACTTTTTCAAAAAGTTTTTCTACACCAAGAATTTTTAAAATTTCTAATACTGTTGCCATTAAGCAAACTAAAAAGAAAATATAAATCAGTGTCATAAATTGGTCTAAAAACCAATACCAAGTATTTTCAGGTGGGGGTTGGACAGTAAAAAAAGTTTCAAATGTTTCTGTCAGTAAACCAAAATTAAAATAAATTAATTTCAGAATAAACCCTAATAAAAATGCAGATACCAATCTAAGTGATGCAGTATAAAAAATACTTATGCCTGCGGCTTTACAAATTGCACACTCAATTGGTAAATTATGGGCAACTAAAATCATAGTAGTCAAAATTGTAATTTCAGCTACACTAACTTCGAGCCCCGGAAGTATATTCACAAATAAAACTAATGCCGCATAAATATTAATTAAAAAAGCAGTTACAAATACAAGACCAAGTTCAGGCGTTAATCCAACCAAAGTCATAAGTGGTTCAAGAACTTTTGCAGTAAACTCAATAGCTCCAGAAACTTCTAAAATTTTAATAATAAAAACAAAAGGAATTAAAATTTTGTAAAGCGGGATGCAAATTTCTTTTATATCAGTTGCAATTTTAATAGCAGTTTTTTTCATAATTTTAATTTATTGTTTCAAATAAATTAAACAAAAGTTCGCTTATGTGTTTTGGCTTTTTGTTTGAAAAATCTGATATTTGATGCCTACAGCTTGTGCCATTTGCAACAATATAGTCTTGTTCGTTTGATTTATTAATTTCTGGAATTAACGTTAGATGAGCCATTTTTTTTGAAATCTCGTAGTGTTTTGAACTATACCCAAACGAACCTGCCATTCCACAACAGCTGCTATCAATCATTTTGTTCTTAATATTTAATTCATTAAGTAATTGCGTAAGCCCTTTTGTTCTATTTTGAGATTTTTGATGACAGTGACCGTGAATCAGAACATTCTTATCAAAGATTTTTGGTTTTATTTTATTTCCATTTTTAATTTCATTTAAAATAAATTCTTCAATTAGGTAAAATTGGTTTTTAATTTTTTCTCTTCCTTCTAATTTTGATAAAGACTTAAATTCATCGTTAAATGTAAGCAAACAAGATGGCTCAATACCTATTACAGGTAATTCATTATAATTATTTTTAATCATATATTTTGAAAACCTCTCTAGTTCAGTTTTAGCTTTATCCAACTGGCCCAAAGAGATAAAGGTTCTGCCACAACAAAGAGGTCTATCCAAGCCATCATCTTGAAAACTCGGGATTATTGCTTGATAGCCAAATTTATTTAAAACTTTGATAGCAAACATTAAATTTTTGATTTCAAAATTCACATTAAAAGTATCTGCAAATAAAATAACTTTTTTATCTAAATCTTGCTGAGAATTATAAATCTCTTTTAATGGATTTTGATTTTCAACAACAGGCAAAGATCTTTTTGATGAAAAACCAAACCACTCAATAATATTATTAAATACAGGAATTTTATTTAAAGTATTAATTATTGGATTAGAGATTTTTAACAACCAAATTAACTTTGGCATATTAGAGATTACACGATCTTTAATACTCATAGAAAATTTCTTATAATAATGAGATAAAAATTCACTTTTCATTTTTGCCATATCTACAGACATCGGACATTCTCTTTGACAAGCCTTGCAGCTAACACAAAGCTCCATAGTTTCGTACATTCCTTTAGAAACAAATGATCCTTTTGGAAGTTGATTAGATAATGCTAATCTTAATGTATTGGCTCTTCCTCTTACCAAATCCTTTTCTTCTTTGGTAACTCTGTATGATGGGCACATAACTCCAGAGTCTAATTTCCTACATGCTCCATTATTGTTACACATTTCGACTGCATCTGAAAATTGACCCCAGTCAGACCAATCATAATGAGTTGAAATGTTTTCAGCTTTATAATCAGATTTATATCGCATTAAGGATCTATCATCAGATTTGTAGGCTCTAACAATTTTATGTGGATTAAGTAAATTCTTTTCATCAAATGTATCTTTAATTTGCTCAAATGAATTTAATATTTTTTTTCCGAACATTTTTTCATGAAATTCAGACCTGACGATACCGTCACCATGTTCACCGGAATGAGAACCTCGATATTCTTTAACCATTTCAAATGCTTCTTCAGCAATTGCTTTCATATTTTTGATATCTTGGTCAGACTTCATGTTTAAAACTGGTCTTACATGAAGTGTCCCAACCGAAGCATGTGCATAAAACATTCCACTAGTGTTATATTTAGCAAACACATCTTTTAACCTTGATGTATAGTCAGCTAAATGATCAAGTGTTACTGCGCAATCTTCAATAAATGCAACTGGTTTTTTATCTCCTTTAAGAGACATTAAAATATTAAGACCAGCTTTCCTAATTTCAAAAATTTCTTTTTGATCATTTAAATTTTCGTAACTCTTATAATTATTTTTTTTATTTTGCGTTTTAACTAAACTTTCTAAATCTTTAAGTTTAGATCTTGCTAAATCTAAATTTTCATCAATAAACTCAACCATTAAAACTGCTTCTGGATTTCCAACTATGTATTTTTTTATACTTTCTGCATAAATTGGAATTTGTTTTGCTAAACCAATTAAATTATTGTCTAAAAGCTCAACGGTTGTTGGCTTTAATTTAACCATTTCTTTTGTGAGCTCCATTGCTTGTGAAAAACTTTCAAAATAACAAACGCCTAAAACTTTTTGTTTTGGAATAGGCCAAAGTTTCAGTTTAATTTTATTAAACAAAGAAAGCGTTCCCTCTGATCCTACGAGAATATTGGAAGTATTAAAACCTTCTGGTTTAATTAAGTCTATATTATAACCCCCAACTCTTCTTTGAGTTTGAGGCCAGTATTGATCAATATCATCTTTCACTTCTTCTCTAAGTTCTAAAAACTTTTTTATGATTTGAAATTGTCTTCCCTGATCATTTGTTGTTTGAAGATAATTTTTATCTATATCTTCAAAAGTATGAATAGTTCCATCATCTAATATAGCTTCTACTGCAAGAACGTTATTGACCATATTTCCATAATACAATGATCTTGAACCACAACTGTTGTTCCCGGTCATCCCACCTATAGTTGCTCTGCTACTTGTTGAAACATCGACTGGGTACCATAGTCCGTACGGTTTTAAATAAGCATTTAGAGTATCAAGAACTATACCTGGTTGAACCCATGCATATTTTTCATTAACATTTAATTCTAAAATTTGGTTTTGGTGTTTTGAATAATCTAGAACAATACTCTCTCCTACAGTCTGGCCACATTGAGAACTTCCGCCTCCTCGTGCTAAAAGTGGAATAGAGTTTTTTTGCGAATATTCCATTAAATTTAAGACATCTTCTTGATCTTTTGGAAGGACAGCACCTACTGGTGTAATTTGATAAAGAGAAGAGTCTGTACTGTAGCGACCTCTTGAAAAATCATCAAAAAGGACTTTCCCTCTCACTAAATTTTGAACCTCTTTGGAGATTTTAGATATCTGTTGGCTATTAAATTTCATATTTGCAAAATATTTTCTTTAACATATAAGACCGTATGCCTAAATCAAATTCTTTCCAGCCTGGTAAGCACTTTTTACAAATTCCAGGTCCAACGAATGTTCCAGATAGAGTATTACGTGCGATGGATTACCCAACTATTGACCATAGAGGCCCTGATTTTGCTGATTTAGCTAAAAGAGTACTAGATAGAATTAAATTAATTTTTAAAACATCTGAACCCGTGATTATTTATCCAGGTTCTGGAACCGGAGCTTGGGAAGCTGCAATAGTAAATACATTAAATGAAGGTGATAAAGTTTTAATGTTTGAAACTGGACAGTTTTCAACTTTGTGGTGGGATATTGCCAAAAAATTTAAACTTAACGTAGATTTTATTCCAGGAGATTGGAGATCGGGTGCGGATCCAGACGTAATAGAAAAGAAATTAAAAGAGGATAAAAATCATGAAATCAAAGCTGTTTTAGTTGTTCATAATGAAACCTCTACTGGTGTTGCAAGTAGAATAGGCGAATGTAGAAAAGCAATCGATAATGCAAAACATCCAGCATTATTCATGGTAGATACAATTTCATCTTTGGCATCAATTGATTACAAACATGAAGATTGGAAAGTAGATGTTACAGTTGGAGGCTCTCAAAAAGGATTATTACTACCTCCTGGGCTGTCATTTAATGCAATTAGTTCTAAAGCTCTAGAAGCACATAAAAAATCAAATTTACCAAAATCTTATTGGGATTGGGCGCCGATGTTAAAAAATAATGAGAATGGATTCTTTCCTTACACCCCGGCCACAAATTTATTTTACGGTTTAGATGAAGCAATAAATATGCTTTTAGAAGAAGGTTTAGACAACGTGTTTGCAAGGCATAACCGTCACGCTGAAGCTACACGTCTAGCGGTTAAAGCTTGGGGACTTGAAATACTTTGTAAAAATCCAAAAGAGTATTCTAGTTCTTTAACAGCAGTCTTGGTTCCAGATGGACATGATGCTGATGCACTGCGAAAAGTTATACTGGATAATTACAATATGTCCTTGGGAACCGGATTAAATAAAGTCCAAGGAAAAGTTTTTAGAATTGGTCATCTGGGTGATTTTAATGATTTAATGTTAGCTGGTACATTATCAGGTGTCGAAATGGGTTTAAAAAAATCTGGAATTCCTTTTAAGCCCGGTGGAATAATGGCTGCATTAGACTATCTGTCAAAATAACTCACATTTTAAAGCTCATTTGCTGTAGCAATAATTGATTTTTTTTAATACACTACTTTAAATTTAATAGGGGAAAATACATGAAAACATTAAGCAAAATAGTTGCTTTAATCGCATCAGTAATTTTCATAAGTTCATCTGCATATTCATTAGAATTAAAATTTGGTCACGTTGGAAAACCTGGCTCATTATTTCATGAATCGGTTGAGCATTTTGCAAAATTAGCAAATAAACGATTAGGCGGCAAAGCGAAGATCACAACTTTTGGATCTTCACAATTAGGAAAAGATAAACAGTTGCTTCAAAAAGTTAAATTAGGAACTGTTAATTTTTCTTTACCTTCATCAGTAATGTCATCTGTTCATGATGAATTTGGTGTATTTGATATGCCATACATGATCAAAGACAGAAAGCACATGGCTGCTGTTGAGAAAAAAGTTTTACCAGGCATCTTTAAAAATTTAGAGAAGAAAACTGGTTATAAGGTTTTAGCTGTTTGGGAAAATGGATTTAGACAAATCACAAACAACAAAAGACCTATCAATACACCTTCTGATTTAAAAGGTATTAAACTTAGAACTCCAAAGTCAAAATGGAGAGTTAAAATGTTCCAAACATACGGAGCAAACCCAACTCCAATGGCTTTCTCAGAAGTGTTTACTGCATTAAAAACTGGAACTATGGATGGACAAGAAAATCCATATGCTCAGATTGCTAGTGCTAAGTTTCAGGAAGTACAAAAATACTTATCTATAAGTAATCACGTTTATACTCCTGCTTATGTTGTTGTTCACAAAGATCAGTGGAGCAAAGTTCCAGCTGATGTAAGAAAAATTGTTGAAAAAGCAGCACAAGACACTCAAGGATTTGTTTATAAAAGAGCTGCAGAGCTTGAAGTATCTTTATTAAAAGTAATCAAAGATGCAGGTGTTAAAGTTAACACTGCAAACAGAGATGCTTTTGTTAAAGGAAGCGCGGCTGTTTACAAACAGTTCGGTGACGAAGTTCCAACTGGAAAAGCTTTAATTAAAAAAGTTTCTGGTTTAGCTAAGTAAACTAATTAATGGAGCCGGCCCTTTAACGAGGGCCGGTTTTTTTTAATGAATATTGAAGTTTTTAAAGAGAAGTACGATAAGTTTTTAGAACTAATTCTGTTTATTATGATGATTGCTCTTGCAACGGTAGTGATCATGGGAGTAAGTTTTAGGTGGGCTGGAAGTGCCTTAGTTTGGTATGATGAAGTTGCAGCAGTACAGTTAGCTTGGCTAACTTATTATGGTTCAGCTTATGCTGCTCTTAAAGGAGGACATATAAGCGTTCCAAGTATTTTAAAATCTTTTCCTTTAGGTATTAGAAGAATTTTATTTTTTGTTTCGAAGTTTTTTATATATGCATTTTTTGCGATGCTAACTTTTTACGGTTTTAAAGTTATGTATCTTATTCAAGGTGAAACTTTAACGACTTTAGAGTGGGTTCCACAACCATTTGCACAATCTGTGATTCCGATTGCTTCAATCCTTTTTATTATTTCAGAAACTTTAAATTTTAAAGAAAGTTACCAGCAAATGATGGAAGGAAAAATTGTGGGAGGAGAAGAGTAATGGAGGAAAAGAAGTAAGCTTATGATGTTACTTATCATGTTCTCTATTTTGTTGTTTTTATTAAGCATCAATGTTCCCATTGCTATTGGTATTGCAATCACAACTGTTTTTGCGATGGTAGTAAATCAAGGTCCATCTTTTTTAATTGATACTGCAATCGTTTTGTATGATGGAACTATGAAGTTTCCGTTAATTGCAATTCCATTATTTATTTTAGCAGGATCAATTATGAATACTGCTGGAATTTCTAGAAGATTAATCGCATTTGCATCAGCCCTGGTAGGATTTGTAAAAGGTGGATTGGCAATGATTAATATTGCTGTGTCAATGTTCTTTGCTGAAATTTCAGGATCTGCAGTAGCTGACGTTGCTGCCCTTGGATCAATTTTAATTCCTGCCATGAAAAAGAAAGGTTATCCAGGACCATTCTCGGCAGCAGTCACATCATCTTCTGCCTCACTAGCAATTATAATTCCACCATCCATACCTATGATCCTATATGCTGTGATGGCACAAAGTTCAGTAGTTCAACTTTTTGTTGCAGGTATTATCCCTGGTATACTTGGTGGATTTTTAATGATGTTTGCAGCATATGTTTATGCAAGAAAAAAAGATCTTCCAGTTGAAGAAGCGTTTGATTTTAAAAATTTAAAAAAGACTGCAAAAGAAGCTTCTTTAGCATTTACTTTGCCCTTAATTATTTTAGGTGGAATTTTTGGCGGAATAGTTACAGCTACCGAAGGAGCAGGCTTAGCTGTATTAGCTGCTTTATTAATTGGTTTTATTCATAGAGAATTAGATTTTAAAAGTTTTTATAAAGCTGCATCTGAAGGAGCCACACAAACTGCAGTTGTGATGTTGTTGGTCGGCGCATCTGTTTTGTTGGGTGAATTTTTAACAGTGGAGCAAATCCCACAAAAAGTTGCACAATCGATTATTGGTATAACAAATAATAAATATTTTGTTTTAATGATTTTAAACGTTTTCCTATTAATAATTGGATTATTTTTACATTCAGCTGCTGCTATTATTTTAACCGTTCCAATTGTTATGCCATTAGTAAATGCTGTTGGGATTGATCCTGTGCACTTTGGTATTATTGTAACTTTAAATTTAGCCATTGGACAACAAACACCACCTGTAGCCAGCGTACTAGTTACCGCATGTTCTGTTGCAAAAGCTGATATTTGGGAGGTAACAAGAGCTAATATTATGTTTATAGGAGTATTATTATTACTTTTAATTCTTGTTACTTATGTACCAGCTATCCCAATGACTTTGGTTGAGTATTTTTACAGATCATAAATGAACTTGATAAAACAAAAAAAGATAAATAATTATATTGTAGAGGTATCCCTTAATCGTCCTGAAAAGTTAAATGCTTTAACTAAGCCGATGTGGAAAGAGCTAGGCGCAGTTTTTAAAAAATTAAGCAAAAATAAAGATTTGAGATGTATTGTAATAAGAGGCGAGGGTGGAAAATCTTTCTCACCAGGAAATGATATTGGTGAATTTGAAAAAGAAAGATCTAACAGCAAATTAGCCAAAGCTTACGGTGTATATTTACATGGAACTTTAAGAGCTATCCAAGATTGTCCAATTCCAACGATAGCATTGATAGAAGGTATTTGCGTTGGAGGCGGCATGGAAATAGCAGCTTGTTGCGATATCAGAATTTGTGGAGAAAGCTCAAGGTTTGGAGTGCCTATAAAAAGGCTTGGTTTAACAATGGCAGCGAAAGAATTGGAAGCTTTATTAAAAGTAACTAATTACTCAATTGCAATGGAAATTCTTTTAGAGGGTAGAATTATGGATGCCAAAGAGGCGTATGAAAAAAATTTAGTTAATCGTATAGTACCAGATCATTCTGTTGAAACAGAGGCTTATAAAGCAGCTGAATTAATTTGTGATGGAGCGCCAAAAGTCGCTAGATGGCATAAGGAATTTGCAAAAGAGATTATTTCAAAAGGAAAAGTAACATCAGCACTAAATAACAAAGGTTATAAGTGTTACGATACAGAAGATTTTCAAATAGGTTACAAATCATTTTTAACCAAAACAAAACCTAAATTTAAAAATAAGTAAATGCCAGGACCAATTGAAGGGATAAGAGTTTTAGAGCTCGCTCAAATTATGGCAGGACCAACTTGCGGTTTGATGCTTGCAGATCTTGGAGCAGAAGTAATTAAAATTGAAAAAACTACAGGTGGCGATGATACCAGAAAATTTTTACCCCCAGACATTAATGGAGAATCTGCTGCATTCATGATGATGAATAGAAATAAAAAAGGTTTGGCTTTAAATTTAAAAGAAAAGCAGGGGATAGAAATTTTTAAACGAATGGTAAAAGATTCTGATGTTGTAATTGAGAATTTTAGAAAAGGTACATTAGAAAAATTGGGAATTGGTTATGATGAGTTAAAAAAAATAAATCCAAAAATAATTTTATGTGAAATATCAGGTTATGGTAGAAGTGGTCCTTATGCAGACAAAGGAGGTTTTGATTTGGTTGCTCAAGGAATGACTGGTTTGATGAGTATCACTGGAGAAAGTTCTGACAAACCACCAATGAAAGTTGGTGCACCTTTGACAGATATTACAGCTGGTATTTTAGGTGCTACTGGCGTTCTTGCTGCTTTAGTAAATAGAAATAAAACTGGCAAAGGACAAAGAGTAGACACATCTTTGTATGAAGCTGGAATAGTTCATACTTATTGGCAGTCTGCAATTGCTGGTGCAACTGGAAAATCACCCGGACCTTTAGGATCTGCACATCCTCTAACGGCTCCATACCAAGCTTTTAAAACAAAAGATAATTGGATAACGATTGGTGCATCCAACCAGAATAATTGGATGAATTTACTAAATTCAATTAATCGAGTTGACCTTCAAGAAGATGATCGTTTTAAAGATAATAATAGTAGAATGAAAAATTTAAACGATCTTGTGCCAATTTTACAGGAAGAATTTTTAAAAAAAACTTCTACAGAATGGATTAGGATATTTGATGATAAAGGTTTGCCGTGTGGGCCTATTAATTCGATAACGGACATGCATAAAGATCCACATACGATTGATAGAAAAATGATTATTGAAGTTGATAATAAAAAGGCAGGAAAATCAAAAGCAATAGGCATGCCAATAAAATTTTCAGATACCAATGGGGACATTAGTAGAGGGGCCCCTAACTTTGGTCAGCATACAAATGAAATATTAAAACAATTTGGTTACAAGGATGAAGAGATTGAGGGTTTTTTAAAATCAGGAATTGTTGCGTGAAATTTAAACTGAATAACAAATTTTTAAAAACTAGTTTTTATGTAACTGATCTTAAATTATGCCAAGTTAGATTGCACAATAATTCAAAATTTCCTTGGATTATGCTAATACCAAAAAAACAAGGTGTATCGCAGATTTTAGACCTCTCAAAATCAAATCAAATAAAGTTATTAGATGAAATTCAATATTGTAGTAAAAAAATGAAAAATAATTTTAAATGTGTCAATTTAAACGTCGAGAAGGTCGGTAATATTATACCGCAATTACATATTCATGTTATTCCAAGACATAAAAAAGATCCAACATGGCCCCTACCAGTTTGGGTAACAAAACCAAAACCTTATTCAAAAAGAGAGTTGGAAAAAGTTTTAATTAAATTAAAAAAATTATTTAATTAAATTTTTTGATCGTATTCTCCAATTTTTCCTGTTTCCTGTAAATTTTTATCGATGAATTCAAAAATTGCTTTTTTTCTTTCATCTGAAGTTGGACTTTCTGTTACAACTACTAAAGAAGGTTTGTTAGACGAAGCTCTGATCAAACCCCATGATCCATCACTAAGAGAAAATCTAACCCCATTAACGGTTAGGATTTCTTTTATTTCTTCACCGTCAATTAAAACTTTATCTTCTTTATATTTTTTAAATATATTTACCAAATTATTTACAACATCATATTTTTCTTCATCTTTACAATAAGGTGCCATCGTAGGGGTTTGATATGTTTTAGGAAGTTCATTAATAATTTCATTCATTTTTTTATTTTGATTATTTAATAGATGACAAACTTGTATTGCAGAATTAATTCCATCATCATAACCAAGACCTAATGGTTGATTAAAAAAGAAGTGACCACTTTTTTCAAAACCAGCTAAAGCTTTTTCTTTATTTACTTTTCTTTTGATATGCGAATGACCAGTTTTCCATAAAATCGTTTCGCAGTTATTTTTTTTTAATATTTCATCTTTAGAAAATAATCCTGTTGATTTTACATCAATTACAAATTTAGAATTAGGATATTGAGGAGCTAAGTTTCTAGCAATTAGCAAACCAATTTTATCAGAAAAAATCTCTTCTCCATTATTGTCAATTACCCCAACACGATCTCCATCACCATCAAAACCAAAACCGACATCAGCTTTATTTTCTTTTACAGTTTTTGAAATAGCGTGAAGCATTTCAAGATCTTCTGGATTTGGGTTATATTTAGGAAATGTAAAATCTAAATTACAATCCATTTCAATGACTTCGCAACCGATGCCTCTTAAAATATCAGGAGCAAATATTCCTGCAGTTCCATTACCACAAGCAACAACTGCTTTAATTTTTTTTTCAATTTTGTTTTTAGAAATTAAATTTTTTTTATAAACATCAATAAAGTTTTCTATTTTTTTAATACTTCCTTTTCCATTTATAAATTTTTTATTTAAAACAATTTCTTTTAATTCCTGCATTTCTTCTGGTGCATGAGTTAAACCTTTTTCAATTCCCATTTTAACTCCAGTCCATCCATTTTCGTTATGACTGGCAGTAACCATTGCTACTCCATCTGCATTTAATTCAAATTGAGCAAAATAAGCCATGGGTGATAACGATAAACCCAAATCTTCAACATAACACCCTGCGGAAATTAAACCTTCGGATAAAGCATTTTTAATTTCTTCACTATAGGATCTATAATCATGCCCAACTACAACTGTTGGATTCTGTTTTTTTATTGTTGAAATAATTTGAGAGCCCAATCCGTGACCCAAGTTTTTAATTCCTGCTAAATTAATATCGTCAGGATATAGCCATCTAGCATCATATTCTCTAAATCCATTGTGATTAATGTGGACAGAAGAATCAGACATAGGAAATCATTAATGAATTAGCACTTCTTTTTAAAGGCAATAATTAACAGGCCTTTATTTTCTTATTGATTTTTTTATAAGTTCATATTATGTTCTCTTGTTTGGGACATACAATTAGTATATTGAGTTTTTTAATACACAACATATAGTTGTTTTTACATAAAAACGTAACAAAAAGGCTAAAAAATGCAAGAAAACATCGCTCTGGCAATTAAAACTGCTTTGGAAGAAAATAAAGATAAAATTGTTGAAAAATCAAGCAAAATTGAAGCTGATTTAAAGAGACCTGACTTATTTAGCTTATCTAATGACACAGAATTATTTCAAAATGAAAAAGGAATAACAATTAAAATCGATAGATCAAAAGACTCAAACCTAACTGACTTTGGTAAAGCAACTTTAACAGATAGATACTTGAGCGAAAATGAATCTTACCAAGATTTATTTGCAAGAGTAGCTGCAACTTATGCCGACGATAATCTTCATGCTCAAAGATTGTATAATTATATTTCTAAACTTTGGTTTATGCCAGCAACCCCAGTTTTATCTAATGCTGGTACATCAAGAGGGTTGCCGATTTCATGTTTTTTAAATGAAGCATCAGATTCTTTAGACGGTATTGTAAATCTTTGGAGCGAAAATGTTTGGCTAGCTGCTAAAGGCGGTGGTATTGGAAGTTACTGGGGAAACTTAAGATCAATTGGAGAAAAAGTTGGTCGAGTAGGAAAAACATCTGGCATCATTCCTTTTATTAAAGTGATGGATTCTTTAACACTTGCAATCAGTCAAGGTTCTTTAAGAAGAGGTTCAGCTGCTTGTTATTTACCAATTGACCATCCAGAAATAGAAGAATTTATCGAAATGAGAAGACCAACAGGTGGAGATCCAAATAGAAGAGCTTTAAATTTACATCATGGCGTTCTTGTAACAGATGCATTCATGAGAGCAGTCGAAACAGATGATGATTGGGCACTAAAAAGTCCTTACGATGGAACAGTTCAATCAACAATTAAAGCGAGAAATTTATGGATTAGATTATTAACTGCAAGAGTTGAAACTGGAGAGCCATATATTGTTTTTATTGATACTGTTAATAGAATGATACCACAACATCATAAGCTTGCCGGCTTAACTGTTAAGACTTCTAATTTATGTAGCGAGATTACCTTACCAACTGGAATTGATAAGTATGGAAAAGACAGAACTGCAGTTTGTTGTCTGTCATCATTAAATTTAGAAAATTATGATGAGTGGAAAGATGAACCAGGTTTTATCGAAGACATTATGAGATTTTTAGATAATGTTTTAACAGACTTTATTAATCGTGCGCCAGATTCTTTCAATGATGCAAAATATTCTGCTATGAGAGAAAGAAGTGTAGGACTTGGTGTAATGGGTTTTCACTCATATATGCAAAGACATATGTTACCAATTGAATCAGTAATGGCTAAAGTTTGGAATAAAAAAATGTTTCAGTATATTGATAAAGAAGTTAATGCAGCTTCAAAAAAATTAGCAGAAGAAAGAGGGCCATGTCCAGATGCTGCAGAATACGGTATCAACGAACGATTCTCAAATAAAACTGCAATTGCTCCAACAGCATCAATATCAATAATTTGTGGTGGAGCTTCTCCAGGAATAGAACCGGTTGCTGCAAACAGTTATACTCATAAAACTCTTTCAGGATCTTTTAATGTAAGAAACAAATATCTTAAAAAAGTTTTACAAAAATATAATCAGGATACCAATGAAGTATGGTCATCAATTACAACAAACCAAGGTTCGGTTGAGCACTTAGATTTCTTATCTCAAGATGAAAAAGATGTATTCAAAACTGCATTTGAAATTGACCAAAGATGGTTGATCGATCACTCTGCAGATAGAACACCTTACATTTCTCAAGCTCAATCTTTAAATGTATTTATACCTGCGGATATTCATAAAAAAGACTTACACCAGATTCATTATCAAGCATGGAAAAAAGGTTTAAAAAGCCTTTATTATTGTAGATCAAAATCAATTCAACGTGCCGAAGTCGTGAATACAAGTTTTGCTAAAACTAAAAAGCAAAAAAATCAAGAAAACCAACAAACAACAGATTATGAGGAGTGTTTATCATGTCAGTAGCGCCTAA
>JAYNJZ010000016.1:0-18192 GCA_038110645.1 Candidatus Pelagibacteraceae bacterium
TCTTCTGCTAATTTTTTAACCTGAGAATAATCTAACAATCCTGTTTTTTTATCTACACCATATGCAATAGCATTAAACCATTTTCCAGATTGCGCAGGAGGAGCGCCATGAGTTAAGTGTCCTCCTTGATCGATACCCATACCTAAAATTGTGTCACCAGGTTTCAATAAAGCTAGAAATACAGCTCCATTAGCTTGTGCACCTGAGTGCGGTTGGACATTTGCATATTTGACATTGAACAATTTAGTTGCTCTTTCAATTGCTAAGTTCTCAGATTTGTCTACAAATTCGCATCCGCCATAATATCTTTTGCCAGGATACCCCTCAGCATACTTATTTGTTAATACAGATCCTTGTGCTTCTATAACAGCTTTGGATGCAATATTTTCTGAAGCGATTAATTCTAAATGATTTTTTTGTCGATCTAACTCCTCGACTATAGAGTTATAGATATCCGGATCTCTATCTTTTAAAGATTGTTCAAAAAAACTGTTATCAACTTTAAATTCTTTAGACATTTTTAAATTTTTTTACCCTTCTTAAGTGCCTTCCCTTTAAAAAAGATGTTTTAAAAAAAACATTTACTATTTTTAAAGCATTATTTTTATTTGTCACCCTAGAACCTAAAACTAATATATTAGCATTATTATGTTCTCTAGCTAATTTAGCTGTTTTTGTATTAAAAACTAGGGAAGCTCTAATCTTTTTATATCGATTCGCCATGATTGACATACCAATACCTGTGCCACAAATTAAAATACCAAATTTTTTATCATTTATTTTTTTAGATAATTTTTTAGCATAATCTGGGTAGTCTACTGAATTATTATTATAAGGGCCTAAATCTTGAACTTTAAAATCTTTTGAAATTAAATATTTTTTTATAATTTCTTTAAGATTAAAACCTGCATGGTCAGAGGAAATCAGAACAGCGTTTGTAATAAGCTTTTTATTCAAGGCAATAACATATATAATTGTTTAAAATCTAAGTACAATAATTATCAGAAGTTACTAGCATTAAATTGTCACAAGTTTTTTTTTATAATAAATTATTGGTTTAACTTTTCGTATATCTGAAATTTTTAAAACCTTTAAAAAGATTACAAAATGATCTCCTGCAATAATTTCTTTAACCTTTTTACAATTTAGTGAAAAAATAGATTTTTTTAATATATTGCTTAATTCAATTTCATTTAGATTTTTATTTGCATAGGCATATTTTTTTACTATTTTTTTTTGATCCTCACTTAAAAGAGCAATAATTTGATTTTTAGATTTTCTAAAAAAGTTTAATTTGCTTGATTTTTTATCCAGACACCACAAAACCAATAGTGGTTTTAAAGAAACAGATGAAAAAGAATTAACTATAATGCAGTTATATTTCTCTTTTTTATCTTTGGAAAAAACACAAAATATACCTGTTGGATAATTAGATAAGGCATTTTTATATTTTGTTATCATATTTTCCCCATTTTATTTTATCCCAGGCGCGCTCATGAAAATAATATATTACAAGTTTAGTAATAATTTCTAATGAGGCAATTGTAACACCTATAGAAACTTTCCCGCTGACTAGCCAAGATATCAAAAAAGTATCAATTGAAGCAACAATTCTCCATGTCAATGTTTTTATTAAGCTTCTGCTGCGTTTTTCTGTAAGCATTAAAAAATATAATTTTCCTCAAACCCTCTAAAAAATTTGTTTCTAATTTTTCTTTTTATCAATTTACCTGACTTTCCTCGTTTAGATACATAACTATTCATATTTTTACTTAAAACTTCAATATTTTTTGAATAATCCTCAAAAGTAAACTTTTCATTTAGAGCATAAATTGAATTCAAATAAGAATTTTTTGATTTAAATAAAATTACTCCAGAACCTTTTTTTAAAGTTGGGATTTCTTTTAAATTGAAAATCAATAATTTTTCTATCAAGTCACTATTTATAAATATGGCAACATACTTTTTGTTTTTTTCATTTACATTGCAAGCAGAGGTTATTTCATCATTTTTTTTTAAATTAAAAAATTTTTTTCCTGATCGTTGATTGCTATAAAGGTCTACAGCTGATATCAAAAAACCATATCCATTTTTTGATCCAACAAGAATTTTATTTTCTTCCTTGTAAACAAAAGCATCTATAATTTTTTCATTTTCTTTTAGTTTTATATATGATGAAATTCGCACTCCTATAGATGAACCAAATTTTAAATTAGCGCAATTTAAGACGTATGATTTACCTAAATTAGATATTAAACAAATTTGATTACTGGATTTGCAATTGATAATTAAATTTAAATTTTTATCTTGTTTATCACTATTAAATTTAAATGTTCCCTTTCTTGCTTTTAAGTATTGATAATTTATTAAAGAGATATTTATACTTTCGATAACTTCTAATTTTGACTCTAACTCGTCCTCAGATATTTCTTCAAATTTTTCTAAAACCGATCTTCTTAATCCATATGATGAATTATTGCCAAATTTTTCTATGATTTGATTGTACTCATTATTAATCTCATTTCTTTGTAAAGATTTAGATTTTAAAATTTTAATTAATCTTTTCTTTTTTTGTTCTAGATCTTTAAATTCTTTTTTGATCTCAATTTCTTCAATTTTTTTTAAATTTCTTAACCTCATTTCTAATATTGCATCGACTTGAATGAGCGTTAGTCTGTATTTGTTTATTAATATTTTTTTGGGATCTTTAGAGTTTCTAATAATTTTTATTATTTGATTTAAATTTTTATAAACAATTAAAAAACCTTTTAGAATTTCTAACCTTTTTTTGATTTTATTAAGTTGATAATTAATCTTATTAATTAAAATAATATATCTATGTTTAAGTAATGAATTTAATAATTCTTTTAAATTCATAACCTTAGGTTGACTCTTTTCATTTAAAACATTCATATTTAAATAAAATTTATTTTTTAGTTCTGTTTGCTCAAATAAAGAATTCATTAAATCTTTAGGATCAACATTTCTATTTTTGGGTCTTAATACAATTCTAATTTTTTCATCAGATTCATCACTTACATGATCTAATAGTTTGTTTTTTTTATTGATTATAATTGCTGCAATTTTTTCAATTAGTTTGGATTTGTTAACCAAGTAAGGGATTTCTGTTATTGCAATTTGATATAACCCCCTACCCAAGTCTTCAATTTTATATTTAGACTTTAATTCAAAAAAACCACGCCCAGTATTATATGCTTTGAATATTTCTTTTTTATTTTCATTTAAAATACCACCTGTTGGAAAATCTGGACCTTTAATAAATTTTAATAAATCACGAACTGTTGCATTTGAATTATTATTCAAATGAATGATTGCTTCACAAATTTCTTGGACATTATGTGGCGGTATAGATGTTGCCATACCAACAGCTATTCCAGATGATCCGTTTGCTAAAATATTGGGAAATTGGGATGGTAAAATTTCTGGCTCTTCTAATTCTCCATCATAAGTCTTTTTAAAATTAACAGTATCTTCTTCAATATCACTAAGTAACAGCTCAGAAACTTTTGTTAATTTACTTTCTGTATAACGCATAGCAGCTGCATTATCTCCATCTATATTTCCAAAATTTCCTTGTCCATCAACTAAAGGATAACGTGCAGAAAAATCTTGAGCCAATCTAACTAGAGCATCATAGACCGACTGGTCTCCATGAGGGTGAAATTTTCCAATAACATCACCAACAACTCTTGCAGATTTTTTAAATTGAGAACTTGGTTTTAAATTTAATAAATACATAGCATAAATTAATCTTCTATGAACTGGTTTGAGCCCATCCCTTACATCTGGTAAGGCTCTTTGAGTAATGGTTGATAACGCATATGCCAAATATTTTTTGGCAAACTGATTTTGGAGCTCGTCTTTTATAATATTTTTACTCATTTAAATATTTATGAATTTTGAGTCTGTTTTTAAAATTAGATATATTAATTGCTTCAACTAATCTATTATTTATTATTTCAGTGTTAAGATTATAAATCAATTTTAAATCATTAAACGTAAAATCTGTATTATTTTTAGTTAAAAGGTTTTTTAAATTTTTATCATATTCATCTTGGCTTAAATCTACTCCATATCCAATATTTTTTAAAAAATTATATTCCCAAACTAGGTAAGGTTTTAGACTATCATTATTTAATGATTTTATAAAAAAATCATATTCATCAAAACAATCTTTATAACTTTGTCTTTCAGGCATTACTTTGGATATAATTTCTATCGATGCTAGCAATAAATTTAATTTAACATTGTCATTAAATAATTTAATCGATATATTTTCGATTAATTCAATAGAGAAATAACCTAATGCATCTTCACTTCTTGAATTGTAACTAATTTTTACCTTGTTTCCAAGTTCTAGATTTGGTTTTATTTTTTTTGATGAGCTGCCGTAAATAATACCAGGGTAGCATCCATGCTCTTTGGTAAAAATTTTTATAATAGATGAATTTTCTTTTGTTAGTGACTTTGAAACTATAAAACCTATATCACTCCAACGCATTTTATTTTGTTTTAGATATTTTTACTTTTAGAAAAAGATTTACTTTTTTTTTCATTATTTTTTCAAGTTGTTGTCTTGAATAAATACCAATTTTTTTTATTAAACCTCCGTTTTTTCCTATAATGATTTTTTTATGCGCTTCTGTTTTTGCAATAATTGTTTGGTTTATAGTTAAATATTTACCAGATTTGATATTATTAGTTACAATTAATGATTTATAAGGAATTTCTTTATGCGTATAATTTAAAAGAGCCTCTCTTGTAATTTCTGAAAAAAATTTTTCTTTGCTAATTTTTTTTGTAAACTTTTTAGAAACTTTAATAGAATTTTTTTCTATAAAATCTAAAATTTTACCAGTATTTTTTTTCTTTAATGCAGATATATAAAAAATTTCATCGAATTTATTTAAAAAATCAACTTCTTTAATCTTTTTTAAAATTTCTGTATTATCCACTTGATCAATTTTGTTAAAGACAAGAATTTTTTTTTTAATTTTATCTATATTGTCTTTTATTTTGTCTAAATGTCTAAATTTATTATTTATATCTAAAATAAAGATAACAATATCGGCTCTATCAAAAGACAAAAGTGCTTCTCTTAAAAAATTATCATTTATTCGGTCTTTATAAAAACCCGGTGTATCAATAAAAATTATTTGGTTATTTTTATAAATCAAAGAAAATTCAATATTAAAATTAGTAGTTTGAATTTTTTTAGATACGATAGATACCTTTTTGTTCGCAAAACAATTGAGCAAAGTTGATTTTCCAGAGTTTGTAGGTCCAGTTAAAGCAACATAAGAAGTTTTCATTATTTTATTTTTAAAAATTCTAAAAGTTTTTTTGCAGCTATAGTTTCGGCATTTTTTTTAGAACTTCCAATTCCTATAAAATTTTTTGTTTTTTCAATAGAAACTGAAACTTTAAAATTGGGCTTATGAGACGGCCCAGTATTTGAAATATATTTATACTCAGGTAATTTTTTATATAATTTTAGTGAATATTCTTGCAATTTTGTTTTTGGATCAATTATTACACTAGAAGTATTTTTTAAGTTTTCCTTCCATATTTTTAAAATAAATTTTTTAGTTTGATCAAAACCTTTATCTAAAAATACAGCACCTATAATAGACTCACAAAGATCACCAAGGATTTTTCTATTGCCTGCTTTGTTTTTTTTTTGAGCTATGCTTAAATTTAAAAATTGATCAATTTTTAAGTTAGAAATTGTCTTTGAGCAGGTTTCCTTGTTAACAAGGGATGCTAATTTTTTATCTAAAACTCCCTCTGAATCTTTGGGATATTTGTCATTTAAATAATCAGCAATAACAAGTCCTAATACTCTATCACCCAAAAATTCTAATCTTTCATTATTTCTACCTATATTTATAGATTTGCTTTTATGAGTAAAAGCTTGCTCTAAAAGAATTTTATTTGAAAATTTGATACCTAAAATTTTTTCAATTTGATTAATATTATTTAATTTCATCAAATAATTTTCTTTAAAATTCTATTAAATCTAATTGATTTGTGCCATTTCCAAAAAGTAAATAAATTACCAATATCTGAATTATTTGAAAAAAATAAAAACCTTGCTTTACCAACTAAATTATCTTTCTCAACATAACCTACGCTCATTAAAAACCTGCTGTCTTTAGAGCAATCTCGATTATCACCTAAAAAGAAAAAGTGTTCATCTGGAACTACATAAGGATCAGTATCTATCATTGAGTCTTGAATAAAATATGCAATTTCATATTTGCTATCTTTAGTAATTTTTTCTTTATAAATATTCACCTCAACTATTTCTCTACCACAAAAAACTTTATCTTTTCTAACAAATTCTTTTTCAATTTTTATTTTGTTTAAATAAAGGTCACCATTAATAAACTGAATTTCATCACCAGGTTTTCCAATCAATCTTTTGATATAGTCAGTTCGATTATCTGCTGGTGTTTTAAAAACAATTACATCTCCTCTTTCAGGTTCATTATACTTAACTCGTTTATTTAAAATTTTTAGACTGAAAGGAAAGGAATGCCTACTGTATCCATATGTATATTTTGTAACAAATAATCGATCTCCAATTAAAAGTGTATTTTCCATAGATGATGATGGAATATAAAATGGCTGGATTATTAATGATCTAATAATAATAGCTAGTATTAAGGCTATAATTAATGTTTTAAAATTTTCTATAATTTTTTTTTTCATATTAGGTTAATTCGTTATAATAACAGTGGCAAAAGCAAAAGGATAATCATCACTAATTGATATAAAATATCTAGTCTTTTTAACTTTTAATTTTTTATTAACTTTAACTTGAGCAGATTTACTTAATTTAATTTTAGGTGCGCCCAACTTGTTTCTGCTTACAATAATATCAGTAAATTTTATTGTTTTGCCAATACCTGTACCAATGGCTTTTGAAAATGCCTCTTTGGCTGCAAAACTTTTGGCTATAAACTCTGGCGATACATTCCTTGGGACATTTTCTATTGGGTTAAATATTTTTTTAATAAATTTTGATTTATTTTTTACAAATACTTTTTCAATTCTTTTAATATTAACAAGATCATTTCCAACACCAAGAACAAACATATCTAATTAATAATTTTCTTAAATTTCTTTATTATTTTAGAAAATCCACAAAAAAGACTTTCGCCTATTATAAAATGTCCAATATTATATTCATTTATATTGTTTATTTTTTTTAAATATTTCGCAGAGTGATAGGTCAGACCGTGCCCAACATTAAATTTCATTTTAGTTTTATCGCATTCAATTTTACATTTTTTGATTTTATTAAATTCTTTTTCAATTTTTAACTTGTTCTTTTTTTTAATAGCAGCAGAAAACATGCCGGTATGAATTTCAATTGCATCAGAATTTAATTCATTAGATCTTATAACATCTTTTGCGCTTGGATTTATAAAAAGCGAAACTTCAATATTTTTACTTTTTAATTTTTTAATAATGAACTTAAGATTTTTTTGGGACAATTTTAAACCACCTTCGGTAGTAACCTCTCTCCTTTTTTCTGGAACTATACAAACATATTTAGGTTTTAGTTTTATAGCAAAATTTAACATATCTATAGTTGGTGCCATCTCTAAGTTAATCGGTTTTTTTATTTTTTTTTTTAAGATTAGTGCATCTGTCTTTTTGATATGTCTTTGATCTTCTCTTACATGTATCGTGATTGAATCCGCACCGTTTTTTATAATTTCATTGGCAGCATCTAATATATCAGGATGACCTTCTCCCCTTGCATTTCTTAATGTTGCAACATGATCTATGTTGACTCCAAGTTTAGTTTTCATTTTATATTTTCCTGCTGCCAGGCTTTATTGCTTTAATTTTTTTTAAATGTGAAGGTAAATTTTCCTCTGAAAATGTTGGAATATCAAAACTAATCTGTGAAATAATTTTTTTAATTTTTGAGCTGCCTGATGAACGATCAACAATGCAGGCATATCCTGATATAATTGCACCCAAATTTTCTAAACATTTAGCACACTCCATACTTGATTTTCCTGTAGTTATAACATCTTCAATAATCAAAACTTTTTTTTCTTTACAGTCAAACCCTCTTCTTAAGTTGAACACGTTATCTACCCTCTCAACAAATATATTTGGCACATTTAAAAATCTTGAAACTTGATAACCTACAATTATTCCACCAATTGCAGGTGATGCGATTAAATCGAATTCAATGTTTTCTTTATTTATTTTTTCTGCAAGTGATTTACAAATTTTTTCAGCAAGTTCTGCATGCATCATTAACTGTGCACATTGTAAATATTTTTCACTTCTTAAACCTGAGGAAAGTATAAAATGACCTTCTAATAATGAATTTGTTTTTTTTAAAATTGAAATTGTTTCATCTTCAGTTAACATTAGCTTGATTTTCTATTCCTAATAATTTTAAAATTAATTGATCTAACTTTTAATTCAGATATTAAATTTGTAAAATCTTTAAGATTTTTAACCTCAACATCAAATATAAAACTTAAGAAATCCTCTTTTTTATCAACAAGCTCAACATTAAATATGTTGCACTTATGTTTCCCTATTAATGTACAAATCTCACCAAGCGTTCCAGCCTTATGACTCAATAGAACCCAAATACTCGATTTGTGAATTTTTTTCTCATTTTGTACAGGCAGCTTATCATGCCAATATCTTCTAATTGCACTTCTAGCTTTTCCAGTTTTTGCATAAGATAGCCAATGATACGAAGGTGATTTTTTTGTAGAGCTTAAAATTTCTACATGATCACCATTTCTTAAATGTGTTTGTAGTGGAGAATTTTTTCCATTAATTTTACACCCCGTACATGTATCGCCTAGGTCAGTGTGAACAGCATACGCAAAATCTATTGGTGTAGCTTTTTTTGGCAACCTAATAACAGCACCATTAGGTGTAAAACAAAAAACTTGATCAGAATATAATTGTAACTTTGTATATTCATAATAATGCTCAGGATTTTCACCCGACTCCAATAACTCAACCAAATCACTTAGCCACGAATATTCATAACTATTTTTTTTATCTACATTTTCATTTTTTTTATACAACCAGTGAGCTGCGACACCTCTCTCTGCATATTCATTCATTTCTTGAGTTCTGATTTGAATTTCTACTCTTTGTTTTTTTGGCCCAATTATAGTTGTATGAATAGATTGATACTTGTTTGATTTAGGTGTTGAAATATAATCTTTAAATCTACCAGGTACGGCGCTCCATTTGTTATGAAAAACACCTAAAGATTTGTAACAATCCATCACGTTTTTTGTGATAATTCGAAAACCAATTAAATCTGTAATTTGCTCAAGAGAAACTCTTTTTTCATTTACTTTTCTCCATATAGAAAAAGGCGTCTTTTCTCTTCCAATTATTTCAGCATCTATACTATTATCTATTAAAATACTTTTAATTTCATTTTTTACTTCATTAAAAATTTTAATTCTACTCGGTGCTATTTCTTGTATTCTATTTGTAATCAGTGATCTTGCTTCATCATTTAATATTTCAAACGACTTATCCTCAAGTTCATCACGTACTTTATGCATCCCCATTCTCTCAGCTAATGGTGAATAAATTTCCATCGTTTCTCTTGCAATACGTTCTCTTTTTTCTTTATTACTAATTGAATTGATCGTTCTAATATTATGCAATCGATCTGCTAATTTGACCAATAAAACTCTTATATCTTTAGAGGTTGCTAATATTAATTTTCTAAAATTATCACCTGCTGTAAGATTTTTTTTCTCTGCTTCTAATTTTGATATTTTTGTAACACCATCAACCAACTCGGCTATTTCTTCACCAAATATTTTTTTTACTTCTTCATAAGTTGTTTTTGTATCTTCAATTGTATCATGCAAAAGTGCGGTGGTAATTGTTGGTCCATCTAATTTTAACTCTGCAAGAATATTTGCTACTGCTAAAGGATGACTAATATAAGGATCTCCTGAATGTCTTTTTTGAGTTTTGTGCGCATCTGCTGCATACTTATATGCGTTTTTAATTACATTCTCATCAACATATGAGTTATAGGATTTTATTTTTTGTATTAATTGCGTAGCCTCAGACATATTTCTTTATAACATTTTTATATTATTTTTTTAACTTTATTTAATTCATTGGTATTAAATTCTTTAATAAACTGTAAAATAGTTTTTAAATGAACTGGATGCCTCCAATTTTCATCTATATCTCTTAAAGGCAAAAGGACGAATGCCCGTTTATGTAAGCTTGGATGAGGGATTGTAATTTCTTCTTCATTTACAATTAAATCGTTATAACAAATAATATCAATATCCAACGTCCTGGGGCTATTTTTAATTTCTCTTACTCTTCCAAATTCCTTTTCTACCTCTAAAATTTTATCTAACAAATCAATAGGTTTTAAATCAGTTTCAATTGATATTACTGAATTACAAAATTTCGGATCATTTTTATTTGGATATGCTTCAGATAAATAGATATGTGATTTTTTTAAAATTTTTATTTTTTTTTTTAATAAAAATTCATAAGCTAAATTTATGATATTTTCGGGTGAGTGGTTTTTATAAGGTAAATTTGAACCTAATGCTAAAATTTTCATTAACTTGATTTTCTAAATACTCGAGATTTTTCTCTATTCCAATCTCTTTGCTTTTTAGTTAACCTTTTATCATGTTGCTTTTTTCCTTTAGCGATAGCAATATTAATCTTAGCAATACCCTTGGAATTGAAATAAACCCTTGTTGGTACAACGGTAAATCCATCTCTATTTATTTTTCCTATAATTTTATTTATTTCTTTTTTATTTAACAAAAGCTTTCTTAATCTTCTAGGATCATGATTGTTGTAACTGCTTTGTTTGTACTCTGGAATATATGAGTTGTGTAAATAAATTTCACCCTCACTATCTAATGCATATGAGTCTGCAATACTTCCTTTACCTGCTCTTAATGATTTTACTTCAGAGCCCAAAAGTTCAATTCCAGCCTCCAAAGTGTCTTCAAAAAAATAATTAAAACTTGCTTTTCTATTCTGAGCAACAATGTTGCTAGAAGGTTTTTTTTTATTCATTAGATTAATGATAAACTATTTAAAACAGCTTTAATTTTCTCTTTTGAAGATTTTTCAGCAGTTACCAAAGGAAGCCTAACTTCCTCGGACATCATTTGCATTAAACTTAAACTATACTTTGCTGGGACAGGATTGCTTTCTACAAACATGACATCATGTAAAGGCAGCAATTTGTCAAACAGAGACTTTGCTTTGTCAAATTCATTTGAATTACATAGTTTGTGGAAATCTGAACACATTTTTGGTGCTACGTTTGCAGACACAGAAATACAACCAACGCCACCAAGTTTATTAAATTCATAAGTGTTTTCATCGTTCCCTGAAAGTAATAGAAAATCGTTACCCATTTTATTTTTTTGCTGTGTAACTCTATCAAGATCTCCTGTAGCATCTTTAACGCCAATAATATTTTTTAATTCGTACAATCTTGCCATCGTATCAACGCTCATATCAACCACAGACCTACCAGGTATATTGTATATGATGATTGGGATACCACAGTTATCATTTATTTTCTTATAATGCTGATAAAGGCCTTCTTGTGTTGGTTTGTTATAATAAGGTGTTACAATTAACGCGGCATCAGATTTTGCTTTTTCAGCAAATCTTGTCATCTCAACCGCTTCTTCTGTTGAATTTGATCCTGTACCTGAAATTACAGGAACTCTACCATTAGAAGATTTTATAGCTGTCTCTATTAACATTTTATGCTCTTCGTGACTTATTGTTGGCGACTCACCAGTTGTGCCACAAGGCACGATTCCATTAGTGCCATTTGAAATTTGAAAATCTATAAATTTTTCATAGGCATCTAGATCTAAATTATTGCCCTTAAATGGGGTCACTAAAGCTGTTATAGAACCTTTAAACATAGTTAGTAAATTTGAAATATTTATATATAGAATTATTAAATGATTAAAGTGAAAACTTTACTGAAATTATTGATTTGTCTGACAGCAATTCTGTCAATATCAAGCAATTCATTCGCTAGGTTGATTGTACCAGAACCAAAACCTAAAGAGTTCATAACTGAACAAACATTACCTGCTAAAAAACCAGTTAGAAAACCTGTTAAAAAAGTAATTCCAAAAATAATTAAACCTAAAGAAACCACAAATCAAAATGTAAATAATATTAAAAAACAACAAACGATCAAAAAAGAGATAATTAAAGAAAAGACAAAAGAGCCACCGAAAGAAGAATTTACTGTATCAAACCAAATTATTCCTTTGAAAAAACCATTGGATTTAGGAATATCTAAAAAAAAATCAAAAATCTTATCATCTAAAGATTTTTTAATTGCTCAAAAAACATTTGGATTAATAAAAAGAAAAAGATGGAACTCTGCAATGAAAGAGGTTCGTAAATCTAGATCCAAATTGCTAAATACTTTAGTGACCTGGATGTACTTAAAGGAACCCATAAATCAGTTAAATTTTGAAGATTATAGAAAATTTATAAATAAACATCCTGATTGGCCAAGAATAAATAGACTAAGATATCTGGCTGAGCATAAAATTAATTTTAAAAATGTTAAACCTAAAGAAGTAATAAAGTTTTTTGAAAAACAAGAACCTTTAAGTGGTTATGGAAAAATTAAATTAGGTGAAGCTTTTTTAACTAGGGGTGATCAAAAAAAAGCACACGATCTTATTGCAGAAGGTTTTAAAACTGCAAATTTAAGTAGTGATGAACATAGATATCTTAATAAGAAATTTAAATATCTGCTTACTTCACAAGATTATATTGAAAGAGCAAATTATTTAGCATGGGAACAGGATTTTTATGAATTGAGACGAACTTTAAGATACCTGCCCAAAGGTCATAAAGAACTTTATTTTGCAAGATTTGCCTTAATGACCAGATCTTATGGGGTTGATAGTGCAATAGCAAAAGTGCCTCCTCAATTTAAAAATGATATTGGATTACAATTCGATAGGGCTAAATGGAGAAGAAAAAGAGGAAGGTACGATAGTGCTTTAGAAATTATCAATCAATTGCCACAAGATCCAAAATTACTAGTTAAGCCAGATCTCTGGTTTAAAGAAAAATTTATCATTGCAAGAAGTAGAATTAATAAAAAAAGATTTGAAGAAGCTTATAATTTAATGACCAATCATGGAGTTGTAGATAGTGGAAATCTTGCAGAAGCTGAATGGCATGCTGGTTGGTTAGCATTAAGATTTCTAAATAAACCAAATGAAGCGGTTAATCATTTTAAGATTATGTATGATGGGGTTAACTATCCAATCAGTAAATCAAGAGCTGCTTATTGGGTTGGCAAAGCTTATGATGAATTGGGAAAAAAACAAAATGCTAAAGATTGGTATCAAAAATCATCAGTATTTAATACGACATTTTATGGCCAATTAGCTGCAGCAAAAATTAATAAAACTAACTTTAAAGTTAAAAATAATTATTCTTTTTCAGAAGAAGATTTTCAAAAACTTCTAAAATCAGATTTGGCACGTGCAGTTATTTTATTAGATGAATTAGATCAATCGTTAAAAAGCAAAGATATCATTAAACATCTTGGATCTGAAGAAAGTTCAATTAAAGAACAAGTGTTAGCTGGTAAACTTTCACAATCTGTCGGTAGATTAGATTTTGCAGTACAAATTGCAAAGCAGTCTTCTTATCAAAATAAAAATTTGCTTGAATTAAATTATCCAATTATTGAAACACCGAAAGTAGTTTCAAAAAGAACTATTTTACCGCAAGAAGTTATTTTAGCTTTGATTAGACAAGAAAGTGAATTTGATAGAGATGCAAACAGTTGGGTTGGGGCAAAAGGTTTAATGCAAATTATGCCAGCAACTGGAAGATTAGTGAGTAAGCAGGCTGGATTAAGTTATACTAGAAGTCGTTTAATTGAAGATGAATATTTTAATTTACAACTTGGATCTTATTACATCTCTGGATTAAATGAAGAATTTCAAGGAGCGGTGTATATGGCTTTTGCAGGTTACAATGCGGGACCTCATCGGGTTAGACGTTGGATAAAAAGATTTGGAGATCCTAGAAAAGGAGAAATTGATCCGATCGATTGGATAGAACTAATCCCGTTTACCGAAACAAGAAACTATGTGCAACGTGTTATCGAAAATATTCAAGTCTATAAATACGTTATAAATAAAAAAACAGTTACAAACGATATTGAAAAAATTTTATTTTGAAAAGTAATCTTTAAAAGCGTAAGAGATTACAGCAAAGATTGTAATATAATTCAGATAAGAAATATAAAAGGATCCCACATCAAATAAAGGCTTAATCATTTGGTATATCTCCTTGTAACTCGTCATAAATGATAACTGCAAAGTTAAATAAATTAACGAAGGAACCAAAAATATTACTGTTACAATAGTTAATAATAAGAATAACTTCGATCCAATCGAATTCAATTCTCTAAAATTATACTTATAATTCATGCCCAAAGTTAATTTTGGTAAAATGAATATTAATTTTAAAGATAAAATAGTAGTAAAAATCCATAAAATTAAAAGACCAGAGGCATGCTCGCTTTCAACAGATAATGTAGTTTTAATTACAAAATGTATTAATAATGGTGATAAAGCAATTAAAGTTAAGGCTAAAAAATTAAAAAAATATTTGATACTTCTTGGAGATAAAAATTCTTTTAAAAAGGGAGTTTTAGATTTATTTAAAATTTCATCGTGTACACAAACTCCAATTGCACTAGATACGATCATTGTAAACACAAAGAAGAAGAAAATGGTAAAATTAGTAGCTACTTGATTACCAATTAAATAGTTCAATATATTAAAAGCGATTGTGATAAAAATAACAGCAGGTAGACCATCTTTTAATCTTTTGTCAAAATTAGAAATCAAGAATTGAAATGAATTCGCTAAAGTTTTTCCTATTGAAATATCTTTTTTCATATTTTTGGCGGACAGGGAGGGATTCGAACCCTCGTTACGATGTTACTCGTAAGGCTAGTTAGCAACCAGCTGGTTTCAACCACTCACCCACCTGTCCTTGCATGTTTTCTAATCTTTTATAATCTTTTTTTCAATTAAAAAGGTTTAACTACTACTAGAATTACAATTAAAATTAAAAGTACAGTTGGAACCTCGTTAAGATATCTAAAATATTTAGAAGTGTATTTTGATGGCTCATTAATAAGTTTTTTTCGAATTACTCCTAGATACATGTGATAAGCAGATAAAATAATTACCAGTGTAATTTTTGCATGTAACCAACCAGCAGAACCTACATAATGAATTAAACCAACACCAAAAATCCAAGCGGCAATCATTGCTGGATTCATAATATATTTTAGAAGTTTATATTCCATCGTTTCGAAAGTTTTACAGATAAGTTCACTATGTGCATTTTCTGCATGATAAACGAATAATCTTGGTAGATAAAAAAGCCCTGCAAACCAAGCTACAAAAGAAATGATATGCAATACTTTAATCCACTCGTACATTAATTCCACTCTGCTTTTGGAGGCATGGACATCAAGATAGCCTCAACATTTCCATCTGTTTTTAAACCAAACAAAGTTCCTCTGTCATACAATAAATTGAATTCAACATATCTAGATCTTTTGTGCATTAATTTTTTCATATCGTCTTCAGTATAAGATAAATCTTTTTTTCTTTCAGCATTATCATGTACAAAATCCTTAAAATATACCCCTAAATTCTTAATAAAATTAAATTCATTTTCAAAGTTATCCTCATTGAGATAATCAAAGAAAATACCACCTACTCCTCTTGGCTCTTTTCGATGTTTTAAATAAAAATATTCATCACATTCTTTTTTCCATTTTGGATAATCATAAGAACTTTTTTTACATAAATTTTCTAAACCTTGGTGAAAAGAATTTGTCTCTTGATCCTCGGGTACAGCTGGGGTTAAATCACAACCTCCTCCAAACCAAGACTTTTCAGTTGTTATAAATCTTGTATTAAAATGAGCAGCAGCAATTTTAGGATTCTTCATATGTGCAACAATTGAAATACCAGCTGCCCAAAAATTCGCACTATTTTCTGTGCCTGGAATTTTTTTTCTGAACTCTTCACTAAATTTTCCGTGTACAACTGAAATATTAACACCAACTTTTTCAAATACTTCACCTTTCATAATTGCCATGGTTCCACCACCACCACCTGGTCTATCCCATGTTTGTTTTGTAAATTTTTTTGTATCTAAGGATTCAAATGAACTTATCATTTGATTTTGCAAATCCTGAAACCAACTAGAAGTTAGTTTTTTTTTATCTTCTATATTTTTGCTCATATCCAACCTTGGAGTTCATTTTTAATTAAAACTCCAATAAGGTTTATGTGATCAGGCTGATCATTTAAACAAGATATATAACTAAACTTTTTACCGCCATGCTCTTCAAAAATCTCTCTATTTTCACCATCTAGTTCTTCAATAGTTTCTAAACAATCTGCTGAAAATCCTGGTGCAATAATTTGAAGGTGTTCTATTTTTTCTTTTGCTAATTTTTCTACTGTCTTGTCTGTATAAGGTTGTAACCATTCTTCAGGTCCAAAACGAGATTGAAAAGTTGTCATTGCAAACTCTTCGGTAAGACCCATTTGTTCTCTCACTAATCTTGTCGTTTTGCTGCATAGACAATGATAAGGGTCTCCTTTGGTAAAATACTTCTTTGGAATACCGTGATAACTAAATAAAATTTTATCTGGTTTTCCATGCTTATCCCAATGCTTTTGAATGCTATTTGCTAATGCTTTTATGTAATGTGGATGATCATGATAAGTTGAAATAAACCTTAATGAAGGTACCCATCTCCATTTTTGCATTGTATTAGTAACCGCGTCAAAAGTTGAACCAGTAGTAGCTGCACAATAATGCGGGTACATCGGCAAAATAATAATTTTATTACAATGTTTTTCTCTTAACTCCTCTAAGCCTTTTTCTATACTTGGATTTCCATAACGCATACCAATGGCAAACTCTAATTCTATATTCTCTTTTTTTAACAAGTCTTGTGTAAGATTTTTTTGTTTGTTTAAAATAACTAAAAGTGGCGAACCTTCATCTGTCCAAACTTTTTGATAATTTTTTGCAGATTTTTGAGGTCTAGTATTAAGGATAATGCCATTTAATATAATTTGCCAAATGAGCTTTGGTGTTTCAATTACTCTAGGATCAGATAAAAATTCTTTTAAATAAACTCTTAGTTCTTTTCTTTGAGGTTTATCAGGTGTTCCAAGATTAGATAATAAAACACCAATTCTTAATTTAGTACCGTGTTTAAAATCAGGATTTCCAATAAATTGTGCCATTATAATTCTGTTCTAATTTTTTCTATAAATAATTTAACGTTTTGTTCTGGTGTAGTTTTTAGAACACCATGGTCTAAACTGCAAATCCAGCCCGCTCTTTTTGATAAATCTTGGTCTTTTATATATTTAATAAAATTTGTTAAATGCTTTTTAAATTCATTAAAATTTTCAACAGCTAAGTACTCGTTAGGAAAGTTGCCTTGAAGCGATAGATCTGTATTTTTCAATTTAGAAAAAATATCTTGATTAGAACCAATGACACTTAATTTTAAGCCATTTATATTTTTTAAGCTTTCAAATTTTTCATCATCAATATCTTTTGTAAAATATCCAATTCTACCTGGATATTTAAATGCAATTTTTTCAATAAATGGTTTTACATTTTTATTAAACTCATCAAGACTTAAATGTTGAGCTTCGGTATCAAAGATCATTAGTATATCTAAATCTACACTAAACTGTAAATCGATATTCTCCTCAAGAATTTTTTCTATAATAGGTAAAAAATTATTTAATAAACTTGCGTTTGATTGTGGATGTCTTTGAGCAAATTGAAATAAAGTATATGGAGCTCCAACAAAACCTATCAAAGATTTATTTTTAGGTAGAGTGCTTCTAATCATCCTCAAGCCATCAATTTGAAATTTTATAAAATCAGAAAAGCTTTGTTTTTTTTCTTGATTAAGCATTTCTTCAGTTAAAGGATTAGAAAACTGTGGTCCAGGATTAAAAGCTAAACCCATCCCTAGATAATCTAATGGAAATAAAATATCGCTAAAAAGAATTGCTGCATCAAAATCAA
>JAYNJZ010000017.1:0-18132 GCA_038110645.1 Candidatus Pelagibacteraceae bacterium
TATACTTAACTTTACTTGCATCACCTAAAACTGCAGCAGCAACTGCTCTACAAACATCAACATCGATACCTGTCCATTTTCCAGCTTCATCAGCATTAGAGAATCCAGGTAGACCTTGTGAAACACCACATTTTACAAAGCCTTGTTTCTTAGTAGTGTCTAAAGTACTTGTTTTTTTTCCACCATCACCGCAGGCAGATAAAACAAATGCTAAGATAGACAAACTACCTATTGCTTTAATTATATTTTTCATTGTTCCCCTTTTAATTTAAATTAAAGATCTCATAAAATATGAAAATCTAGCAAAGATTACAATTGTTAATTCAACTTAATGATGTGGTATTTGCAAATCAATTAATAGTTGTATTTATTTTTTTAATACATCCTTATGTTTTTGCATACGCCTGCCGTAATGTTGTGAAATTCGATCAAAAATGATTGCAAGAGCAACAATGGCTAGACCATTCATTAGTCCAAGAGCAAGATATTGATTAGAAATTGATCTGAGAATAGGAACTCCAAGACCACTTACTCCAATCATTGAAGCAATAACAACCATCGCTAGTGACATCATAATTGTTTGATTTACACCTGTCATAATAGAGGGAAGCGCCAAAGGAAATTCTATTTTGTAAAGAATTACAAATTTTGAAATACCCAAAGCCTTTCCAGCTTCAATTAATTTTGTGTTCACTTCTCGTATACCAAGATTGGTTAATCTAACTATGGGAGGAATTGCATAAATACAAACTGCAATCAAGCCTGGAACTTTGCCAATACCAAGCAACATAATTATTGGAATTAAATATACAAAAGTCGGTATGGTTTGCATGGTATCTAAAACAGGTGACATAATCGTTGAAACTTTATTTGATTTAGCCATGATAATTCCAATCGGTGCACCTATAATTAAGCAAAGTAAAGTGGCAACAGAGATGATTGCTAATGTAGACATTGTATCTTCCCACATTCCAAATAAACCAATAATTATAAAAGATAAAACTGTTCCAATAACCAAACTAAATTTTTGTGATGCTTTCCAAGTTAGAAAAGCAATTAAAAGAATTGTCAACGGCCATGGTGAATTAATTAAAAGTTTTTCGAAAAAAACTAAAAACTGAAGAAGAGGTTCAAAAAAACTCTCAATCCCTTCTCCGTGTGATCTTGAAAATTCTTTAAATGAACTATCAACACCCTTTTTAAAATCTCGAAGTGTTTCTCGCCCTAAAGAAGGGAAATTTAAAAAGTATTCCATCTTTAGAGCGAGTTAAAATTAAAGTGATTTTTTTATTTTTTGCGCAACATCTGATGGAACCCATTTGCTCCAAACAGACTCATGTTTTTTGAAAAACTCAACTGCTGCATCAGAACCGTCCGCTTGATTTTCTGTCATATAAACAAGCATGCCGTTCATCACATCACCAGGATATGTTCTTTTTTCAAAATACTTGATTAAAGTTTTATCAGCACTTTTTTTGAATTTATCTGTTACCACAGTATTTACTGCTGGAGTAATCCAAGCTGTTGGTTTTGGATTTGCACAATCTTTTTCAGGTTTTGCAATACATCCGTCCCAATTTTTTTTACCTGCAAAAGGAATTCCCCAATCGAGTTTGACTAAATTGTATTTTCCAATCATTGCAGTTGGAGCCCAGTAATAGCCAACCCAATTTTGACCTCTCTCAGCTGCTTTTGCAATTGTTCCATCTAATCCTGCTGCTGAACCTGGATCAATTAGCTTCCAACCTTTTTTCTCCATTTCAAAAGCCCTGAAAAGATTTGCATTACTTAGCTGACAAGCCCATCCTGCAGGACAAGTTACAAATCCACCTTTAGATTTATCTTCTGGATGCGGAAATAAATCAGGTCTTTTAATTAAATCTAAAACAGTTTTAATTTCTGGATGCTTTTTTCTAAATGCAGGAGTAACCCACCATCCTTCTCCAAGACCTGTAATTGGACCTTTGTTTAATCTATGAAGTCGACCTTCTTTAATTGCTTTGTTAAGTGGAGTGATAAAAGAGTTTGCCCAAAGTTCCGGGACGATATCAGGCGAGCCTTTCTCATTCATTGAAGTAAAAGCTGGTACAGTATCGGCTTGAATAAGTTCAACTTTACAGCCGTATCCTTTTTCAAGAACTATTTTATCGATATTAGCCATCAGACCAGCTGATGCCCAATTCATATTGGCAATTTTTACATTCTTGCAGGCGGCATTGGTCTCGCCTGAATTAAACATTAGTAAGAACCAAAAGCTTAAAAATGTTAGTAGTGTTTTTTTCATTGTTTTCTCCTTAAATTTACAACTTATAGTTTATACAATTAGTAGCGTTAGCTACTTTAAAACATTCTACTAATAGGTATAACAAATGAGAGATCATCGTGAACCGTATACAACTAGAAAGTTGCATTTAGCACATCTTGTGGTTCGTTTTATATATTTAGAAGATATGTATATTTTTTTAGGAAAAAATTTTACTAATTTAGAAAAAAAAACTAGAGCATTTATCTATCAAAACTTTTATCAATATATTTGATTTAACTAACGAACTCTTTCTTCGCTAGATGTGTCATACTCCCATTTATAATCGCACAGCAAACATTTTACCCAATTGTGGAAAGTATCAGTTTGAACTACACCAATTTCATCACTCTCTACTGTACCCACAACATCTCCTCTACGATTTTTAACTGTTTCTTTTCTTTTAAATTTTTGCGTCCTCTGACTAGAACCTGTATGTTGAGTTTTATAAATTTCGCCAGCAAAAATTCTTTTACATTTGGGGCAGTGGTATGTGAATATTCCACTCCAAATTTTAAATATATAGTAACCACTTACAGAACTAGTTAGAAGCAATATCCAAAAAGTCCAAGTTTCAGCACTTGTCCAAGGTGCCGAGCCTTCTGATTTGTCAGTCATATCGTATAACCACCAAGTTAATGAGGTTACTGAAATTGATATTCCAGTTAAATAAAATGCAGCCCTTTTTGGATCTTCATATGCATTTGCCCAATCTGCCAACCAATACCCTAAAGTCCTACCCTTTTTATTTTTGATTATTTCTTTTTTGGCTGTTTTTAAAAAAGTAGATACTTTTTTCTGAGGTTGTAGTTTCTTTAAAATTTTAACCATTGTATCAAATAATTTAAAATATATCGCCGCTACTAAAGCTAAAATTGCTACAATGACAAATGCACCATATTTGACATATTGCATTCGTTTCGCTGCAGCCAATTCTTTTTCGAATGCAACTCTATTTTTTCGTTCTGTTTCTAGGCGGGCCTGCTCTCTTTTTTCAATTTCTTGTCTCTCTAAAGCTAATCTTTTTTGTTCAGCTTCTTCTTGGGCTTGTTTAGCTTTTAATTCTTCCGCTTTCTTTTTTTGATCTTGCTCTTCTAATTTTGCTTTAACAATCTCATTAAATTTTTCGTCTCTGTTTTTTACATCTAATAGTAATTCTTTATTAAGATTTTCTAACTTTAGAACCAAATTATTTATATCTTCAAAATTATAGTTTGGTATCCTTTCTGAAAGCAATGTTTTTCCAGTTTTAAATAGGTTGCTGTAAACTGGAGGCATAATATTAAGGACAGGTTTTTTTAAAAATTGGTTAGCTTCGTCAAGATTTCTTTGCCCATCCCAAATTCCATAATACAAAACCTTTTTTAAATCACTATTTGCCAAAACTATTTTTGTATTTCCTGACTTTTTCTCTATAACTCCAGCAAGATCATTTTCCACATCTAAAACTACTAATGTATTTATTGAAGTTAAAGTGATTGTATCTTTATTAAAAACAATCACACCATCATCAGCTAATTCTTGTTTGAATTTAGCAGATTCAAAAAAATCTTTTTCTAAAGTTCGAATTGTATATTTTTTTTGGATATTTTTTTTTGATACTAGGTACTCTGTACCTCCGCCTTTCATTATTTTTCTACTGACTAATATTAATTCATTGTTATCTGTAATATGGGCAAATTTATCTAATTTATTTTTCTTAAATACTGCAAGTTTAATTGGTTGAGAAGTATTGTCGAGTTCAAGAACCTGCTGATCTGATAAATTAGTCAGCTTATTACTTGCGTCATTTAATTTTGAAACAAAAAGAGCAGATGCATTACTTTTTGAACCGCAACAGAATTGATAAACGATACCTGGATCATTTGAGGTGTAGTTAGCATTTATAGTTTTATCGTTTATATCTTCATCGTTAAAATCTTTTTCAGGATTAAAAAACTTAGATTTTTTAAAAAAAATTGTTCTTTTTTCTTCTAACTGAGAAAAAGAATTAACTTCTAAGCCTAAATCTTGAAGATCTTTAGCATAAGAAAAATTATTAAATAAAAAAAATCCTAAAAATAAAAAGAGTATTTTTTTCATTTTCCTATAATGGTCTCATAAATTTTTTCTGACTTTTCACCCACAGTTTCAAGAAAATTGTTCCATTTTTTTTTATCAAAAACCAGAATATTTGTTGCAAGCAGCGCTATTAGTACGATTATAATAAAAATTATTTTCATGCGATAAATCTAATAGAAAAATATAAATAATTCAATTATAGGTGTCTCAATAAAGCGATATAAATGTTAAAAATTAATAATTTTATAACTATTATCATAATTTCACTTTTTGTTTTTCTCGGCACATCATTTGCTAATGAAAACACCTCTATTCAATCAGGAGATGAAGATGAATGTAAAATTTTCATTAAGCAATCAAGCAAAGATGTTTATCAAGAGGTTAAGTGCACATCAGAGCTAAAATATCCTGAACCTACTTATGGATATGATAAAAAACACTGCATTTTTTATCGTACAGATCGATATGGACGATACATTGGTAAAACCAATGGACTATATTGTTCAATGAATGGTTATGACCAAAATTCTAAATGGTATTATGTCAAATAGATTACTTATTATATTTTTTTTATTAGTATCTTGTAGCTCTAGCGGACATTTCACAGATGTTGGAAAAAGAGAATTTACTAAAAAATTTTATTTTGAAAACCCAACCCTTGGCACAATTTTACTTAATCGATATTTGGTTTATCGAAGCAAAGTACCAGAAGAAGGTTTGGCAAAACATAACGCAGCCATACATACTGCTTTAATGAATCCAAAAAACGGGGTGATGTATGCTTGGAAACATATCAAAACAAGCACATGGCCTGACCAGGTTTTTATAGGAAAATTAAAAATTGTTTATAGTTCAAATGATAGAAGAGGTATTTGCCGAACTTGGCTAGAAGAAATTACTAGAGATAATAAATTTCAAAGTTTAACCATGTCAACTGCTTGTTTAAATAAAGATAAGACCAAATATATTCTTGCTGATTGGAACTTTTATGATCAAATTAATTAGTTTAAAAAATATAATATTATTTATATCGTTAATTTTTATAAATGCATGCGCTGATACCAGAGTATCTTGGAAGGCAATGGATATGGGTTGCGTAGTTCCTAGTGCAAATATTGCTTTTGTCGAAATTAGCCAAATCCAATCCACTGGTACCACTCGCGATATCGCAGGAATTGCTAAGTATGTTAAATATATTTTTAAAAAATCAATTTTAGATGTTGAGGATCGTTGCAAACATACAAAAGTTATTATTGACGCATTAAAAAATGCTGATGATTATGAAGCGTATAAATGGAAAAGTCCTAATAAAAATACTGCAGGAAAAATTGTAATTTTTTCATCAAGAGATTACGCAAAAAAAGTTTGTAGAGATTATTATACATACATCAGTAACGGAAAAAAAATATATGGTTATCGCGGCACAGCCTGTTTAGGAACAAAAGATGTGTTATCCCCTTATCCTGATTTGTTAAGTAGAGTGGGGCATTGGCATTTTTATGAGTACTATCCAACTCAAGTTGGAAGCAATCCAATTAAACTTGATTACTTGTCGCTTCAATTTAGCCCACCAACTCCAGATATTAGAAGACAATTATTTAAGTTTCGATGTTCAAAAGAACCTTGGAAATGCAGGTAACTATTTTATTATTTCATATCCATAATTAGTTTTACAAACAATTGAAACAAAATCTTCACTAGTATTTTTCTTTTTTAATGCGTAAGTAGTTTTTTTGCAGTCTTTTAATTCTTTGACCATGTGTGCTTTTTTAATGAAAACTCTTAAATTATTATTTTCATCACATATTAAAAAATTTTTACCATTTATTTGCTTTATTCTACAAATTTCATTTTCAATGATAGTTTCTGTTTTATAAGATGATGTACAATGATTTAAAATTAAAAATAAAAGAAAAAAAATATATTTATTTATTTTTTGGATCATCAAAATTATCCATTTCTTTTTTCATAATATTTAAAAAACCAAATAATTTTTTTATGATTGACTCAAACTCCTGTTCATTTATTTCATTTATATTTTTATTTTTAATTGAGTTAGAGGCAATTGGCGTTTCTTTTGGAAACAAAAGATAACTTGCACCAAAACCTAATAAAAACGCAATTAAAGAAATAATAATAATTTTTTTCATCGTCCAATTTTCTCTAAGTTTCTTTTTGTTTTCACAATAATCTCTTCTTTTATACCTTCTTTACTTAAACTTTTAGCATTTTTAATTCTATTGGTGTTTTCTATGATTTGCCTTGGTGTACAAGAATATAAGATGATTAATAATAAAATTATAAATTTAATCAATTTTATCTAATTCACTATAAATATTTGATTTTTTCACCTCAATTTTAACAAATGCTTTATAGTTATTTTTTGTTCTAAAGACTTTTTTCTTAGAAACTTTATATTCTTTGATTTCAAAGTTTTTAATTGCTATTTCAATTTTATCTTCATAGCTTTGAGTTGCAGTACTTTTGACTTTCTTGTTATTTTTTGAATATCTTTCTTTTATATAGCTTGTTCTTAACCCTTGAGCCTCAGCCTTTATTTTAAATAAAGCATCACTAATTGCTAATGTCTGCGCTTTTCGAATTGCAATATCAAGATTTGAAGATTCACCAAGTGCTTTACCGTAGAATTTTCTTTTACTTTGATCTTTTGTTTCTAAATACCATTTTGGAACTTCATTTTTGTATTTTGAAATTTTTTCAGTGCTAGAACATGCAAATAATGAAATAAAAAAAGTAACTAAAATTATATTTTTAATAAATTGAAAATAATTCATACTTTTGAAACTAAAATATTAATACTTTGACTGCAATACATTATTTATGGTTATCTAGCGTATGCTTTAGAGTATTTAAGCGCAATATTTGTTTTTTGGATACAGGTAGCAAAATCACCTCGTCTTTGTGCTCGTATTGAATCGTCGAAAGCTCTTTTTAAAGGTGGGTATATTTTTGATATAGTTGGCATAATATTTATTTTTCTTAATATAATTTTAAGATCACCACCTAGTTGAATAATTTGCCTTCTGCATTGATCTGAGCCTGAATATGCATTGACCTCAAAAGAAAATAATAGAAAAAAAATTAGTATACTGGTTGCAAAGCGCATTTTGATAGTGTAACGAAACATAAAATATTCATCAACCCGGGAAATCATGAGCAAAATCAAAGAAACATTAAATTTTTTAAAAAAAAGAAATATTAAGCTTCTAGCTTTAAAAGATAATATTCAAATCACAATTAACGAATTAAAGAAAAAAGACTTTTCTTTTTCAGAAAGTAAAAAGTTTACTTTAATATATGTGGGAGTAGTTTTTTTAATCTTTAGTTTATTTGGTGGTAGCTCTAAAAATTATATTGAAGTTGAGGCTTTAACTTGCACCAATCAAACCGGTAAAATGGTTTACAAAGTCACTAAGGATGAAATTCAAGCAATTGGTGTTTATACGAAATTTACAGGTTTAAACAAAAATTTAGTCAACAAAAGCAATAAGGCAAAAGTGACTTATAAATTAAGCACCAATGATAAAACTGGTTTTACATATTCAGCCTACAACCCTGTTTTTAAAAAAAATAATGAACTCAGGTACGACTATAAAAAAAATCAATTGTTTAGTGATGGAAAAAAAATATATGACTGTCAGAGAAAATCATCATTTGCAGAAGCTCCAAAAAAATTAAAAACTAAAGTTAAAATGAAAGATATAGACGATCCATTTAAACATGCGTCTAAATTTAGATGGACAGCTGCAGGTATGGCATGTGATTTAAATGGAGGTGTATACAATGAATACTCTAAAAAATATGGTGAACTTTTTACCTCTCAGGGTAAACCGCAGCCCGGTACAGCAAGGCGAGTGGTCAAAATAGAAAAAATTTCTGATAAAAAATTTAAAATTAGATTAGAGTTTTATAACAATACAGCAGTATTTAGAGCTTATGGAGATAAGTATCCTGTCTCAATAAGTGAAAAAACATACACTTTGGTTGCACCAGATAAAATGGAAACAACTCTAAATCTGAAAATGGCAGATTTTAATAACTTGAACGTTGTTTCTTATACAAGCAAGACTGAAAATAGCACAACGGAGATTTGCGATTAAATATGTTATCCAAGTTATTTAAAAGTTATAAAAAACTAGGACAGTATTTGATCGATTCTGTTAATGAGGTTAAAAATAAAAACTATAAATTTACCCCAGCCAAAAAATACACTCTTATTTATTGTTTAATTATCTCATTTATTATTACAATGCTTAAACCAAATAGCTCAGAAGCATTTGAAGGTGTAATAGAATGTAAAAATAAATTTGGAATGACGACAATTAGAGAATTTAAAAGTAACAAATTAGTTTCTACAAAAGTTAGCACTAAACCAGGAGAACCATTTAAAACACAATCAGGTTTTAGCGATCTTAGTATTTCAAAAAAAGGTCAATCTATTGAATGGACTGGTACTTTCGTCATGAAGGGCGTTAAATATCCTGTAAAAAGTTCTATCGATTTAAAAACAATGTCCTATTACACTGATTTAAATATATTTAATTTATCGAGCCCTCAAAAAAGAAAAGTCGATCAGATTTGTACTAAAAAATAATTGATAAAAAAAATTTCGTTAAAATTTTAACTTGGCGCGCCTGCAAGGAGTCGAACCCTGAACCTCCAGAGCCGAAATCTGGCGCTCTATCCAGTTGAGCTACAGGCGCATAAAATAATATTTATCAATATTTTTGCAATTATTCACCAATATTAACTAGCGTCCCATTTCTTTTGGCACTAGAAAAAGATTTGTAAAATATTGAAATTGCCAAGGCCAAGTAAATAAAATTCAAAGCAATTGCATAATATATATTTGTAAAGCTCACTGTTTGATTAACTAGTATGTTTCTTGTTTCTTCAAATATATGAGCCAAAGGTAGTCCAAGTGCAATAGGCTGAACCCAATTGGGCAAAATTTCTACTGGATAATAAATACAGCCAAGTGGTGCAATAAAGAATAAACTTGCCCAAGCTACATTTTCAAAAGAAGGTCCAAATCTAACTAAACCTGCGGTAACCAAAAGGCCAAGAGTTACACCAAATAAATAAAGACTAAACAATAAAAGTATTAATGGAATACCAAGTTTAAAAATTGAAATTCCAAATAGTGGTATCGCAATAAGCGCAGCGGGTACTAAGCCAATCATGGTCCTAATAAGAGCTGATGAAGTTAAGGCGAAAATAATCTCTGAAATTCTGAGTGGAGATACAAATAAATTAATAATATTTCGACTCCATATTTCCTCTAAAAAAAGCATATTATAGCTAATGCTTGACCTAAATAAAAAATCATAAAGAATTGCGGCACTTAAGATCACACCTGCAACATTATTAAAATAATCACTATACATAGTAAAAAATTTTGAAACAAATCCCCAAAGAATAATTTGTACGGTCGGCCAATAAATTAAATCAAAGATACGTGGAAAAGATGAACGTATTAAGTAAAAGTGTCTTAACATTAGTGATGATGATCTTTTAATATTCATTTTTTTCCCTCACTAATTTTAAAAAAACTTGTTCTAAATTTTCTCTTCCATGTTTATCGATTAAATCTTTAGCTTTTCCATGATCAATAATTTGCCCTTCCTTCATCATTAAAACATAATCACTTAACCTGGTAACTTCGCTCATGTTATGAGAAGCCAATAAAATGCTAATCTCTTTTTCTTTTTTATATTTTTCCAAATAACTTCTTACATAATCTCCAGTATCAGGATCCAGGCTGGCTGTTGGTTCATCAAGAAGTAAAATTTTTGGATCGTTAATTAGTGATTTTGCTAAAGACACTCTGTTTTTTTGACCAGATGAAAGTTCTCCTGTTTTTTTGTTTAAAAAAGTCTTTAGATTTAAATCTTCAATAAGTTGTTCAACTTTTTCTTTTAAATTTTTAATCAAATACATGCGGCCGTAGACTTTTAAATTTTCTAATACTGTTAATTTTTTAGGTAACTCAACATATGGTGACGCAAAATTCATTATATTTAAAAATTGATGATCTTTATATTTTAACTCTTCTTCATTAATAAAAATTTGGCCTGATGTTGGTGTAATCAAACCAAGTAACATACCAATCGTAGTTGTTTTTCCACATCCATTAGGACCAAGCAATGCTAGTGTTTGGTTTTGATTAATAGAAAAATTAATTTTTTTAACCGCTTCAATGGTTTTAAATTTTTTTTCTAAATTTTTTACTTCAATTATTTTCATGATGATGCTCTTTTTAATCTATCATTGATAGCAATTCCAATATCTTTATTAGGAATTTTTGTTATAGAAATATTTTTAAATCCCTTTTTTTTAATTTCCCTGAGTTTTTTATAAAGATTTTTAGCAGCTTCTTCTAAAGATTTTTTTTTAGAAAGATAAAAAATATTTCCCCCTTTCATTTTTGTTTTTCCAAAAACTAAAAGGGCACCTTTACTTTTACTTTTATTTTTATTTAGATAGATCGGAATTCCAGGTGAATAGTGTTTTTTAAGTTGACCGGGTGATAAAATTTCTTTTGATTTATTAGTTGAGATATTTTTTATTATTTTTTCAATATTTTTTTTAGATATTTTCCCAGGCCTGAGTACTTTTGTTTTTCCAACAAGATTGATTACAGTAGACTCAATTCCAACTTTAGATTGTTTTCCATCTAGTATAAACCGTATTTTATTTTTAAATTCATCATAAACATCCAGTGAAGAAGTTGGGGACACATGGTTACTGATATTTGCACTTGGGGCAGCGAGAGGTGATCCTGATAATTTTATTATTTTTCTAAAATGTATATTAGCTGGAACCCTACAAGCAACAGTTCCATTTTTATTAATTAATATTCGAGAAATTCTTGAATTTTTTTTTAATTTTAAAACATAAGTAATAGGACCTGGAGAATATTTTTTATATATTTTGGCTAAATAATTATTATTTTCTGTCTCTTTTTTAATAGATTTAAGACTATCAAAATGAACTATCAAAGGGTTTTTTTTTGGTCTTTTTTTTAATTTATAAATATTTCTAACTGCTTTATTTGAATAAGCATTTCCAGCTAGTCCATAGACAGTTTCAGTCGGAAGAGCACACACACCGTGATTTCTCAATATCTTTGAGCATTTAATCAAATTTTTTAGATTAGGTTTAAAGATATTTGAATAGTTTTTCATTTTGAAATATTTATTATGCATCAAAATTAAAATCTACAAATGAATAAAGTAAATAAACACTCTGATATTGAAAAAATGTCCTTTGAGAAGGCTATGGAAGAATTAGAGACGATTGTTGCCGATCTTGAAAATGGATCTATTGAATTAGAGGAGTCTATTGAGAAGTACCAAAGAGGGATACAGCTCAAAAAACATTGTGATCAAAAATTAAAAGAAGCCAACATGAAAATTGACCAAATTGAAATTGATAAAAATGGTAATGTAACTGAAAAACCATTTACCCGAAAAAAAAAGTAATATTAAATGTCAAATTTTCAGGGAGATTTAAAAGTTATAGCAGAACAAGTTAATTCTTTTTTAAAAGATTATTTTCAATCTCAATCTGCAGACAACAAGCTATATGAAGCTATGAAGTATGGATTATTTTCTGGAGGTAAAATGATTAGATCATATTTAGTTCATTCAGCGTGTAAAATTTTTGATATTAGCGAAAAAGATTATCTACCAATTGCTGCAGCTGTAGAATGTATCCATAGTTATTCATTGATCCATGATGATTTACCATCAATGGATAATGATGATTTCAGAAGAGGAAAAGAAAGTACGCACAAAGCTTACGGTGAATTTACAGCAATTCTAGCTGGTAGCTCTTTATTAACTATGGCATTTGAAATTATTTCAAACTCAAAAATTGATATTAGTCATGAAAAAAAAACAGAGATTGTTCATGCATTAAGTTCATGCTCAGGTCATCTTGGAATAGCTGGAGGTCAGTTCTTTGATTTAAGTCTTAAAAAAGAAAAAGTTGATAAGGATAATATTATAGATATGCAAAACAAAAAAACAGGAGCACTTATGGGTTTTTGTGTAGAGGTTGCTCCAATTTTAGCAGACAAGAAAGATCTTAGAGAAAAATTTAAAAAATTAGGAATTAAATTAGGTTTGCTATTTCAAATTGCAGATGATTTTTTAGATAAATATGGAAAAGAAGATGTTCTTGGAAAACCCGTTAATCAAGATGATACTAAAGGTAAAAATACTTTAATTAATTATTTAGGGGAAGAGCAAACTAAAGATTTTATTAAAAATTTAAAAAAAGAAATTGAAAGTGAACTCGTCTCTTTTTCTAATACTGATGCTTTATTAAATTGTATGAATTTTATTGTAGATAGAAAAAATTAATTATCTCTTAATTCTTTTGGAAGTTTAAATTCTACATTTTCTTTTATAATTTCAACTTCTTGTACTTTAATATTTCTAATTTCTTTAATTTGATCGATGAAACGATCAACCAAAACATCAGGGGCAGAAGCCCCAGAGGATATTCCAATACATTTAGCATTTTGAATTATTTCTTTTTGTAACTTAAATTCTTGATGGACTAAAAAACTTTGTTTACTTCCATTTTTTTTTGCTACTTCTACTAATCGTTGTGAGTTTGAGGATTGTCTACTACCGATCACAAAAAATACATCACATTTTGCTGCAATATTTTTAACTGCCGCCTGTCTATTAGTTGTAGCATAACAAATATCACTTTTGATTGGTGACTTAATTTTTGGAAATTTTATTTTTAAAGCCTCAATGATCTCTTTGGTATCATCAACTGAAAGAGTAGTTTGAGTTATATAAGCAATTTTATCTTTTGATATTTCAATACGATTAATATCTTCTTCTTTCTCAATTAAAGTAACTTCTCCGACCGGTAATTGACCCATGGTACCAATGACTTCAGGGTGGTTTTTGTGTCCAACTAGTATAATTTGGTAACCTTGTTTATTAAGTTGTTCTGCTTCCCGATGTACTTTTGAAACCAAAGGGCATGTTGCATCTATGAATTGTAAATTTTTAAGATCAGCATCCTGATAGACTTGTTTTGCAACACCATGAGCCGAAAAGATAACTGGTCTCGTTTTATCTTGTATTTCATCTAGCTCATCGACAAAGATAACTCCTTTTTTTTCTAAACTTTGAACAACATGTTTATTATGAACAATTTCATGCCGAACATAAACTGGAGTTCCAAATTTTTTTAAACTTTTTTCAACAATATCGACTGCACGGTCTACACCAGCACAAAATCCCCTTGGGGCACAAAGAAGTATATTTAAATCGCTATTCATTTTTTTCTATCTAAAATCTCTAATAGTATATGAGGAAGTGTCAGCGAAGCCAAACCAATAAAAATAGTTTGAACAATATTCCTGCTTAAACTTTCATCTAGATAATAAACAGTAATTAGCGCAATAACAGCAGTTAAAAGTGTTAGAGGTATAGCTTTTATAGAAAAAAGCTTTAATCCATTTATTATGTTCTCAGAATCCAATTCGCTTGATAGCCCAATTATGTGCTTTGAGGAATGTAAGAAACAGAAATAAAGAGAAAAAGCTAATATCAAAGGTAAATAAATAAAAGATAGAATAATAAATAGAATTTCCAATAAAATTAAAACAAGTTTATCAATTTGTTCTCTAAGTAAATAAATTAAACCAACAATAATTAAAAATAGATTTATTGAAAAAAATAATGATTTAAATTGGATAATATTTTCATAAGACTCTTGAGGAACTAATAGATATTCAAAGAATATTGACGTTGAGTCAAAGCTATAATGAAATGCTAAAGTAATAATTAATAAACCTTTTAAAAAGCTTGAAATATTAAAAATAAATCCATTGCCTCTGTAAAAAAAACTAAGATCTTCCTCTCCAAAGTGATAGCTAGCTATCAATAAAAACATCAATAGTGTGAGCGCAGGGAATAATATCCAGCACACAATAACAATTAAACTAAGAGAAATATATCCTGGGTAAAATAAAATATACCAACTTTTTTTAAATATAGGTTCTAATATTTTTTTTCCTCGAAGATGGTCAAGGGCACCATGAGAAACACCAATTATAAGAATTAAAAAAAAACAAAAAAATAATAAATTTAGATTATCTTCAACAATATTTTTTTGTATCAATAAATAAGATATTAAACCCAATAGTGAAAATAATGATAAGAATATTATATATATTGTTTTATTCTTCATAATTTAAATAAATAAATTTTTTAAGAATAATGATTTTGGCATATTTTTAATTACTTTATAGTCATCTGATAAACTACCTTCGCTCGATAAAAAACGAATAATTTGATTTTGATAATTTTCATCAAACATTTTAAAAAATATATTTGGCATAATTTTCATATTATTTTGAAGGACTTTAATAAAAAGTCTATCTAGAAATTCATATTTCATTGAGATCGCTCTATCAAAAGATAGATTTTCAATTGCTTTAGCTATAATTGTTGAGTGTTTTTGAATATAAGGAAATGCATAGCCAGTACTCATTCGATTTATATTTCCTCTTAAACCAATATTAAAGTAGCAGTTATCTTTCTTATTTAAGGTTCTAAACATTGGTATAGCACCTATTTCTTCTCGAATAATATTATAATTTTTTAATTTTAAATTATTTTCAATGTATTCTTTTAGTTCATCAACATAATTTTGTTTTTTTAAATCTTCTAAATTTGACAACCATGTTGTCTCAATCAAAGCTCGACGATTATTAAAAGGTAAAACATAAAAAAAATGAATACCATTTTTTTGTTCACAATCAAAATCCATTAAAGTCAATTCATCATTATTAAAAGATAAATCTTTTGTTTCAATTTCTAGACCATAAAAATGTTGATATAGATTACCTTGTTCTAATTTTGGAACACGACTATCAAAAACTAATTTTGTTTCTATGTTACCGTTATTTGTTTCAATTTGATAAAATTTCGATGTTTTTTTTATTTCACTAATATTTGTATCTAGCTTGATATAGAAATTATCTTTAAGATTATTTTGAATTTTTTTGTAAAATTTTAAACTATCAATAGTTTGATATGGGTATTTAAAATTATTAAATGATTTAAATTGTTCATTATATTTTATATTAAATTTAAACCATTGTTTTTCTAAACAATCTTCAAAATCATGATGATTAGTTTTCCAAAAAGACCAAGTTCGATCTTTTTTAAATTCAGATTTATTATCTAAAATAATAATTTTTTTATTTAAATTTTCAACTTTAGATAATTGGTAAGCTAAAGATAATCCAGCACAACCTGCTCCAATTATTGCTATATCATATGTCATGTAAGTAAGTGGTAAGGTGTATGAAGTTGATCTGTTTTATGTGTGGGTTCAGTTGTTTTATATTTTTTATTTTTTGTAGAATAGTTTTGTATAAGAATTACAGTTTTTTCTAGAACATTTAAATAAATTCTTTTTTTTAGAAAAAGATGTTTATTTTTAATAATTTTTTTTCCAATTGAATTGTAGAGAATGGCAGCCATGAGTATACTAAATTTATTTTTATTAGGGATAAAATAAATTCCATCAATACCACTTTCATAATATTGTTCTGCAATATTTAATAATCGATTTATAGAATTAAAAATTAATCCTTCATTACTATGATCTTTCATATCTTTTAATGTAAAATTATTTGGCAGCATATCTTTGGGAATATAAATTCGATTATTCATTGAGTCTTCTCTTACATCCCTTGATATATTTGTCAGTTGCATTCCAATTCCAAGGTCAATTGCAAATCGCCATGCATTTTCATGAGTTGCACCTAGTATCCGAGCCATTAAAGCACCTACAGTTCCAGCAACTTGATAGCTATAAATTAATAATTCTTGTAAGTTTTGCGGCTGTTTAAAGTTAATATCTGAAGATAAGCCTTCGATTAAATCATCAATAAACTTTTGTTTTAAATTGTATTTATTCTGAATTTCCTTGAATGCTTTATTTATTGGATCAGTAGATGATGGTTTTTTGTAATCATTAATCAAATAAGAAAAATTATTTAAACTTTCAGACTGATTATACTCATCTGCTGCATCATCTAGCTGCCTACAAAAAGCATATAATATTGCTGCATCATTTAGTGTTTTTTTATCAAGCAAAAGACCTGCAAAATAAAAAGACTTTGCATGCTTTTTTAAAATATTTTTAAATTCTTTTTGCATAGTCAGATGTCAAAATGATCCAAAACTTTCGCTGAAGATAATACACCTGGGATACCAGCTCCAGGATGTGATCCTGCACCTACAAAATATAAATTGCTAAGCACTTCGGAACGATTATGAAATCTAAAATATGCTGATTGTGTGAAAATGGGTTCAATTGAAAACCCAGAACCATATTTAGTATTGAGTTCTTTTTCAAAATAATCTGGAGTAACAAATATTTCAGCTTCGATATATTTTGAAAGTTCAGGCATGCAAGTTTCCTCTAATTTTTTTATTATTTTTTTTTTGAAACCTTCTCCTTGCTCATTCCAATCAATTTTAGATTGATTATTTGGTACTGGTACCAAAACATAAAAACAATCTTTTCCTTCAGGTGCCATTGTAGAGTCTGTTGCTGATGGTCGGTGGAGATAATAACTAAAATCATTATCTAATTGCTTAGAAACAAAAATTTTATTTAATAATTCTTTATGCGATTTTCCTAAATAAATTGTATGATGTTCAATATTTTCATATTTTTTTTTAGTTCCAAAATAAAAAACATATAGCCCCATGGAATATTTTAATCTTTGCATTTTTAAATTAAAAAAATTATTTTTAATTTTTGGATATAAACATTCATCATAAATTTTTGGTGGGTCTGCGTTACAAACAACTGCATCTACATTTATTTGATTATTATTTTTTAAAACGACGCTGTTAACTTTTTTATTTTGGTGATTAATTTTTAAAACTTCTTGACCCTTGATTACTTTGATCCCGACTTCTTGCATAAGTTTTTCAAATGCTTTAATTATATTTCCAGTACCACCCATTGAATAATGAACTCCCCATTTTCTTTCCAAATAAAGTATGAGCGCATATATTGAAGTTGTACTATAAGGATTGCCACCTACAAGAAGCGGATGAATTGTAAATGCTTTCCTTAGTTTTTCATTCTTAATATATGATGAAATGAAAGTATAAACTGAGTTGTAACTTTTTAATTTAAGCAAAGATGGAATTTGTTTAAGCATAAACCAAATTTGATGAAAAGGTTTGTCTGCTAATTTTAAAAATCCAATGTTAAAAATTTTTTCTGATTGTGTTAAAAGATTTTTAAAGCCCCGCTTATCTTCCAAATGAATTTTTTCAATTTGTTGAAGCAATTCATTTAAATTTTCACCATAATTTAATTTTGAAAGATCATCAAAAATAAATTGGTACCAAATTTTTAGTGGAACTATTTTAATATAATCGCGATAATCTTTATGAAACAATTCAAAGAGTTCATAAATCAAGTGTGGAGCTGTAATAACCGTAGGCCCTGCATCAAATGTGTAGCCGTCTTTTATAAAAACTCTTGCTCTTCCTCCCAGATCATTTTGTTTTTCGATCAGAGTAACGTCATGACCTTTGGCTTTAAGTCGAAGAGCAGCTGCAATACCACCAAATCCAGATCCAATTACGACTATTTGCTTTATATTATTCATCCTAATATGGGGAAAAACTATCTTAAAAGTTGTGTTTTTTCAGGAAAAAAACACTTTTATTGTGGAA
>JAYNJZ010000018.1:0-17735 GCA_038110645.1 Candidatus Pelagibacteraceae bacterium
TGGAAAAATACTAAAATTAATTTTATTCAATCAAATGAAATTGAGCTTATTTTTGATCAACCGTTTAAAAAAAGAAGAGGCCGTGTAAATTGTACAATGTCATCTAAAGATGGATTAATTAAATGGTTTGGTTATCAGTATAGTGTGATTAATTAGCGTTATTAAATTTTTTCATTATATTTAGTGTTTCTTTACTAATATGATGTTCCATTCCCTCAGAGTCAATTTCTGCAATTTTTCTGGGTACTCCAAGTTTTGTTAAAAAATTAAATAAAATTTCATGTCTCGTATTTGATTTTTCTGCTAATTTTTTTCCCTGTAGTGTTAAAAAAATATTTTTATATTTTTCACTCTCAACAAGCTTAGCTTTAATTAATCTTTTAATATTTTTACTCACCGTTGCATTCGTCACTCCAAAATATTTACAAAGATCAACGTTCTTTACAGAACCTTTTTTGTTTAAAATTTCATTAATTGCTTCAACATAATCTTCTAGAAGTTCGATGTTTTTTCTACTCTGGGTAGTTTTGAATAACTGAGGACTACTAGATCTAGTGGTTTTCATAAAAAATTAATTTTTTATGGCTATTTAACACTTGCAATAATCTTAGCAAGTAATAAGTTTAGCCAAGGCTAAACTTTATGACAGAATTTAGAAAAGGTATTTTTAATGTTGTTACTGGAACCAGTTTTGGTAGAGCGTTAATCTATACCTGTGGTCATGTAATCATTGCAATGACAGTCGTGTCTGTTTTAACAGGTGCTAGTTTATTTGAGGCTGGCTTGGTAGCTTTAATTGAACCAACGATTAATGGTTTTTGGTATTACCTATTAGATAAATTATGGACCAAAACCTTTACTCATAAATCAGTTTAAATTTAAAACAAATCATTATACAATTGAAGGATGTTTTCGTTTTTAAACATATTTAAAAAAAAAAATAAAAAAAAAGAAGAAGAGGCTTTTAACTTGCTTCGTAAAGCAAGCGCAATTTCAAAAAAAATTGCAGAAGAGACTAATGATGCAAAGCTTAAAGGTTTAGCGTTTGAATTAAAACGCAGTCATGATGAGGCGATTAAAATTTTTGAAGAAATTAATTACGACCTCAATCAATTGGATAAATTTTATTTTGATCCAAAACAAGCCTTGTCTGAAAACTATAAAAAAGTAGAAACTATTTTAGATAATTTTAAAAAACGTATCGCTTAGTTTATTGCAACTCCATTCAAAACTGGTTATAATTTAGAAATGTCTACATACGAATGTAACAAATGTGGAATGTCAGTTAATGCATCATGTGCAAAATGCAATGAGCCTTTAGCTAATGATCATTTAGAAGTAAATGGAGCTCAAGTTCAAATTTCTAAATGTCCAAAATGCGAAGGTAAAATTAAATCACCACAATGTTGTGGCGCTGACATGGGCGCAAATTAAACTAGCACAATTCCTAGCATTACAAGTTGTGCAAAGTTAATAACCACTGAAATGAAGTGAAAAATTCTAAAAGCTTTTTCATTTTTTTCATCTTTAAATTTATTAATCTTTGGCATCAAATAAACTAAATTGAAAAAAAACAATAAGGCTGAAATTAAAACTAAATAAAAATCCAAAATAAAAGTTTGATAAAAAATATAAAATCCTGAGATTGATCCAAGAATCAGTAAATTAATTAAATAGTAATATGGAAAAATTGCGCGAATAAATACACCAGCATTATCTGGTGGTAAAACTTTAAAAATCATTGGTGCCAAAATAAATGAGAAGAATAACATGATCCCCAAAACTAAAGACACCATATTCATTATAATTTGTTCGCTCATTATTTTTTTTTCCTTTTCTTTTTAGCTGAATTAATTTTGTTAATAAATTTTGTTAATGCGTTTCTTTTTTGATTAATTTTTTTTATATTCATATTGTAGTTTTTGATTCTAAGATATTTTTAATAGTTTTTTGATGTAATTCATGCGAAATTTGAGCTTCTTTATAATTTACCTTTTTGAAAGTGATCATAGATTTTGGAGGCATTTGCATTAATTTTTCAAAATCAGCTGATATCACAACTGCTATTTTTGGATAACCGCCAATAGTCTGATGATCGGTTAAAAGAATTATAGGTTGACCATCGGCTGGAACTTGAATTGCACCTTTAATAATTGCTTCGGATTTTATATTTGAAGTAAGTTGGTTTTGAATTTTATTTCCAGCTAAGCGCATACCCATTTTATCTGTAGTTGTTGTAATCTCATAAGGTGTATTAAAAAAATTTTGAATACTTTTTTTTTCAAAAAAATGGAATTGTGGACCTTCTAATAGTCGAATTTTGTTATTACTATGAAACTCAGGTAATCGATTTAATTTAAACTCAGTTTGATTTTCATTTATATTTAAAACAAATACTTCATCTTTTTTGATTTTAGCACCATCTCTTGGGCCAATCTTTGATCTTGGATTGCAAGAAAAACTATTAAAAACCTTATTTAACTGTATATCACCACCAAATGAAAGGTAGCCATATACGCTATCAATTGTATTTTGAATGATGACTTGGTCGTTTTTTTTTAAGACATAGCTTCTGAAAGGAGTTCCTTTTTCCATCTTTTCATTTCTTAATATCTCAAAATTGACATTTCCAGTCACTGAAATAGTTGTTTGTCCTTCTACAATTTCAACAGTCGGTCCATTAAAAATGAATTCAAAAGAGTAATGAGTTTTATTTTCAACAAGCTCATTACCTATTTGCATCAGTGACGGTAATGCAGCACCACCCTTTGAAATTCCAATATCTTGTAAATGAATTCGACCATAATCTTGCAAGGTAGTTAACATACCTGAATTGAGAAATTTGATTTTAGCTTTCATAATTTGATTTCCAGATTTCTAAAAATTGACTTTTTGATATATTTTTAAACTTCACCTCATCTCCAGGGTTAATTAAATTTGGATTTGATTGATTTTGATTAAATAATTTTAATGGTGTTTTTCCTATAATGTTCCAACCCCCAGGGCTTTTATATGGATAGATTGCACAAAATTCCTCCACAATTATCACAGATCCTTCATCAATTTCGACACGTGGAGTTGTGAGTCTTTTTGAATAAAGTTTAGAGTCGAGGTCACCCATATATGGAAAACCTGGCATGAAACCTAACATATATACATAAAAATTTGTGTTAAGGTGAGTTTCAATTATTTCATCAATACTTAAATTTGTAATGTTTGTTAGACGTTCTAAATCAATTCCATATTCCAAATCATAACAAATAGGAATTTCAATTTTTTTTGGCTTAAAATTTATTTCAAATTTTTCATCTTTTACTGTTAAAATTGTATCACGAACTTGACTTGAATTTATTAGATTTAAGTTAAATTGTATAACAAGTTTATTATATGATGGAATTATATTTTCAATTCCTTGTATATTTTCCTCTTTAATAATTTGTTTTAATTTTTTAAAAACAAATATTACATTTTGATTAATTTCTTTTTTGATCTCATTGCCAAAATCAATAAGAACAGCCTGGTCTCCATAATCTAAAATGTTTTTAATCATTACTTGCAATCTTTTAAGATATATTTAAATAAAATGCTATGGAAGCAAATATAAACTGTGATCTAGGAGAAAGCAGTCCTCATTGTTCGTCTGAAAATGATCCAATATTATTAACCATTATCAATACAGCGAATGTTGCATGTGGTTACCATGCAGGTGATGAGCCTACAATGCGTAAAACAATAAAAATTGCAAAAGATAACAATGTAAGTATCGGTGTTCACCCATCTTTTAAGGATCCAGAAAATTTTGGTAGAAAAAGAATTCAACTCTCTCCTAAAGAGTTGAAACAATTAATTACAGAGCAATTAGAATTATTTGATAAAATATGTTTTGAAGAAAAATATCCAATGACTCACGTCAAGCCCCATGGTGCTATGAATAATATGGCATGCGAAAGTTATGAAATGTCAAAAGTGATTGGTGAAGCAATAAAGGAATATAATTCAGAGTTAATTTACATGGTAGGGGCAAAAACAGAAATGGAAACTGCAGGTTTGGACCTTGGACTTAAAATTGCATGTGAAGTCTTTGCAGATAGAAACTATGAAGACAACGGTTTGTTATATTCTAGAACAAAAAGTGATGCGTTAATAACGGACCCTATTGAAGCATTAAATCATTCAATTAAAATGATTGAAGATCAAGCTATTAATTGCAAATCAGGAAAAAGAATTCCATGTAAAGTAGATACCATTTGTTTACATGGTGATGGTAAAACTGCTGTTAACTTAGCAAAAACTTTAAGAGATGGTTTTATTAAAAGAGGAATAAATTTAAAAAAATTAAATAATCTTACGAGTTTGAAATAAAAAAAAGGCGGCCATGTTGACCGCCTTTAATTTAATTATTTTTTAATTTATCTTTGAGCCCAAGTTGGCATTGGATACTTCAACTTACATGCTGCTAATTCAAAAGGATATACTGTACAGTATTTTCCATTTTGAACTTGCATTAAAATTCCACGAGTTTTAGTATTTTGTCCATCTTTACCAAAGTTAACACCTCTATAAGGAACGATTAAAACATTCGCTTCCATATTAAGTTCAGTTAAAGCTTTTCTGATAGCCTCTGGGTCATTTGAATTAGCATTATTAATTGCATTTGCTAACGCCATGAAACCAGTGAACGCTCTTGCAGGAACGTCAGATAAATCTCTACCTCCAGAGTATTTTTTAAATAATGTATTTACTTTTCCAATTAACGGGATTCTTTTTGCAAGATCCGTGTTAAATGGAGATCTAGTAATCACACCTTCAGCTTTACTTCCCATTGTAGAAATAAACTTAGGATCTGTATAACCAGCATTTTGAGCTACAAGTAATTTAGGATTGTAGTCCAATTTTTTAGCAGTATCTAAAAAAAGATAAGTATCTGATGTATAAGATGATGGTAATAAAACATCTGGGTTCTTAGCTTTTAATCTTTGAACTTCAGAGTCTAAAGTTGTTGTCTTAGCTTTATAACTAATTTTTTCTACAACTTTATAACCTTGTTTTTTTGCCATTTTATTTTGTGTTCCACCACTATCACTTCCCCATAAAGAATCTTCATGAAGAATACCTAGAGTTTTTAATTTTCCACCTTTTTTGTTAAAATCATTCATGAATTCAAACATTAAAGATGTAAATTCACCGTCATGTGGAGTGGCTCTGAAGAAGTACTTAAATCCTCTTGTAGTTAATTTTGGTGAAGTTGATGCACCATTAACCCAAGGTATTTTAGCTCGCTCAGCAACCTGACTCGCAGCACCTGTAACAGATGAGTAGTAAGCACCAAACATGGCATGTACTTTTTCTTTGTTAATAAGTCTTTCGGTTTCACCTACACCAATATCTGGTTTCCCAGCATGATCGGCTACGATGATTTTAATTTTTCTTCCATTAGAAAGTCCTCTATTTTTAGCAAGCGGCATATCGATGTTGTGACTATTATTAATAATATCGACAGCAGTTTTCAAAGCTGCAACTGCATCTTTACCAACCTGTGCAACAGGACCTGTTAATGGGTAAATAACTCCAATTTTAACATCTTCAGCAAAAGACGAGGTACTCACCATTGCTGCAAGAGAAACTGAAGCTAATAACTTTTTTATTTTTTTCATTTGTCCCCCTATTAAAGTTGTCTTATCCTATAAACTTCGAATATAAATGTAAACCAAATTAAAAAAAAAAGAAAAATTGACTGCTCAAATTATTATACAAGCGGTAATATCAGGCCTTTTGATGGGCTTAATTTATGCGCTTATTGCATCAGGATTAAGCTTAATTTTTGGTTTAATGGAAATTGTAAACTTTGCTCACGGTGAACATTTGATGTTAGCCATGTTTACCTCATTTTGGTTATGGGCCTTACTTGGTCTTGATCCAATAGTATCGATTCCGATTACAATTTTAGTTTTAGCTTTTTGTGGAATTATCACCCATTATTTTCTTATACGTTATATTTTAAAAGCAAAAATGCTTGTTCAAATTTGCGCAACTTTTGGTTTAGCAATTTTTATTCGTTCACTAGCACAATATTTGTGGACTCCAGATTTTAGAAATGTTTCGAAGCCAATGCTTGAAGGTCGAATTGAGATAGCTGGAATTTTTATTGGACAACCTCAGTTTGCGGCTGCTATTGTATGTTTATTCGCTTTCATAGGTTTGTATTTATTTGTTACCAAAACAGAAACAGGATTAGCTTTACAAGCAACATCGCAAGACCGACAAGCTGCTGAGATTTTAGGAGTACCGTCTAATAAAATGTTTGCTTTAGGATGGGGTCTGGGCCTTGGATGTGTTGCTATAGCTGGAAGTATGATGTCGAGTTATTTTTATATCTTCCCAGACGTTGGAATTAATTTTTCATTATTTGCTTTTGTTGCAGTAGCTCTTGGAGGGTTTGGAAGTATTCTTGGCTGTTTATATGCTGGTATTATCATTGGATTAGTAGAGTCATTAGGTGGATTGTTAATTGATCCATCATTTAAATTACTCTATGTATTTGCAATTTATTTACTCGTTGTTGTTTTTAAACCTCAAGGAATTTTTGGAAGGTATTAATGTCAGATTTAAAATCTGCACAAGCTGAACCTTTATTTAATTCAAATAAAAAGATGACCTATCTTGTATTAGGTTTTTTTGCTTTTTTAATTTTATTACCAGCTTTAGGTCCAACAAAGTTTTTCTTACATCTTATGATTATGATTTTTATGCATGCTGTAATTTCACAATCATGGAACATCATTGGAGGTTTTTCTGGTCAAATTAGTTTGGGCCATGGTGCTTTTTTTGGAATAGGAGCTTATGCAACATCATTCTTTTATGTTGAATATGGTCTTACTCCTTGGGCTGGTATTGTGATTGGAATCATTGTTTGTGCGATTGTTGCAATCTTAATTGGTATTCCAATGTTAAGATTAAGTGGACATTATTTTGCTATTGCAACTTTGCTTGTTGGAATTAGTTTTCAAATTATATTCCAGCGTTGGGACTTTGTTGGAGCAGCATCAGGTTTGTGGGTTCCTTTAACAAGTGAAGACTCTTTATATGCTATTCAATTTCATAGTAGCAAGGTTCCATATTATTATTTATTTTTAATTTTTTTTACGATTATCTTTTTTATAACTTGGGTAATTAGTAGGTCAAAGCTTGGATATCGATTAAGAGCGGTTCGTGATGATGCCCAAGCGGCGCAAAGTTTAGGTATCGATGTTGCTAAACATAAAATTATTGCCTTTGCAATTTCTGCAATGATGATGTCTCCAATGGGAAGTTTATTTGCTCAATATATTTTAATTGTTGATCCGGACCGAATGTTTAATTTTGAAATTTCAATAATTGCACTCCTGATAACAGTCCTGGGTGGAATTGGTTACGTTTGGGGTCCTTTAGTTGGGACATTAATTTTAATACCACTTGCTGAATATGCGAGGATCTTTTTCGGTGGCACAGGCGGAGCGGTTGATTTGATGGTTTATGGAGTTGTGCTTATGATTATTTGTATATTTAAACCATCTGGCATTATTTCATTTTTACCAAATCATATTTTACATAGAGAAAAAATGAGATGACTATTCTTAAAGTTGAAAATTTAAGTAAATCATTTGGTGGAATTCACGCTAATCAAGATATTTCATTTGAAGTTCAATCAGGAGAAATTCTAGGAGTGATTGGTCCAAATGGTGCGGGAAAATCAACTTTATTTGATTTAATTACGGGTTTCACTAAACCAGATAAAGGATCTGTAATTTTTGAAGAAAAAAATATTTTTGGATTAAGACCTGATAAAATAAGTAATTTAGGTGTTGGCAGAACTTTTCAAAAATTAAAACCTTTTGCTGATCAAACACTTTTAGAAAATGTTATGATCGGTGCTTTTTCAAAAGAATCTAATCAGAAAGTTGCTAGAGATAAAGCGTTAGAAATTATTGAATTCGTACAATTGTTAGAAAAAAGACATCATTATGCAAAAGAACTTTCTACAGGACAAAGAAAAAGGTTAGAGCTTGCAAGAGCTCTTGCCACAGATCCAAAACTACTTTTAATGGATGAAGTAACAGGTGGCGTGGATCAAAAAACAATTCCTGGACTTGTTGAATTAGTCAAAAAACTAAGGGGACGTGGCGTTACTGTAATCACCATTGAACACAATATTAATATTATAATGGACATTTCTGATCATGTCTTAGCACTTGATCAAGGTAAAAAAATAGCTTTTGGTATTCCAAAAGAAATTCAAAATAATCAAAAAGTCATTGATGCTTACCTAGGAACTATCGATGCTGCTTGATATTAAAAATATCGATGTCTTATATGATGATTTCCAAGTTATTTGGGACGTTTCTCTTAATGTTAAAGAAGGAGAGATGGTTACTTTACTTGGCCCAAATGGTTCAGGCAAAAGTACAATATTGAATACAACAAGTAATTTAATTACGCCAAAAAAAGGCTCAATCAAATTTGATGGAAACGAAATTTCAACGCTCCCTACGTTTAAAAGGACAGAAATTGGTATTTCACATGTGTTAGAGCGAAGACGTGTTTTTCCTCATTTAACCGTTTTGCAAAATCTGAATTTAGGAGCTTTTCATCCAAGAGCAAAGGAGCAAAGATCTCAATCACTAGAAAAAATTTATAAAATTTTTCCAAAACTTGAACAAAGAAAAGACCAACTTGCAAATACCATGTCTGGTGGTGAACAACAGATGTTAGCGATTGCAAGAGGATTAATGGGTTTACCTAAACTCTTAATGGTTGATGAACCTTTTCTAGGCTTATCTCCAATGGTGACGAAAGATTTAATCAAGATATTTAAAGATATTGTTGAGACTGGAATTTCTATTTTGTTTGTTGAACAAAATGTAAGGTTAGCTTTATCAATGGCAACCAGAGGATTTATTTTAGAAAGTGGTCGACTAGTTATTAGTGGAGATTCTAAAGATTTAATAAATAGTCCCGAAGTGAAGAAAATATTTTTAGGTAGTTGATTATAAAGCCGCTAAGTCAGTATTTAATTTATCTGTAATTAGCATTCTTCCTGGTTTATGCGTAATACAAAAATCTGGCTTTGAGTCCATCAACACGGATTGAGGAGTTACACCACATCCCCAAAAAACTGGTAGCTGATTATTTTTAATAGGTTCAGATGGTGGATCACCGTATTCAGGTTTCATAATATTCGCTATTCCTATTTCATCAGGATTACCAATATGTACCGGTGCACCATGAACAGCTGGAAATCTCGAACTTATTTGAATTGCTCTTATTGCATCTTTTGCATTGAGAGGTCTCATTGAAACTACTAACTTTCCGGAAAATTGTCCTGCAGGTTCGCAGTCAATATTAGTTCGATACATTGGTACTGTTGTATCATTTTTTATATGAGGCATTACGATTCCAGATTCAATTAGCGGCAATTCAAATGACATAGAACATCCTAAAATAAAAGTTACTAAATCATCATTCCAATATTTTTTAATATCTAAAGGTTCATCAATACACTCACCATTTTTCCAAACACGGTATTGAGGCACGTCAGTTCTTATATCTACATCTCCTAAATCTTTTAATTTTGGATCCCCTTTGGTACCAAAGCCTATTAAAGGGCAAGGTTTTGGGTTTTTTTGACAAAATGATGCAAAATCTAATGCGTACTTACTTGGTAATATACACACATTACCTTGAACAAATTTTGCAGCAGTTCCAGCAGTTTGTTCAGTGTATTTGTTTTCTCTAATAATTTTTCTGGCTTCTATTGAGCTTTCAATATCTAACATTTATTAAAGGATATATTATTTAAAAATAATTTTAAAGAATTTAATTATGAAAAGGATAATTATAATTACAGGATCAAATAGGGGACTTGGAAAAGCAACAGGTTTAAAACTTTGTGAATTAGGTCATGAAGTTATTTTTACATCTCGAAAATTAGAAAGTTTAACTTCAATAAAAAAAGAAGTTGAAGAAAAAAAATTTAATGCAAGTTTTTATGAACTCGATGTTTGTAATCTAGAATCTATTAAAAGTTTAAAAACGGAAATTTTAAAAAAATATGATCATATCGATACCCTTATTAATAATGCCGGTATTTTAAATGATCGCAATGACAGCATCCTTAATTTAAATTCAAAATTATTACATGATACAATGAATACAAATTTATTTAGTCCATTAAATATGATTCAGCAATTTAGTGATTTAATCAAAAAAAGTTCAAATGGAGTAATTGTCAATATAAGCTCTGTTCTTGGTCAACTTGAAAGTATGACAACAGGGATGCCGAGTTATCGAATTTCAAAATGTGCTGTTAATGCAGTTACAAAAGTTGTGAGTGAAGAATTAAAAGAAAATAATATCAAGGTTAATTCTGTTCACCCGGGATGGGTTCAAACAGATATGGGTGGATCTGAAGCTTCCTTAAAAATTGAAGAGTCTGTCCCTGGTTTAGTTTGGGCGGCAACCTTAGATCAAAGTGGTCCAACAGGAAAATTCTTTTTTAATAAGAAGGAAATACCCTGGTAATTTAAGTTCCACAAAATGTTTTATAAACTCGGTCTGACGTAGGAGCTGGTCTTGCATATTCCTCCAGACCAACATCTTCAATATAGGGTTTTTTTATAACTTCACATAAAGATACAAATTTAGATATATCACCATTGTCTGCAGCAGATAATGCCTCTTCAACTTTATGATTTCTTGGAATAAATATTGGGTTATGTTTCATCATTAATTGATATGCGTCTTCACTCTTTTGATTTTTAGACAATCTTTTTTTCCATTCTGCTTCCCAAATAATAAAATCAGGATCATTTAATAGTTTTTCTTGAGGAAACTTTCCATTAATTAAATACCTAAATGTATTTGTGTAATCAGATTGATTTTTTTGCATCAATTTAAGTAAATCATTGATCATTTGCTTATCTTGGTTTTCATCTGAAATCATTCCTAATTTATTTTTCATCATGCGATTAAATTCATCTGCAAATAAATCTTCATATTCTTTAATTAAATCATTAGCGATTTTTTCAGCCTTTTTTTCATCTGAATCTAGAAGAGGAAACAAACTTTCAGCAAATCGTGCCAAGTTCCATTGCCCAATAATTGGCTGACTTCCAAAAGCATAACGCCCATAATGATCAATAGAACTGAAAACTGTTTTGGTATCATATTGATCCATAAATGCGCATGGACCATAATCAATACTTTCGCCTGAAATGGACATGTTGTCGGTATTCATCACACCATGAATAAAAGAAACACGCATCCAATTTACAATCAACTTGATCTGTCTTTTCATCACCGATTTAAATAATGCTATCGCTTTATTTTGAGCTTGGATGAGTTCTGGGTAATGTCGTTCAATGGCATAATCAACTAAAGTTTTAAGTGCTGCAATATCTTGTTTAGCGGCAACATATTGAAATGTGCCAACTCTTAAATGTGATGATGCAATCCTAGTTAAAACTGCACCTTTAAGTTTCGTTTCTCTTAAAACATCTTCACCTGTGGTTACAACAGCCAAACTCCTTGTTGTTGGAATGTCTAAAAAATGAATGGCCTCACTAATAATATATTCTCTTAGCATTGGTCCTAATGCTGCTCTTCCATCTCCACCTCTAGAATACGGTGTTTTGCCAGAACCTTTTAATTGAATATCCCATCTTCTTTGCTTTGGATCGATGTGTTCCCCTAGTAAAATTGCCCTTCCATCTCCAAGCATTACAAAATGACCAAATTGATGACCGCAATAAGCTTGTGCCAATGGTAATGAACCATCAATTAGTTTGTTACCGGATAAAATTTCGGCATTTTCTTGAATCGTATTTTTTGAAAAATCTAAACCTAAAGATTGAGCAAGATCTTTATTCAAAATCACTAATTCTGGTTTTTTAACTGCTATAGGAGACAGTTTTGTTGCCATAATATCTGGCAGGTTGGCATAAGTATTGTCAAATTTGAATCCAGTATTATTCATCATTCTCTTTACTGATTGATTTTCTTTTTTAATATAACATTAAATGAATCAGTTAAAAAAATATTTTACTATTCTTTCATTATTTTTTTTATTTGGTTGCAGTTCTGTACCAAAAAATACAGTTAATGCGTGCGTAATTTTTGATGAAAAATACTTTTGGTATAAATTTGCCAAAGCTTCTCAAAACAAATGGGGTGCTCCTATCGAGTTGCAAATGGCAATTATTAAAAAAGAAAGTGGTTACGATTGGCTAGCTAGACCCGAGAGAACTAAATTATTCAAGGTTATTCCTTGGAAAAGAAAATCAAGCTCACTTGGTTACTCCCAGGCAGTCGAAGATACCTGGGAAACATATAAAAGAAGTACAGGAAAAAAATATGTAACAAGAGTACTGTTTAAAGACTCATCAGATTTTATAGGTTGGTATATAGATCAGACTTATAAAAGAATGAAAGTGCCAAAAAATAACTATTATAAACAATATCTTTATTATTATAATGGTTGGACAAAAAAACAAAGGCCCGAGTCCTATGCTTACGCAAAAGAGGTATCTCGCACGGCAAAAAAATACAGAAATCAAATGGTTAAGTGTCAATCAAAACTTAAAAAGAAAAAATTTATTATTTTTTAAATGAGATTTTTTTTAATTTTTTTTTTTATTTCTAACTTAGTTTTTGCTCAAGATTTAAAGGTTATAGATGGTGATACAATTCATATTGGCAAAGTTAAATACCGCTTTCATGGGATTGATGCACCTGAAATGTCACAAATTTGTAAAATACAAAATAAAAATATTAAGTGCGGATTGTTATCAAAAAAAAAATTATTACAAAAAATTAATAATAATAAAGTAGATTGTAAAAAAAAAGCTGTAGATCGATATAAACGAATTGTAGCTGAATGTTTTGTGAATAACCAAAGTTTATCAAGTTATCTCGTTAAAAATGGATACGCGTTTGCTTATAAAAAATATTCAAAACAATTCGTTGAAGATGAAATGTTTGCAAAAAAAAATAGACTAGGTCTATGGGCAATGGAATTTCAATATCCTTGGGATTATAGAAGAAATAAATAATCCACACTTCTCACAGACCGATTAAAGAATCAACTAAAGAGAGATACCTTTTTATTATCTGATTAAATATTATGAATTCAACTAAGGGCGCAAGTTCTTAGCTGACAGTGAGAAGTAGGGTTAAACTAATTGCTCACTGCAGAAAGCTGAAGGTGTAGGTAGCACTTAGACTCTTCAGAGTGAGGCCGTGGGAGTAGTGCTTAAATCACATGGCAAATAACTTCGCGTGTAGCTGTTTTTCGGAATGGTTATGCAGCGAAGTTTTTTTTTACGCGGGATCCAAAAGACCAGCGTGATTATTAGATGGATTATTTACATCCCGGCTTACTTCATAAAAAACAAGTTCTGGATTTTCATGACTATTTAAAAACACCATAGGGTCTGCGGCATTTAAATAATTATTAATTTCTTCTTCTTTTAATATTACCGGCATTCTATGATGAATATCTGCTAACTCTCCTTTAGCTGCTGTAGTGATGATTGAAAATTCGATATTCGTATTTTTTTGATAAAGGCCACAAAAAAATAATGTTTCATTATATTCTCTTTTAATGAATTGAGGAAATTTTTTTCCTTCATCATTTTTTCTCCACTCATAATATCCATCAGCTGGAACCACACACCTTTGTTTTGTAATCAAGCCACTAAAGGTTCTTTTCTCCATTAAAGTTTCTAATCTTGCATTATTTAAAGGTCTGAAATCTTGCATTTTTTCTGACCATTTTGGAACCAATCCCCAGTGATAATTCGTTAGAGTGAGAGCATCATCATCTTTTTTAATAATTGGTAATTGTTGGGTCGGGTAGGCATTGAAGTTATCTGTATCTTCAACTCCTTCATTATTTTGAACAACATTTTTAGTTTTTTTTACTGCTTTTGTAACAGCATAACGCCCACACATAGTTGCTTTAATATTTTATCTATACGATGTATCAATCTATTTCTACGAGTATGAAAAGCAAAATTTTTTTTCAAGGTTTCAAGGATGTTTTGACATTGCTTATTCCCGTTATTCCGTTTGGGATTATTTATGGTGTTTTGGGATTAGAACTGGGGTTAGAGCCCTGGGTAGTTATTGCAAGTTCTTTTGTAATATTTGGTGGTGCTTCACAGTTAGCATTTGTTCAGCTTTTTTCTGTTGGGACATCTCCTTATATTATTTTAGGATCGGTAGGTGCAATTAATTCAAGGCATTTATTATATGGCGCTGTTTGTTCTCAATATTTTAATAAACTTACAAATGGATGGAAAATTTTATTGAGCTATTTATTAACTGATCAAGCATTTGCAGTATCGCTTCCATACATAAAAAAAAATAAAAACTTTAGATATCATTTATTAGGTTCTGGTTTTACGTTATGGTTTTTTTGGCAAATTTCAACAATATGCGGTGTATTACTAGGCAACATCATACCTCCTGAACTTGGTTTAAATTTTGCAATTCCAATTACCTTTTTAGCTTTATTAGTAAAAGAATTTAATAAAATTGATCATGTTGTTGTTATGATTACATCCGGACTTACATCGCTCTTATTATTTAATTTTCCACTTAAGATTTACATCATTTTATCAGCATTAATCGCTTTATGTGTTGCATATTATTTAATTAAAAATTTTAAAAGGTTTTCTAAATGATTTGGACTTTAATTATTGTTGCTGGAATTATAACTTTTATGATGAGATACTCTTTGATTGCTATCATTAAACCTGAGTCATTAAGTCCAACAACAAAAAAAGTTTTAACATATGTTCCTTCGGCTGTTTTTCCTGCAATCATTTTCCCTGCTGTGTTTTTAAATAAAAACCAATCATTTCAATTTAATACCTATGAAGTGTATGCATTTATCTGCGCATTAATAGTTGGATATCTAACAAAAAATACAATTTTGACTATTATCACTGGACTTGTATCATATTGGATAATAACTTTTTTATTATGATAAAAATTACATATAAATTAATTATATTGTTTTTTTTAAGTACATTTGCATTTTCACAACAACTTGAATTAAAAAAAATTATAGATTTAAATAATCCATGGAGTTTATCTTTTATATCAAATAAAGAAATTATTGTTTCAGAAAAGGATGGTTCAATTTTATTAATTAATATTAAAAATAATTCAAAAACTGAGATTAAGCATAACTTGAACTACAAAGTTGATGGTCAAGGTGGTCTTTTAGAGATTTTAAAATATCAAGATAATATTTATATTTGTTATACAGAGGACCGAGGATTTGGAAAAACAAGCACATCAATTGCAAAAGCAAAGTTTTCAAAAACAAATTTAAATTTTAAAAATATTTTTCAAGCCAATCCACCAATTAATTCAGGATATCATTTTGGTTGTAGAATGGTCGTTCAAGATAATACTTATTTATATGCCAGCGTGGGTGAGCGAGGTGGTGATAATATTGCACAAGACTCACAAAAACATCCTGGAAGTATCATCAGAATTAATCTTGATGGATCAATTCCAAAAGACAATCCAAAGTTTAAAGGAAAATCTAATTGGCTCCCTGAAATCTATCAAATTGGAATTCGAAATCCTCAAGGGATGACTTTATCTCCATTTAATAACAAAGTTTATATTTCAAACCATGGTGCAAGAGGTGGAGATTTTTTTGGAGAGGTAAAGTTTGGTGAAAATTATGGTTGGAAATTATGGTGCTGGGGTGGAACAAATTACAGTATGACTAAATGTGGCGAAGTTCAAAAGTGGGATAAAAGATTTACCAATCCTTTATATACTTGGGTACCTTCAATTGCAGTTAGTGCGGTACAAATTTACAAAGGTGATGAATTTAAAAATTGGAATGGTGATATTTTGATGACATCGCTTAGAGATCAATCGCTTAGAAAATTAAAATTTATAAGTAAAAATAAAGTCGGTAATGAAAAGATCATTTTCAAGGATAATATTGGCAGGATACGAGATATTAAAATTGGACCAAAAGGTAAGATTTATTTGTTATCCAATGGTAGTGGTGGTCTTTGGGAAATGAGGAATAAATAATGGAAATTTTAAATGAAAAAATTTTATTTGTTGGAATTGGTTTATTAATATTTATTTTTTTAGAAAATTTATTTCCAAACGAAAAAGTAACTTTTACCAGAAAAATCTCTAGATCATTTAAAAATATTTTTTTATGGCTAATAAATATTGGCCTAACTCCTATTTTAATTTTACCGATTACAATTTATGCGACGACTTTCAATTTACATAATACTTTTAATATTAACAATGCTATCGGATTATTTCTTTTTCATTTAATCATATATGATATTTTTTTATACTTTTGGCACAGAGCTAATCATGAAATAAAATTTTTATGGAGGTTTCATCATGTGCATCATCTCGATGAAACATTAGATGTTTCATCAGGTTTAAGATTTCATTTTGGAGAAATTATTTTAAGTGCTATTGTGAGATGTATAATTATAATTATTTTTAATATTACATTAGTTAATTTATTACTCATTGAAGCTGTCGTTTTAATTAGTTCTGCATTTCATCATTCAAATATTCAATTACCCAAAAATTTAGAAAAAATATTATCTTATATTATTGTGACACCTTCCATACATTGGGTTCACCATCATAAAAGACAAAAAGAAACTGATTCTAATTATTGTGCTATCTTCAGTTTCTGGGATATTTTATTTAGAACAAAATCAAATTTTAAAAGATATAAAGGGATGCCAATCGGCGTTGAAAAAGATCAGGATGAATCGATTTCAAAATTAATTACTAGACCTTTAAAATAATGGAAGTTACTCAAGATTATTTTCATTGGAAATGTAAACACACTTGGAAAAGAAGTGCCAAAAATACTTTATGGTGTTTAATTGGTTGCTCAATTGGAGATTTTGGTACAATTTTATTTTTTCAATTAACAAAAATTCCTTGGCCAGTTTTGGCTATTATGACCTTAGCAATTATTAATGGATTAATTACCAGCATCATTCTTGAGACGATAATTTTAATGAAGCAACAATTTAAATTTAAAGAAGCTTTTAAAGTTGCAATTGGAATGAGTTTTATTTCAATGATTTCCATGGAAGTTGCCATGAATGTGACTGATTATTATTTAACTGGTAAGGCAATATTAACTTGGTGGGTAGTTCCCATTATGCTTTTTGTAGGTTTTATTACTCCTTGGCCCTATAATTATTGGCGTTTAAAAAAGTTTGGTGAAGCTTGTCATTAAGTTAAATATAATCAAGTGGAAGAACAGTTGTTTCTTTCAATTCTTCTAATGATGGAAATCCGCTTACACTTGCAAAATCAATTTTATTAATTAAATCAAAATAAAATTCATTGTAACTTTCAGAGTTTTTTAATCTTACCTTTAATAGATAATCAACCTCGCCCATTAATCGGTGACATTCAACAATTTGAGGTGTTTCCTTTACAATATTTCTAAACTGATCTGTCCATTCTTTATTGTGACTTGTGGTTTTAATATGAACGAAATAAGGGCGTTCTAAATTTAGTTTCTGTTTATTAAGAACCGCAACGCTCTTATCGATAAAGCCTGCATCTTTTAAATTTTTAACTCTTCTGTAACAAGGAGAAGGAGATAAATTGACTCTAGATCCAAGCTCTTCCATTGATATCTCACCATTTTCTTGAAGAATTTGTAGAAT
>JAYNJZ010000019.1:0-17493 GCA_038110645.1 Candidatus Pelagibacteraceae bacterium
TGTACCAACTCCATCGGTGGCTGATACTAAAACGTGTTTTTTAATATTGTATATATTTAAATCAAACAGAGACCCGAAACCGCCAATATTTTTAAAACCTTTAATAGATGAGCCTTTAATTTTTGTTTTATTGGATAGGTTTGATATATACTTAACTAATTTATTGGTTTTAGATGTATCTACTCCACTTTGTTTGTATGTTAATTTTTTACTATGCATTTAATTAAAAACTTTTTCTTGGTATTACTTTTAATATTATTTATCACCAAGGCAAATTCTAGTATTTTTGTTGTTGATAATTATTCATTTACCACAACAATTAAAAAAATAAAAAAAAATCGAACCAAGGTTATTGAAGAAATTAAACAGAAATCGTTAGATGATTTTTTGAAATCTGTTACGATTCAAAGTGACTTTGAAAATTTAAACAAAATAAATAACTACCAGGAATACTTCAAAGTTTTTATAGTTAAAGATGAATTTAAAAAGCAAAATGATAGTTATGAAATAATATGCAAAATTGAATTTGACCAACTTAAAATAAATAATTTATTTAAATCACAAAATACAAAATATATTAATTTTAAAAGTAATCCAATTTTAGCAATACTTGTAAACAAAAAAGACAATAAATTATCAATTTGGAGTACTGAGAATTTTGAAAAAAATTGGAATAAAAATAAAAATAATTTATTAAATGCGTTCCCATTAAATGGCGATCTTACAGATATTAAGTTATTAAACGAAATTGATATACAATCCTATCAGGTTGCCAGGTTAGACAAAATAGTAAATAATTATGGGATACGAGATTTTATATTCATTTTATTTGATTATGATTTAGCAAATAAAAAAGAAAATGTATTTGTGAGATCTCAATTTAATGAACTGAAAATTACTAAAAAATATTCCTTAGAAACGTTAAATGAAATTACAATCGAAGATTTTTTTAATACATTATTAATTAATTTAAACAATTCTTGGAAAGAGATTCAAATCCTTTCGCCATTAAAAAATAATAGTTTCACTTTTATATACGAATTAAAAGACTTATCCGAATACGTTCATATAAAAAAAATTTTAAATAAAAATAAAAGTATTTTAAATATCAATGATATTGAAGTATCAAAAAAGGCTTATGTTGGAAAAATTTCTTTTTCCGGAACCATGGATCAATTCAAAGAAAGCCTAGTAGCTGAAGGACTTATTTATAAAAAAAATAATGGTAAAATTTTCTTATTAAAAAAATGAAAGAACAACAAATATTAAATTTTAATTCTAAACCAACATACCTAGAGGAAAATTTTATTGAAGATATATCAAATATCGAAGTACTCAATTTTTTTAATAAATTTCCAAATTGGGAAAATAAGCTTGTAAATATTTTTGGAGAAGAAAAGTCAGGTAAAACATATTTACTTAAAATTCTAAAAAAAAAATATAATTTTATTTATATAGATAGATTAGAAGATTTTGAACTTAAGTTTGATCAACTTTTCACACAAGATAAATTGATACTGGATGAGATTATAATTGAAGAAAAAAAGTTGTTTTCATTATTAAATAATTTTTTATTACATAAAAAATATTTAGTTATATCATCAAAAAAACCAATCACTTTGAAGCAGACGAATTTAAACGACCTCAATTCAAGACTTAAAGAATTTTTTTTATTAGAAATTCTAAATCCAAGTGATCAGCTTGTTTATTCTTTGATTTTAAAATTTTTTTCAGATAATCAAGTTTTTTTAAAAAAAGAAATTATAGAAAATATCGTAAAAAAAATAGATAGATCGTATTCACGTATTAATCAATTTTTATCTAAATTAAACGATTTAAGTATTTCAAAGAAAAAGAAAATCGATTTTAAATTAATCAATGAAGTAATAAGTTTAATTAACTAAAATTCTTAAGAAGAAATTTTTTTTTACCCTTACAAATATTTTCAAATAATCTATAAAATATTTTATATCTCCATTTTGACTTTCTTTTAATGATATCATAATTATGAAAATCGTATTTTGACGCAATTAAATTGGCGTCAATAGAGTATTTTTTTGATATTAAATATCTAAAAAATTCTAATGCTTTTATTAGAGTATCATCATTGATTTTATAAATTTTCATTTTTGAAATTTTTTTTATTAAGTTGATTAATAATATTTTTTCATATTTAGAAAAAAATTTATTATTTTTTAAAACATCGAATTTTTTATTTTTTATCATAGATATAATCTCTTCATCTTTAATTACCCAATTTTTTGGCAAGTTATTATTTTTGCTTGTTAATTCTCTCAGTTTGATAATTTTTAAAAAATCTTTGCTTGTATATATTTGGAAATGAAGTTTTTTTTTGAATTTTGCATTTATTCCATCATTTTGTTTAATTTTTTTTATTAAAAGTTTTGTCTCTTCATTAAAAAAAATTAATTTTTTTGATTTCTTTAGTAATTTAATTTGTTTCAAATATATTTTTTTTAAATATAGGACATCTTTTTTTAAGTAATTGATTTGAGATTTAGAAATTGGTCTTTTCAACCAGTCTTTACCTTGTTGAGATTTGTCTATTTTAATTTTTAAATATTTTTTTACTGTATTTGCATATGAAATATTCCTATCCAAACCTAAGAAACCTGCTGCTAACTGAGTATCAAAAAAGGGTTCGATATTAAAATTATATCTTAAAAATATTTCTAAATCTTGATCACTACCGTGAAATATTTTTAATTTATTTTTATCTTTAAAAATTTTTTTTAAAAAGCTTAAATATTCTGGGTGATTTAAAATATCAAAAATAAAAAATTTTAATCCATCAGAGATTGTAATAATAGATAATTTTGAATAGTAAGTTTTTTTTCTATCGAATTCTGTATCTAAACAATAATATTTTTTTTTATGAAAATACTTTATGAAAAACTCTATTTTTTTAATACTATTTACAATCATTATATTTTCTTGTGTTTTAGTTTTTTTAAATATATTAGCAATTATCTTAGATGATTACTTATAGAACACATACTTGTGGAGAACTAAACAAATCCCACAAAGGTCAAAATACGTCAATTTCAGGATGGGTTCATAAAAAAAGGGACCATGGGAATTTACTTTTCATTGATCTTAGAGATAACTATGGAATTAGCCAGTGTGTTGTTGAAAAAAATAATCAAAATTTTAAAGATTTAGAAAAGATTCAATTAGAGTCTGTAATTAAAATTGATGGTAAAGTTGTAGAACGTACATCAGATACAATTAATTCTGAATTATCAACTGGTGAAATTGAAATTTTAATAGAAAAATTTGAAATTTTAGGCAAAGCAAAGGAATTGCCTCTGCCAGTTTTTTTAGATGATGATTATTCTGAAGATATAAGATTAAAGTATAGATACTTAGATTTAAGAAGAAAAAGAATACATAAAAATATAATTTTAAGATCAGAAGTAATTTCATTTATTCGAGAACAGATGAAAAAGTTAGGTTTTTTAGAATTTCAAACACCTATACTAACTTCATCAAGCCCAGAAGGTGCTAGAGATTTTTTAGTTCCAAGCAGATTAAATCCAGGAAAGTTTTATGCACTACCACAAGCGCCTCAGCAATTTAAACAATTAATTATGGTGGCTGGTTTTGATAAATATTTTCAAATAGCCCCATGTTTTCGAGACGAAGATGCTAGAGCGGATAGAAGCCCCGGAGAGTTTTATCAATTAGATATTGAAATGTCTTTTGTTAATCAGGATCAAATTTTTGAAATTTTAGAAAAAGTTTTATGCAATGTCTTTGATAAATTTTCAGATAAAAAAATTTTAAATAAAAAATTTCCAAGAATTCCATATGAAGAAGCTATGTTAAAATTTGGATCTGATAAACCAGATTTAAGAAATCCATTGGTCATATCGGATGTGACTAAAATTTTTGAAAGAGATGATGTTAAATTTGAAATATTTAAAAAACTAGTTTCTAAAGGAAATATTGTAAGATCTATAGTTACTAAACAAACTGTTAATAAGCCAAGAAGTTTTTTTGATGGAATTGATAAGTGGGCAAGGAGCGAAGGTGCATCTGGTTTAGCTTATTTTTCATTTGAAGAAGTTGAAGGAAAAATTACAGGCAAGGGAACAATAGGTAAATTATTTTCAGAAGAATCTTTAAAAGAAATTATGAAACTCACTGGGGCAAAAGTGAATGATAGTATATTTTTTGCGTGTGGAAAAAAAGAAGAGGTTCAAAAAATACTTTCTCTTGCCAGATCAAAAATTGCAGAAGATTTAGATTTAATTAATAAAGATGAATTTGCGTTTTGTTGGATTGTTGATTATCCTATGTATGAAGTCGATGAAAAAACTAAAAAAATTATTTTTAGTCACAATCCTTTTTCAATGCCACAAGGAGATATAGACAAGTTGGACTTTAAAAATCCACTTAATATTAAAGCTTATCAATATGATATTGTATGTAATGGAATTGAACTTTCATCAGGGGCAATTAGAAATCATAAACCTGACTTAATGTACAAATTGTTCTCAGTAGCAGGATATTCCAAAGAAGAGGTGGATAAAGAATTTTCTGGAATGATAAATGCCTTTAATTATGGGGCACCTCCTCATGGCGGCATAGCACCGGGAGTAGATAGAATAATTATGTTACTTGCCAATGAAAAAAATATTAGAGAAGTTACAATGTTTCCAATGAACCAAAATGCTCAAGATTTAATGATGAATGCTCCATCGGAAGTTAAAGATCAGCAATTAAAAGATTTAAATATTAAATTAATTAAAAAGGATTAAGCTTTTTTACTTTTTATATTCAATCTTACGTTTGTTAAATCAACTAGTTTTTCTTTATATTGATTTCTGACAAATCCTTTACTTGTAACATTCTTAAGTACATCTAAAAACTTTGCTTCTTCCGGACTGGAAATTTCTGTGTTATCTACTTTTTTAATAGATGGTGTATGAGCCAGATCCTCTCTTCCTAAATATGATATGGCAAGCTCTCTAAATATATAATCTAATATTGACGTTGCGCTTAAAATTCTATCGTTACCATTAACTTTTCCAGATGGTTCAAATTTTGTATCAATAAAAGCGTCGACATATTCTTCCAATGGAACCCCATATTGCAATCCAAGCGATATAGCTATTGCAAAATTGTTCATCATTGATTTTACTAGCTCGCCTTCTTTATTAGTATCTATAAAAATTTCTCCGATTTTACCGTCTTCGTATTCACCAATGTGTAAATAGACTTTGTTTTCACCTATTGTGGCTTTTTGAATATATGCCTTTCTTCTATCAGGCATTCTTCTCCTAAAATTGAAATTTTTATCATTAATATTTGTATTTTCAGAAGCTTGAGTTCTTGGAGCTTCGTTTACACTATTTTTTATTAATTGCTTAAGATCGTCATTTTCATTTTTTTTTGAGGTTTCTTCAATTTTTCCAATAGTTTTTGTTTTTCGTTTATTAAATTTGATATCTATAATTTCAAATTTTCCATCCTCTCTTTTATCTAAGTCTTTAAGAGACTCACTGCTAATTTCTTTAAGTTTGTGACTTATTTTAAATAGACAAGTATAAAAACTTTCAGCTACAAATTTACTCATAATTTTCCTTAAGAATCGTTAATATTAAAATAGTTTTCTAAGTGACTCTTTGTTATAAGTCCATTTAAAAAAAAACAACTTTGAAGTGTGTTAATGAATATTTTTAAATTAATTTTTTCGTGGTGGAACGGCCAAACCTTTGGGACTTTTTTGACTACATTAATTTTTGGCAATTTAGTCGGCAAAGATCAGAATGGGAATAAATATTACCAAAATAAAAATGATACAAAAAGATGGGTTATATATAATGGAATAGTTGATGCGTCATCTGTACCGCCTGAGTGGCATTCATGGCTACACAAAATAATAAAAACAACACCTGATCAGGTTAAATTTAATAATTTTAAGTGGCAAAAAAAGCATAAAAAAAATCTTACAGGTACTAGTAAAGCCTATAATCCAAATCATAAAAAAGAATTGCCTTACAAAAAATGGCAGCCAAATTAATTATTTTTATCATTTTATTTATTTTTAGTTTTAAAGCAGAATCTAATGATTTAATAAAAATATTAGATAAAGAAAATAATTGGGCTGAGATAAAAATCATTGATAAAATTACATCAAGATTAAGTATTTCAAAAGTTAAATTAAAAACTCAAAATAAAATAAAAGATTTTGAAATTTATATAGACAAATGCATACTGGATACAAGAAAAGGTTTTTTAGAAATTTCAGCACTTATACAAATTAAAGATATTAAAAACACGTCAAAAGATAGAGTGTTTCTGTTTAATAATTGGATGTTTGCTTCTAATTCTTCATTAAACGAAATTGAACATCCTAATTATGATATTTTTTTATATCGTTGTGGTTAATTTAATATATCAGATTTAGATAACCAATTAACATCATAATTTAAGTTTAAAAAATCTCTGTGTTTTAAAATTTCTTGTTGTAGATCGATAGTAGTATCAATTCCTGAAATAACAAACTCATCTAATGCTCTTAAAGATCTAGAAATAGCAGATTTTCGATCACGTCCGTGAGAAATTAATTTAGCTATCATACTGTCATAATAAGGCTGAACTACATATCCTTGGTAAATTGCAGAGTCTACACGTGTTCCTGGACCTGATGGTATATGACATGATGAAATTTTGCCCGCACTAGGTTGAAAATTTTTTTGATAGTTTTCTGCGTTTATTCTACATTCTATTGCATGACCATTAAAATTAATATTAGATTGCTCTAAATCTAGATTATTTGTTGATGCGATTTCAATTTGTCTTTTGACTAAATCTATTCCCGAAACAGCCTCAGAAACTGGGTGTTCAACTTGTAACCTGGTATTCATCTCTAAGAAATAAAAATCACCTTTTTCATAAATAAATTCAAGCGTTCCAGCACCTTGGTAACCCAATTTCGAAATACTGTTTACAGAAGTTTCAAAAAGCTTTTTCCTCTCTAGATCATTTAGGACTGGACTAGGACTTTCTTCAATTAGTTTTTGATATCGTCTTTGAACAGAGCAATCTCTTTCGCCAATATGAACAGTTTTTTTTCCATCAGATAAAATTTGAACTTCTATATGTCTTGGATTTTGAAAGAATTTTTCTATAAAAACTTCATCATTATTAAAAAATTTTTTTGCCTCACTTTTGGCATCGATAACATTTTTTTCTAGATCTTTACTCTCATAAACGATTTTCATTCCTTTACCACCTCCACCACCGGCAGCTTTAATAAGAACAGGATATCCAATATCTTCAGCCATTTTCTTAGCTTCATTGATGTCTGTAATACCTTTGTCTGAACCTTTAATAACTGGAAGGCCAAGTTCTTTAGCGATTTTTTTTGCTTCAATTTTATCGCCCATTTTCTTGATTAAATTTGAAGAAGGTCCAATAAAATTAATTTTGTGTTCCTCTAAAATTTTTGCAAATTCATAATTTTCAGACAAAAATCCATAACCTGGATGGATAGAGTCTGCACCAGTTAACTCATAAGCAGATAATAAACTAGGTATATTTAAATAACTATCACTGGCCTTTGGCGGTCCAATACAAACACTCTCATCTGCAAGCTGAACATGCATAGCGTCTTTATCTGCTGATGAATACACTGCTACACTTTTTATATTTAATTCTTTACAAGCTCTGATTACTCTTACCGCAATTTCACCACGGTTTGCGATAAGTATTTTTTTTATCATTTAATTTTGATTAATTCTTGATCAAACTCAACAGACTCTCCGTCATTTACACATATTTCTTCTACCACACCATCTTTTGTTGACGGAATATGATTCATTGTTTTCATTGCTTCTATAATTAAAACGGTATCTCCTTTTTTAATTTTAGAACCGACTGAAACAAACGGCTTTGCACCAGGTTCAGGCGCCAAATATGCAGTTCCAACCATTGGGCTCTTAACTCCTTCAAATTTTGATACTGACTTTCTTGGCACTTCATCTTTTGAGTTATTTGAAGCAATAGTAGTTGCCATGGTAGAACCTTTGCCAACTTTTATACTTTCTTTTCCATCCGAATAACTTAATTCACTTAGATTAAGTTCATCTAAGATTTTGACAAGTTCTTTAATTTTATCTTTATTAATTTTCATTTAAAATATTTTTAATTCCTTCTAATGCTAATTTGTACCCATTAATTCCGAAACCACAAATCACTCCATTAACAGTTTGACTTATTAATGATTTATGCCTGAACTCTTCACGTTTGTAAATATTTGAAATATGAACTTCTATTTTAGGTATATCAAGACTTTTGAGTGCATCCAATATAGCCACTGATGTATGGGTAAAGGCAGCTGCATTAATAATTATCCCATCACTTTTATGAGATTGTTGAATTTTATTTACAATTTCACCTTCAATATTTGATTGAAAAAATGATACATCTAAACTTAGTTTAGTAGCGTGGTCTTTTATTTTATTATTAATATCTTCTAAAGTTAGGTTTCCATAAATTTCAGGCTCTCTTTTACCTAAGAGATTTATATTTGGTCCGTTTATGATTTCAATTTTTTTTGACATTTTTATAATAGAAAAATATTAAGACTTAATAATGTATATTGTTTTAAATGGCAAAAAATTTCAAATTAGTGAAAAGGATACAATTATGCAGCTTTTAAAGAAAATCGATATTAAATCATCAAAAGTTGCAATAGAGGTTAATAAAGTTGTTATTCCAAAAGAAAAATATAGATATTTTAAGTTTAAAAATAATGACAAGGTTGAAGTTGTAACTTTTATAGGCGGCGGTTAATGAAAGATATATTTAAGATAGGTAAATACAAATTTAAATCACGATTAATAGTTGGTACTGGAAAGTATAAAGATTTTAATGAAACGGCAAAAGCTGTTAAAGCATCAGGTGCCGATATGGTAACTGTAGCAGTCAGAAGAGTTAACGTAACTAATAAAAACGAACCTTTGCTAATGGATTATATAAATCCAAAAAAAATTAGATATTTACCCAATACAGCGGGCTGCTTTAATTCTACAGATGCTTTAAGAGTATTGCGACTCGCAAGGGATAGTGGTGGCTGGAATCTGGTTAAATTAGAAGTTCTTGGTGATGAAGAAACTTTGTACCCGAATATGAAAGAAACATTGGAATGTACAAAAATATTAGTAAAAGAAAAGTTTGATGTAATGGTATATTGTTCAGATGACCCAATAGCATGTAAGCAGCTAGAGGAGCTGGGTGCGGTTGCGGTTATGCCATTAGGATCTTTAATAGGTTCTGGAAATGGAATTCCAAATAAAAATAATATTAAACTTATAAAACAGCGATCAAAAGTTCCGGTTATAGTTGATGCTGGAATTGGGTGTGCTTCAGATGCAGTTATTGCAATGGAATTAGGATGTGATGGCGTATTGGTTAATACTGCTATTGCAAAAGCAAAAAAACCTATTTTAATGGCTGAAGCAATGAAAGTTGCAGTGGAGTCAGGAAGAAAGTCTTTTTTGTCAGGAATAATGTTAAAATCAAATACTGCAAAAAATTCCACTACACATAAAAGAAAAATTAAATAATTTATTTTCTTTTAATTTTTTTCTTATAATTTTTTTTAATTTTATTGTTTTTATTTTTTTTAATAATTTTTTTATCTTTCTTTTCTTTTTCTATTTTAATTGAAATCTCGGAGTATGTATCCAAGACTTTATTTTTATTATTTAAAAAATTTACTTGATATTCTCTTGATAATAAATTTTCATTTTTAACGAAAGTTGTTTTAAATTTAAATCTTTTTTCAAAATATTCAATTTCATCTTTTAAATTTTCTCTCATAAACAAAATTGTCTTAGGAGATAGTTCAACTTCAATTTTTTTAGTTTTTGGAACGTCAAATATTTTTTCTTCAAGCTTTCTAAGTATCTTTTCACAAAATGATTCTTTTGAAAGAACAGTTTCCCATTTAATATAACTTTCTCTTAATCTTTGTCTTGTCATTTCAAGTAAACCAAAGTTACTTATTCTTCCAACCTGTGTTCTTGCCCTATCTGACCTGAGCGACTCTTTCATTTTTCTTTCAACTAATCTTCGATTTGAATAATTTTCCATATCAATAAAATCTATCACTATTAATCCCGCAAGATCTCTTAATTTTGCTTGTCTAGCTACTTCTTCAGCCGCTTCAATATTTGTTGCAAGCGCTGTTTTTTCTATATTCCTTTCTTTGGTTGATTTTCCTGAGTTGACATCAATAGCAACTAATGCCTCTGTTGGATTAATAATAAGGTAACCTCCAGACTTTAAAGTAATTCTTGAGTCATAAATTTTGTTTAAAAATTTTTCTATTCCAGATGAATGGAATAATGGAATTTTATTTTTATGTTTTTTTATTTTTTTGATAGAGTCTTTTGCAATAGTTTCTGCATAGTTTATTGCTTTCTCATAAGCATCTTCTCCATCAATAATTATTTCTTTTGTATCATGTGTTAAAAAATCTCTAATTGATCTATAAATTAAATCTCCTTCTTCGTGTATTAAATTTGGAGCGTTAGAGTTTAATGTTTTGTGTTTAATTTTTTCCCAAATATTAATTAATACCTCAAGATCATTTTTAATATCATTTTGAGTTTTTTTTGCTCCAGCCGTCCTTACAATTAAACCCATTGATTGTGGTATGTCTAAATTATTAATTATTTCTCTAATATGCCTTCTATCTTGTGAATTATATATTTTTCTTGAGATTCCTCCCCCTTTAGCTGTATTTGGCATTAAGACAATATATTTTCCAGCGAGAGAAATATAAGTTGTTAAAGCTGCACCTTTTTTACCTCTTTCTTCCTTAACGATTTGAATGAGAATAACTTGACCCGGTTTAATTACTTCTTGAATTCTATACCGTTTTCTTCTTTTGCTTTTAATTGTTTCAATTTTTTCATTAAGTATGTTTTCATTACCATTTGCATCGTTAGTATTTTCATTAAAATTATCTTCGGTATTATGCTCTATTTCTACTTTTTCTCCGCTTTCAAAGCTTTGTTCAGAGTTACTAGTGTTTTCATTTTCATCAATTTTTTCAGTTACTTTATTTAATTCTTCTCTTATCTCTTCTTCTTCCTGTTTAAGGATATCTTTGTCAGATTGAGGTAATTGATAATATTCAGACTGAATATCATTAAAGGCTAAAAAACCATGACGCTCATTACCAAAATCTACAAATGCCGCCTGTAATGATGGCTCGATACGACTTATTTTGCCTAAGTAAATATTACCCTTTAATTGCTTTTTGTTGATATTTTCGAATTCATAACCATCAACATTTCCATTGTTGGTAATTGCAATTCTAGTATGTTTTGCTTGTAAAGCATCGATGAGAATTTTTTTATCCATTTTTGATCTTTCTTGAGTATTGAAATTGTTGTTTTGAAAAAATTGTTGTTCATAGTAATAATTGTCATATTTATATTATTTATAATAATTTAAAAGTTAATTTATGAATATTTACCTGAATAAAATAATAGCCTTTATTTTGATTTTTTCTTTCACAGGCCTCTTTTTAGTTTTTTCTCTATTTTGGTATTTTTCAAGTGATTTACCAGATTTCAGCTTTTTAAAAACTTATAAGCCCCCTGTATCTACAAAAGTATATGATATCGAGGGAGATGTGATAGCTGATTTTTCTCGAGAGAGACGCTCTTTTATTAAAATTGATCAGGTTCCAAAAAGAGTTATCAACGCTTTTTTATCTGCAGAAGATAAAAATTTTTACGACCATCCAGGTATAGATGCCATAGGAATTACAAGAGCAATCATCAAGAATATTCAAAATATTATCACAGGTAGCAGATTGGAAGGAGCCTCAACTATTACACAACAAGTTGCTAAAAATTTTTTATTAAGCTCTGAAGTATCATTGGCAAGAAAAGTTAAGGAAGCAATTTTAGCCTTTAGAATAGAAAAAGCTTTATCAAAAAAGAGAATTTTAGAACTATACCTTAATGAAATTTACCTGGGCGAAAGATCTTACGGAATTGCCTCTGCAAGCATGACATATTTTGATAAATCAATTAAAGATATAAATTACTCAGAGGCTGCTCTTTTAGCAGCTTTGCCTAAAGCTCCAAGTAAATATAATCCATATAGAAATTTCAGTGAAATTAAAGGCCGTAAAAATTGGGTTTTAAACCGCATGTATGAAAATGGTTTCATATCCAAAGATGAATTGAAATTATCATTAAATGAAAAAATAATTTTAAAAAAAAGAAATTTATATATTGATAGATCACCAGCTTTTTTTGTTGAAGAGGTTAGAAAAAATTTAATTGATCAATATGGAGAAAAAAAATTATACAGACAAGGTTTATTCATTAAAACATCTCTAGATAAAAAAATTCAAAAAATAGTAAGCTCTGCACTAAATAAAAACTTATTGCTTTATTCTAAAAGACATGGATGGACAGGGCCATTATACCAAAATTATACTTTAGATAAATTTTACAAATTAGAAAAATCAGGTGTCCATAAATTTAAAGATTTTAAATTAGGATTGGTAAAAAATATTGATTCAAACAAGGCTGAAATTGTTTTTAATGATATCAATTCAGGTTTTGTATTATTTAATGACGTTAAATGGGCAAAAAGGAGAATTAATCAAGATTTACACAAAGGTTACCCAAAAAGTATTAAAGATGTTTTGAGTGTTGGTGATGTAATTTATGTAAAAAAATTAAAAAAAACAAACACCTGGTCATTAGAACAAATTCCAAAAGTGAACGGCGCAGTAGTCGCAATGAATCCTTGGAGCGGAAGGGTTTTGGCATTATCTGGAGGGTTTGACTTTAATTTAAATCAATTTAACAGAGCAACACAAGCTGAAAGACAACCAGGCTCTGCATTCAAACCATTTGTTTACGCTACTGCTTTGGAAAATAATTATAAACCAAATTCTACAGTGCTTGACGCTCCTTTTGTTATTTATCAAAATCAAGAAGAATTTAAATGGAAACCAAAAAACTACACAGGACGATTTTATGGCAAACAATTATTTAGGCAAGGAATTGAAAAGTCAAATAATTTAATGACTATAAGAATTGCAAACAACATTGGATTAGAAAAAATAAATAGCAAGGCAAAAAAATTAGATATTTATAAAAATACTAGTGATATTCTGTCGTTTTCTCTTGGTTCAGGGGAAACAACACTTCTTAAAATTACGTCTGCTTATGGTTCATTTGTAAATGGAGGAAAAAAACTTGAACCATCATTGATCGATTTAATACAAGACAGAGATGGTAAAACTTTATACAAAAAAGATAAGTTTTTTTGCTTGGGTTGCAATGATGAATTTGAAAAAAACAAACCTCCAACAATTGAAAATAGATATGAACGAGTGTTTAATGAAGATGTTGCTTATCAAATGGTTAATATTTTAAGAGGAGTAGTCGAAAGAGGAACCGGGAAAAAGTTAAGAAATCTTAATCTTGAAGTTGCTGGAAAAACTGGAACAACAAATGAAAATTTAGACGCATGGTTTATTGGCTTTACTCCAGAATTGTTAGTTGGAGTATATATAGGTTTCGACGAGCCATCTACATTAGGAAAAAAAGAAACAGGCTCAAAAGCTGCTCTACCAGTATTTTATGATATAATGAAAGAACTTAAGCCAAATAATTTTATTCCATTTTTTAAATCACCAGAGACAATAAAATTTGTTAAAATTAACAATAAAAGCGGAAAAAAAGTTTATAAAGATAGTAAAAATACAATTAATGAAAGCTTTAAAATAGATACGAATATTAATATCTACAATTCAAATAAAATTTTAAAAGAATATTAATGTTAGAAGAAAAAAATCATTTATTAAAATTAAATAATTCAATAAATAATATAAGGAGGTATCTTTGACCAAAATTCATATGATGAAAAATTAAAGGAATTAGAGGAAAAGATAAGTGATCAGAATTTCTGGAACGATAGTCAAAAAGCTCAAGAAGTTTTAAAAGTTAAAAATTCAATAGAAAAAATCATTCTTCAATTTGAAAAGCAAAATAAAATCTTTAACGATTTAAGAGAGTTTATTACATCTTTAGAAAAAGAATTTGATGAAGAGTTGTATATTGAATTAAAACAATCGTTAAAAGAGCTATCTAAAAATATAAAATCTTTAGAGGCAAATTGTTACCTTTCGGGAGATGCAGATAAACTTGATTGTTACCTTGAAGTGCATGCTGGAGCAGGGGGAACAGAAAGTCAAGATTGGGCTGATATGATTAGAAAAATGTATTTAAAATGGTCAGAGAAAACAAGCCGGTCTTATGAATTAATTAGTGAAAGCAAAGGTGAAGAGGCTGGTATTAAATCATCAACTATAAAAATCATAGGCTTAAATTCTTTTGGTTATTTAAAAAACGAAAGTGGAGTTCATAGACTTGTTCGGATATCACCATTTGACTCGAATCAAAGAAGACATACAAGTTTTGCAAGTGTTTGGGTTTACCCGGTAGTCGATGATAAAGTTGAAATTGAAATTAAAGAAAAAGATTTAAGAATTGACACTTATCGTTCAAGTGGAGCTGGTGGACAACATGTTAATACCACAGATAGTGCCGTGAGAATAACACATTTACCAACTAAAATAGTTGTACAATGTCAAAATGAACGTTCTCAACATAAAAACAAAGATTCAGCAATGAAAATGTTAAAATCAAGATTATATGAATTGGAGCTTAAAAAAAAAGAAGAAGTAGCAAAGTCAAATGAAGATAGCAAAACTGATATTGGATGGGGACATCAAATTAGGTCATATGTTTTACAGCCATATCAACTTGTTAAAGATAATAGAACCAATCTTGAAAGCACGAGCCCAGATGACATCTTAAATGGTGAAATTGGCGAATTTTTAGAATCAGCCTTAATTAATTTAAATTAATGAAACCTTTTTTTAAAATAATATCAGCAGTAATCTTTATATTTTTTATCTTGATACTCTTGCTATCTTATGGAATTTCAACAAATAAATTTAATAACAAAATAATTGCACAAATTGAAAAACGTATCTCAAATTCAAAAGTAAATTTTAAAGAAGCAAATATTTCTTTAGATATATTTTCATTAGGTTTAAAAATAAAAATTAATAAACCTGAAATTATAGTTGATAAACAAAATATAAATTTAAGATCTTTTACAGTTTTTTCAGATTTAAAATCATCATTTAAAGAAAATTACTTATTACAAAAAATAGAAATTGATTTTAACAAAAATAAAATCTTAGATTTAAAAAAAATCTCTTTTTTTAAAAGAGTATCTTTTTTAGATCAAACCAAGTTTTTAGACGGTAACGTAAATGGAAATTTAATCATTGATCAATTTCAAAAAAAAAAAGTATCAATCAAATTTATTGGCAAGTTAAAAAACGTTTCAATTGATGTTTATGAAGATATTCCTTTTATTACAGATTTAAGTAGCAACATTTATTTTGAAGATAAAAAAGTTTTATTATCTGATGTGACTGGAACATTTGGAACATTTAGCATTACATCCCAAAAAACTACTTACTCCATAGACCAAAGGATATTAAGTGGAAATATAAATGTAAGCGGAGCGTTAAAACCATCTTTAAATTTAAATAAAATTTCATCTAGTTTTTTTAATTTAAATTTAGAAAAAGTTAAAAATATTGGCGGTCAATTAACCTTGAGTTCAAACGTTGATATTCAATTTGATCAAGATTTTAAAATTATTAAAGATAAAACATTATTTGATTTAAAAACAAATAATTTGAAATTTATTTATAATAATAAACATGATTTTATCTTTGATAATATTAATTCTGTAATTAAATTTGATAGAAAAGGGAAGGTCAAGGCGAATGGGGATTTTGTTTTAAATAATAAAAAAAATAAATTTTTAATTAATAAACAAACTATAAATAGTTTTTTTGATATTAGCATAAATGGAGAAATTAATTTAAAAGAGACTTTTTTTAAAAAAACTGATTTTATAATTAAGGATGATCTAAACTATACTGTTAAAACAAAATTAAAAAATTTTAATACATTTAATATAGAAACAACTTTAGATTTAAATAATTCAGAAATAAATTTGTCATATTTTAATTATACTAAAAATAAAGGTGTAAACTCTAAATTAAATTTTAATTTCGCTAAAAATAAAAAAAATATTAAAATATCAAAATTTAATTTCACATCTAAAAATGATAATATTTTTATCCAATCATTATCATTTGATGAGAAATTTAATCTAAAAGATTTTGATAATATTAAGGTCAATTTGGGTGAAAATAATTTTAATGTTACAAATAATAAAAAAAATTATTTAATTAAAGGTGAAAAGTTGGATTTAAGGAGAATTTTAAAAGAAAGAAAAAGAAATAAAGATATTGAGTTTAATTCTATTATCGATGGTTCTTTAAAAGTGGATTTGAAGAAAATTTATTTACCTGACGCTTCTTTAATAAATTATAAAAATACAAGCTTGGTAAAAAAAGGAACTATTACCAAACTAAATTCTTTTGCTAATTTTGATGATTTTACCACTTTTTCTCATGAGGTTAATAATAATAAAGCTGGAAATAGAGAATTAATAATAAGGAGCGATAAGGCAAAGCCTTTTTTATCAAATTATAATTTTTTAAAAGGGTTAGAAAAAGGAACACTTGATATTAGAAGAGAGATTTTAAGTAAGGATTTCTCAATTACCGAAATAAGGATTAATAATTTTTATTTAAGAGAAATGCCAATTCTTACAAACATTTTATCGATTGCTTCATTAACCGGAGCTTTAAATATTTTAGAGGGTAAAGGAATTTTTTTTAAAGAAGCATATTTAAAATATGAGTTACTAAACAATGAATTAAAAATCATTGAGTGTTATGGAACAGGACCTGCACTTGGGTTTATTATTGAAGGTAGGATTGGTGCAGATAATTTTACAAGTTTATCTGGCAGCCTAGCTCCTGCCAATACAATCAATAATATTATTAGGGGCATACCTATTATTGGAAAAGTTTTAACAGGCAAAAAGGGTGATGGAATCTTTGGAGCAAGTTTTAAAATAAAAGGCATAGATGAACTTAAGACCGAAGTTAATCCGATAAAAACTATTACCCCAAGATTTATTCAAAGATTTTTATCTGTTTTTAAGAGGTAATTATATTATTTTAATTAAATGATGTTTTTTTTTACCAAATGATATCTTTATCGTATCTTGATCAAGATTATTTATCGTTAAAATTTGATTTTCATCTTTTACATTTTGATTGTTAATTTTGTAGGCAGCATTTTGAAAATTTCTTTTAAAATCACTGTTTGATTTAGCAAAACCTATTTTTATAAGAGTTTCCTTTAATGAAATACCCTTTTCTAGTTGTTTTTTTTCAATTATTAAAGTTGGAAGATTCTCATCAAAGCTTTTATCATCAAAAGTTTTTTTTGATGTTTTTAAAGCTTTTTCTGCCTC
>JAYNJZ010000020.1:0-17349 GCA_038110645.1 Candidatus Pelagibacteraceae bacterium
TAAGTATTTAACATCAAATATTTACTGACAAAGAATACTTAAAGAATTATTTTTAAAATCTACAACACCACCTGTTGTAAAAAAATATTTATTTTCATTTTTTTCAACATTGATTACCCCAGGTTTTAAAAAAGTTACAACTGGCAAATGATCATCGAGAATTCCCATCTGCCCTTCTATACCTGGAACTGTTACCATCGAAATATTCTTTTCAGAAAAAAGTACTGATTCTGGAGTAACAATATCAACCTGCATATTATTAAGCAGCGTCCTTCGCCATCTTTTCAGCTTTTTCTATTGCTTCATCAATTGTTCCAACCATATAAAAAGCAGCTTCCGGTAAATGGTCGTATTCCCCTTTACAGATTGCGTCAAAACCCTTGATAGTAGCATCTAATTCCACCAATTTACCTGGGGAACCTGTAAATACCTCTGCAACAAAGAATGGTTGAGATAAAAATCTTTGAATTTTTCTTGCTCGTGCAACAACAAGTTTATCTTCTTCAGATAACTCATCCATACCTAGAATAGCAATAATATCTTGCAAAGATTTATATGTTTGTAAAATCCTTTGCACTTCTCTCGCAACCCTATAGTGTTCATCGCCAACTATTCTTGGATCAAGAATTCGTGAAGTTGAATCTAGTGGATCAACTGCTGGATAAATACCAAGTTCAGCAATTTGTCTTGAAAGCACCGTAGTTGCATCAAGGTGCGAAAATGATGTTGCAGGTGCAGGGTCTGTTAAATCATCTGCGGGTACATAGATCGCCTGAACTGAAGTAATTGATCCTTTGGTAGTTGTTGTAATTCTTTCTTGTAAATTTCCCATGTCTGTAGCTAAAGTTGGTTGATAACCAACTGCAGATGGGATACGTCCTAATAATGCTGACACCTCGGATCCTGCTTGAGTGAATCTAAAGATGTTATCTACGAAAAATAAAACATCTTGACCTTCTTTATCTCTAAAGTATTCGGCAACAGTTAATCCTGTCAAAGCAACTCTTGCTCTTGCTCCTGGAGGTTCGTTCATTTGTCCATAAACTAGAGCTGCTTTAGAACCGGGACCATCTGTTTTTATAACTCCAGACTCAATCATCTCGTGATATAAATCGTTACCTTCTCTAGTTCTTTCTCCAACACCAGCAAATACAGAATAACCACCGTGGGCTTTTGCTACGTTATTAATTAACTCCATAATCAAGACTGTTTTTCCAACACCAGCACCACCAAATAAACCAATTTTACCACCTTTTGCATAAGGAGCTAAAAGATCTACCACTTTAATACCGGTTACTAATACTTCTGTTTCAGTTGATTGCTCCACAAATTCTGGAGCCTGTCTATGAATTGGCCATTGTTCTTTAGTTTTTACGTCACCCTTTTGATCAATACCTTCACCAATCACATTTATAATTCTACCTAATGTTTCTGGACCAACTGGGACTTTGATTGCATCACCAGTATCAGTAACTTTATCACCTCTTTTTAGACCTTCTGTTGTGTCCATTGAAATTGTTCTAACTGTACCCTCGCCTAAATGCTGGGCAACTTCTAAAACTAATCTATTGCCATTGTTATCACATTCTAAAGCTGAATTAATTTCAGGTAAATGATCACCAAACTTTACGTCAACTACCGCTCCAATAACTTGAGTGATTGTTCCAAATTTATTTTGCATATTTAGCTCCTTTTATAATGACTCCGCACCAGAGATGATTTCAATCAGCTCTTTAGTGATAACGGCCTGTCTACTTCTGTTATAGTTTATTGTTAGTTTATCTATTAAATCGCCCGCATTACGTGTTGCATTGTCCATAGCAGACATTCTGGATCCTTGCTCGCTAGCAGCATTTTCTAAAAATGCTTTAAAAATTTGTGTTGTAATATTCTGAGGCAGTAAATGCTCCAAAATTTCATTTTCATCTGGTTCAAATTCATATTGAGTATCATTAGTTTCATCTATTTCTTTTGTATCTGAGCTTTCTACTGGAATAATTTGTTGAGCTTGTGGCTCTTGAGAAATCACCGACTTAAACTTATTATAAAAAATAGTACAAATATCAAACTCATTATTATTAAACATTGTTATAATTTTGCTTGTTAGCTCAGAAGCTTCATTAACAGAAATAGTCTTCAGATTTTTATAAGAAATTTTTTCTACTATATAATCTTTAAAGTTTCTTCTAAGTTGATCAGAACCTTTTGAACCAACAGTAATAATTTTTAATTTTTGATTAGAATTTATTACTTTATTAAAATGTTCTCTGGCTTTTTTAACTATATTTGTATTAAATCCTCCACACAAACCTCTATCAGCTGTCATTACTAAACAAAGGTGAACATCGCTCTTACCTGTACCTGCAAGAAGTTTTGGTGCAGATGAAGCATCGGTTATTGAACTTTTAAGATTGTTAATAATCTGATTCATTTTTTCAGAGTACGCTCTTCCTTTTTCAGCATTTTCTTGTGCTTTTCTCAATTTTGCGGCAGCAACCATTTTCATAGCTTTAGTAATTTTTTGCGTAGACTTAACGCTAGTTATTCGATTTCTTAAATCCTTTAAACTTGGCATTTTTTATTTTAAAAATTCCTTTTTAAAGTTTGTAATGAAATCTTTTAACTTGGATTCATTAGATTCATCTAATTTTCCAGAAGATACAATATTGCTCAAAATATCAGACGCTTGAGATTTAATTGAACTTAGTAGTTGATCTTCAAAATCTTTAATTTTTGAATTATCAATATCATCCAGAAAACCCTTAACTCCAGCAAAAATGGATACAACCTGCTCTTCAACTTTCAAAGGAGAGTACTGACCTTGTTTAAGTAGTTCAGTTAATTTTGATCCTCTGTTCAAAAGCTGTTGTGTCGATGCATCTAAATCTGAACCAAATTGAGCAAATGCTGCCATTTCTCGATATTGAGCTAACTCAAGCTTAATGGTACCTGCGACTTGTTTCATAGCTTTAATTTGCGCAGCTGAACCAACCCTAGATACTGAAATACCTACGTTTACTGCTGGTCGAACACCTTGGAAAAATAATTCTGTTTCTAAGAAAATTTGACCATCTGTAATTGAAATCACATTCGTAGGAATATAAGCAGAAACGTCACTTGCTTGAGTTTCAATAATTGGTAATGCAGTTAATGATCCACCGCCATTTTCATCATTTAGTTTCGCTGCTCGTTCTAGCAATCTACTGTGTAAGTAAAACACATCTCCTGGGAACGCTTCCCTTCCTGGAGGTCTTCTCAATAATAATGACATTTGTCTATATGCTACGGCCTGTTTTGACAAATCATCATAAACTATCAATCCGTGCATTCCATTATCTCTAAAAAACTCACCCATTGCACAACCAGTATATGGAGCTAGGAATTGAAGTGGAGCAGGATCAGAAGCAGTAGCAGCTACAACAATTGAATACTCCATTGCGCCAGCATCTTCTAAAGTCTTAACTATCTGAGCTACTGTCGATCTTTTTTGACCAATTGCTACATATACACAATATAATTTTTTTGACTCATCATCTGATTTGTTAATTTCTTTTTGATTAATAATAGTGTCAATTGCGATAGCAGTTTTTCCAGTTTGTCTATCACCAATAATTAATTCCCTTTGACCTCTTCCAATTGGAATTAAACTATCAATTGCTTTCAAGCCTGTTTGCATTGGCTCATTAACTGATTTCCTTGGAATAATTCCTGGAGCTTTAACTTCAACTCTTTTTTTCTCTTTAGAATTAATAGGACCTTTACCATCAATCGGATTCCCTAAGCCATCAACAACTCGTCCTAAAAGTTCTTTACCAACTGGAACGTCAACAATTTCACCTGTTCTTTTTACTGTATCTCCTTCTTTAATATGTGAGTCATCTCCAAAAATAACTACACCAACGTTATCAGTTTCAAGGTTAAGTGCCATACCTTTTGTTCCCTCAGAAAACTCAACCATTTCACCAGCTTCAACGTTATCTAATCCGTAAATTCTGGCAATACCATCTCCTACGGAAAGTACTTGTCCAACCTCAGAAACTTCAGCGTCTTTACCAAAATTTTTTATCTGATCTTTTATTACTTTTGTTATTTCAGAAGGGTTAATATCCATTTTTATCTCCTACAAGTTATTTAATATTTTGTTAAATTTTGCCTTAGCAGTATCGTCTACCATTAAGCTACCAATTTGAAGTTTAGCTCCAGAAATTAAACTTGGATCAAATTTAAAATCTAAATTAACTTTCTTTTTTAGAACATTATTAAGCATATCTTCAATTTCTTTAATTTGAGCTTCTGACATTTTAGTTGGCATAGATACTACGGCATTCAATTCACCTCTAAAATCTGACAATATATTTTTAAAATCTTTAACAACTTTTTCTAAAAAAAAGATACGATTTTTCTCTACTAAGATTTTTAAAAAATTTACAAAGAGATTATTAAAATTATTTTTTTTACCAAGTTCCTCTATAACTTTTACTCTATCAATTTTTTTTAAAGTTGGATTTGTTATAAATTTCTTAAAATCAATAGACTGATTTAGAGCAGCATCAATAAATTTTATATTTTGCTCAATTTGATCTAAAACTTTTTCTTCATTACCTATCTCAAACAAAGAAAGCGCATATCGTCCAGCTGCATCTGCAAAATTACGAGTATTTTGAGTCAAAATTATCCCTTTTTTGGCCAGTTAATTATCATTGAGGAATAGCCATATCAAGCCAGATCTAGTGGACAAGATGTCATAATTAAACAAAATTTATCGGATCTACGTCAACTTGAAGTTTCAAATTCTTAGGTAATTGAGCAAGTTCAAGTTTTTTTTTAATTTGAGCTTGTGGGGTAACTTTGGGGTTGTATTTAATTAGCAATCGGAAACGAAAATCTGATTTAATTTTTGAAATCGCTGCTGAAACTGGACCATATATTTCAATGAATTCATTCTTGGGCAAAATTTGTTTTAATTGAACTGCACACTTTTTAACTTGAAAACTGTTTTTACCTGAAAGAACGATAGATATAAATTTATAAAAAGGCGGTAAATTAGAGTGTTCTCTGAAATCAATTTCTTTTTGGTAAAAACTATTTGAATTAGATTTTTTTAAAGATTCAAAAAGACTATTTTTATCATCGAATGTTTGTAAAAAAATTTTAGACTTTTTATTAAAACGACCTGCTCTTCCGGATAATTGGTATAATAATTGATAATTTTTTTCTGATGACCTTATATCATTTCCAAGAAATCCACTGTCACAATTCACAGCTACAATACAATTTAAATGTTTAAAATTAAAACCCTTTGAAATAATCTGCGTTGCTACAATTATTTTAGTTTTATTGTTTTCGATATTTTTTAATTTTTCTGAAAATGCATTATACTCAGTCAAATCACTTGAAAGAATATCTGCATCGTAACCTTTAAATTTATTTTTTACTTCTTCAAATACTTTTTCTAATCCTAAACCATAAAACTTAAATTTACATTTTAAATCATCATTACATTGTCTTTCGAGTTTGGTTGAATAATTACAATAATGACATAGAGCAGTATTATCTCTTTTATGATAAACTAATCCAACAGAACATTTTGGACATTCCAATCTTTTCATGCATTTGTAGCAAAAAATAAATGTTGAGTGTCCTCTTCGATTTAAAAAAAATAAAACCTGGTCTCCAGTCTTTAGATAGTTTTTAACTTCTTTAACTACTAATTCAGAAATAAAATTATTTTCAGAAATATTTTCTTTGGTTAATTTTATAGTTTTAATCTCTGGTAACTCAGATTGATTGAATCGATTTTTTAAAGAAAAAAAATTATATTTTTTATTTTTTGAATTATAAAAAGTTTCAACTGAAGGAGTGGCACTAACTAAAAAAGTAGGGAATTGATCTATCGAGGCTTGTAGAATTGCCATATCTCTTGCATTGAAAGATATACCTTCTTCTTGTTTGTACGAGGCATCGTGTTCTTCATCAATAATAATTAACTTTAAATTTTGAAAAGGAAGAAATAAAGCTGATCGAGCCCCTAGAATAAGTTTAATTTCATTTTTAAATATACCTTTCCAAATTTTTTTTTTAATTTTATCTTTTATTCCAGAGTGCCAAATGGCAGGTTCATATTGAAAAAAATCTTTAAATCTTTTTGCAATTTGTTCACTCAATCCCTTTTCTGGAAGCAAAACTAAAACTTGATAATTTTCTTCTAGAGCTTTTTTGATAATTTCAAAATAAATATGAGTTTTTCCTGACCCTGGAATTCCTTGAAGTAAATTTGTTGAATATTTTTTAAAATCTATTTGTTTTTCAATATTTTTTAAAATATCTTCTTGCTCTAGATTTAAATTTGTATTTAAGTAAATTTTTGGTTTAAACTCTGAAAAATCATTAATTTTTTTTAAACCTTTTTCAAAACTTTTTAGCCCATTCTTGTATAAAAATAAGTTTAGAACCAATCCTTTTTTAATAAGATTGTAATTTGACATTTGTTTTATAAAATCAATTTTATTTATTGAAAATGCAGGAAGATCTAAAATTTTAATAATTTTTTTTATTTTAATCTCTTTTTTTATGGGCTTAGAATTAAGGCTCCATATAACTCCAATAATTTCGTTATTTTTAAAGGGTACTGATACTATATTCCCAACTTCTACTTTTTGATCTATTTTATATGTAAAGGTTTGATCAAAATTTAATGGTAATAGAACATCAACTAGCATAATAAATTTGTAAAATTAAAAAAAACTTATAAATTTTATTTATGAAAATATACATTGACTCATCAGATATTAAAGAAATCAAAGAAATTAATAAAACAAAATTAGTGGATGGAATTACAACAAACCCCTCATTAATTGCAAAACAAAACAAAGATATAAAAACTATTCTTAAAGAGATATGCAAAGAAATAAAGGGTCCTGTTAGCGCTGAGGTTACAGCAACTGATTATTTGGGGATGTTAAGAGAAGCTAAAGTTTTAAAAAAAATTGCCAAAAATATTGTTATAAAATTACCACTAACTTTCGATGGTTTAATGGCTTGTTCTGAACTTTCAAAAAAAGGTATTAAGACAAATGTTACTTTGTGTTTTTCTGTTACCCAAGCACTTCTGGCAGCTAAATGTGGCGCAACTTTTATATCACCATTTATTGGTCGACTAGATGATATTGGACAAAGTGGTGTTAAATTAATCTCTGATATTAGAAAAGTCTTTGATAATTATAAAAATCTAAAAACTCAAATTTTATCTGCCTCTATCAGAACTACAGAACATGTAAAATCTGTTGCCATAGCAGGATCAGATATTGCTACCATACCTCCAAAAATATTTCATGAAATGTATAAACACGACTTAACTGAAAAAGGTTTAAAAATATTTTTAGATGATTGGAAAAAGACTAATCAAAAGATTAGTTAGTTACATATGAATTGGTCTTTTATCTACTGCTAATGCAGCTTCCTTGACAGCCTCGGTTAATGTTGGGTGTGCATGACATGTTCTGGCAATATCTTCTGAACTTGCCCCAAACTCCATAGCTAATGCTAACTCAGCAATTAAATTACCTGCATCCGGACCCACAATATGAACACCAAGTACTTTATCTGTTTTCTTATCTGCTAAAATTTTTACAAATCCATCTGCTTCATCATTAACTTTGGCTTTGGAATTTGCCATAAATGGAAACTTACCTACATTATAATCAATTGAAGATTTTTTTAATTCTTCTTCTGTTTTACCAACCGAAGCAACTTCAGGATGAGTATAAACGACATTTGGAATAACATCATAATTAACATGCCCAAATTTTCCTGAAATCATTTCTGCTACTGCTATACCTTCCTCTTCAGCTTTATGGGCAAGCATAGGACCAACAACTACATCTCCAATCGCATATATATTTTCAACATTTGTTTTAAAATGTTTATCAATTTTTACTCTTCCTTTTTCGTCTTTTTCAATATTTATACTTTCTAAATTCAAACCTTCAGTATTAGGTTTTCTTCCGACGCACACTAAAACAACATCAGCCTCTAAAGTATGATTTGCACCATCTTTTTCAAACTGAACAACCGCACTACTACCGTTATTTTGTACTCCACTGACTTTGGATGAAAGATTAAATTTCATACCTTGTTTTTTTAGAATTTTATGAAAACTATCCGAAACTTCTTTATCCATTCCTGTTAAAATATGATCCATATATTCTACAACATCAACTTCAGCTCCAAGTTTCATCCAAGCTGAACCAAGTTCAAGTCCAATTACACCGCCGCCAATAACTACCATTTTATTTGGAACTTTTTGAAAATCTAACGCTCCAGTTGACGATACGATAACTTTTTCATCAATTTGAATATTTGGTAGTGTTGCAACAGATGAGCCAGTGGCAATAATAATATGCTTGCCTTTTATTTGACTTTGAGACCCATCAGAATTTTTTATTTTAATAGTATCTTTTGTTTCAAAACTTCCATGTCCTTTTATGTACGTTACTTTATTTTTTTTAAATAAAAACTCTATACCCTTTGTTAACCCATCTACAGTCTTGGTTTTATGACTCATCATTTTTAAAACGTCTAGTGAGAGACCTCCGGTCATAATACCCATTTTATCAAATTCTTTATTTGCTTTATGAAACATTTCAGCCGAATGAAGAAGTGATTTTGAAGGTATACAACCTACATTTAAACAAGTGCCGCCAAGTGATCCTCGAGATTCAATACAAGCTGTTTTGTGACCTAATTGCGCAGCTCTTATTGCACACACATATCCACCTGGGCCCCCACCAATTACAACTACGTCAAAATTTTCCATTATAAATTTAAAAACAATCGTCTTGGATCTTCTAAAATTTCTTTCACTCTAACTAAAAATGAAACTGCTTCTTTGCCATCAATAATTCTATGGTCATATGATAATGCTAAATACATCATTGGCCTGATTTCTATCTTTCCATTTATTACTACTGGTCTTTGAACAATATTATGCATGCCCAATACACCTGATTGTGGTGGGTTTAATATTGGGGTGGATAGCATTGATCCATAAATTCCACCGTTAGTAATTGTAAAAGTCCCACCCTGAAGTTCGTCTATTGATAATTGTCCTTCTCTTGCTTTTCCTCCAAGTGCAATTATTTCTTTTTCAATGTCAGCAAAAGACATTTGATCTGCGCTTCTTACAACAGGAACGACTAAGCCTTTATCTGTTCCAACTGCAACACCAATGTTATAAAAATTTTTATAAACTATTTCCTCATCTTGGACTTCTGCATTTACTGCTGGGAAAGTTTGTAAAGCATTTACACATGCTTTTACAAAAAAAGACATAAAACCTAATTTAACACCATAAATTTTTTCAAACTCTTCTTTATTATCTTTTCTTATCTGCATGATCATAGACATATCAACTTCGTTAAAGGTTGATAACATTGCAGCTGTATTTTGAGCTTCTTTTAATCTTTTAGCTATCGTTGCTCGAAGCCTAGACATTTTGACTCTCTCCTCAGGTCCCTTAACTTGAAATTTTTTATCTAATCCTGGGTTAAGTCCCATCAAACCAATAAGATCGCTTTTTAAAATTTGGCCTCTTTTACCACTGCCACGAATATCTGATATATCTATTTTATTTTCTGCAATAACTCTTTTGGCTGCTGGCGAAGGTTCATTCAATTTTTTTTCTACATTAAGATGAACAACCTTAGGCTTTTCTTCTTTAACTTCCTTTTCTAAAATTAATTCTTCTTTTGTTGTCTTAATTTTTACTTCTTTTTCTTCTTTTTTTTTCGTAGTTTCAGAGCCCGCTTCACCTATTGCACCTAATTTGGCTCCCACTTCTACTGTATCACCTTCTTTAATACTAATTTCTGACAAAACTCCACTGGACGGAGAAGTAACTTCAACACTAACTTTATCAGTTTCTAATTCAACTAATGGCTCATCTTCACTTACAGAATCTCCAATACTTTTAAGCCACTTTGCAACAGTAGCTTCAGTAACTGACTCTCCAAGTGTAGGGACTAAAATTGGTGCGCTCATTATATAGTTATCGCTTTTGTAACAATTTCTTGTTGTTGGGCAAGATGTTTTTTTAAATAACCTGTAGCAGGTGAAGCAGAAGGGCTTCTGCCGTTGTATGTAATTTTTTTTGATTTTGCCTTAATGTATTCAAGTGCACGATTAATATATCTTTCAACATGATTCCAACATCCCATATTTTGTGGTTCTTCTTGGCACCACACAAAATTTTTAGCGTTTTTAAATCTACTTAAATGTCTTGCTAAAGTTTTTGCTGGAAAAGGATATAATTGTTCAATACGAACTAGCTGAACTTTATTAGCTTTAAGTTTTTCTCTTTCATCAACTAAGTCGTAATAAATTTTACCAGTACACATAACTACTCTTTCAATTTTATCATCTTTTTCTAATGGTATCATATTATATTGAGAAAACTCCGCCTTGTCAGATAAAACACGATGAAAAGAGTTGTCTTTTGTAAAGTCCTCTATCTCTGAGATACATCTTTTATGTCTTAATAAAGATTTTGGAGTAAAAATTACCAATGGTTTCCTAAATGGTCTATGAATCTGTCTTCTTAGAGCATGAAAATAATTTGCAGGAGTTGTGCAATTTACAATTTGAATGTTTTCTTGTGCGCAAGCTTGTAAGTATCTTTCTACTCTTGCAGAAGAGTGTTCCGGACCTTGCCCTTCATAACCATGTGGTAATAACATTACTAATCCACTAGCTCTTGTCCATTTTTTTTCACCTGAGCTTATAAATTGATCAAATATAACTTGAGCACCGTTTGCAAAATCTCCAAATTGCGCTTCCCATAACACCAATGTATCAGGATCGGTTAAAGAGTATCCGTACTCAAAACCTAACACGCCCATCTCTGATAACAAACTATCTATAATTTCTACTTTACCTTGTTTTGAAGATATATTTTTTATTGGATAATATCTTTCACCTGTAACTTGATCATTAATTCCAGCATGTCTATGACTGAACGTTCCTCTAACTGTATCTTGTCCAACTAGCCTAACTCCATATCCCTCATCTGATAAGCTTGCTAGTGCTAAGGTTTCTGCTAGCGCCCAATCAATTTCTTTTCCGGTTTTTAACATCTTTAATCTATTTTCAAAAATCCTTGAGATAGTTTTGTGAGGGTTAAATGTTGTTGGTATTGTGCTTATTTTTCTTCCTATAGTTCTTATTTTTTTTAAATCTATACCTGTTACTCCTCTCCTATCATGACCTAATTCTGATGAGAATTTTGACCAAACTCCAGTAAACCAATCGTGTTCATTTGAAATATATTTTTTTGAAGCATTAAATTCTTTATCCAATTTTTTCTGATAATCCTGTTTTTCTTTTATAAAATCATTTTCAGATATCGTTTTCTCATCAATAAGTTTTTTTGCATAAATTGATAAAGTAGAACTTTGCTGTTTAATTTTTTTGTACATAATTGGCTGTGTAAAAGATGGTTCATCACCTTCATTATGACCAAATTTCCTGTAACAAAATATATCAATTACAACATCTCTTTTAAATTTTTGTCGATATTCTGTAGCAACTTTAGCACAATAAGTTACTGCTTCAGGGTCATCACCATTCACATGAAAAATTGGTGCCTGAACCATTTTTGCAACTTCTGAAGGGTATGGAGAAGATCTAGAAAACTCAGGTTGCGTTGTAAAACCAATTTGATTATTCACAATAATATGAATTGTTCCTCCAATATTATGTCCTGTCAAACCGGACATTGCAAAACACTCAGCAACAATACCCTGGCCTGCAAATGCAGCATCTCCATGTAATAGAATAGGGATAACTTGAATTCTATCTTTGTCTTTATGAAAGTCTTGTTTTGCTCTTGTTTGTCCCAAAACAACAGGATTTACTGCTTCTAAATGTGATGGATTTGCTGTCAAACTAACGTGTACTAAATTTCCATCAAACTCTCTATTTGCTGATGCACCTAAATGATATTTTACGTCACCAGATACTCCTCCACTTGCTATTCCTGGGTCACCTGCAAACTCTTTAAATATTTTTTTTAGAGGTTTTTGAATCACATTTGTTAAAATATTTAACCTGCCTCTATGGGGCATGCCAATCTTAACCTCTTTACAACCTAATGCCCCACCTCTTTTTATAATTTGTTCCATAGCTGGAATGAGCGACTCACATCCATCTAGTCCAAATCTTTTAGTTCCTACATATTTTTTTGCTAAATATTTTTCAAACCCATCAGCCTCAATTAATCTATTTAAAATTGCTTTTTTACCCCGATCTGTAAAATGAATTTCTTTATCTTTACCCTCTATACGTTGTTGGATCCAACTTTTTTCTTCTGGATCTGTCATATGCATAAATTCAAAACCAATGTTTGAACAATAAGTTCTATTTAGTATTTCTAAAATCTCCCTTAAAGTTGCATATTTTAAACCTAAAACGTCATCCAAAAAAATTTTTTTATCGAGATCTTTTTCGGTAAAACCATATGATTTAGGATCTAATTCAGCAGCATATTCTTTTTTAATTAAACCTAACGGATCAAGATCTGCATTTAGGTGCCCTCTTATTCTATATGCTCTGATCATCATAATCGCTCTAACAGAATCTTTGGTGCTTACTTCTGTTTCAACTGCTGAATTCAAAGGTTTTTCTTTTTCTATTTTTTCTTGAATTGAATGATTTAAATTTTCAGGAATAAATTTTTCGTAAATATCTAAATCAATATCAGAAATAGATTTTATCTTTTTTGGCATCCATGACGGTCCTGATAATTCTTTTTTAATTATATTATTTGTCTCATTTATACCCTCAAAATACTGTCTCCAGCTTTCTGGAATATCGCTAGGATTGTTGCAAAATTTTTCATACATTTCTTCAACATAGGATGAGTTAGATTTGCTTAAAAAAGATGTAGTTTGAAATATTTTATTTTTAGAAGCTGACATAATCTAAAGTTATTATATCAACCATTTAACACTGATTTCAATGTTTTTCCAATATCAGCGGGGGAGTCGGTGACTGTAATACCGCATGATTGCATCGTTTTAATTTTATCTTTAGCCCCACCTTTACCTCCAGCTATAATTGCACCAGCATGACCCATTCTTCTTCCCGGTGGTGCAGTTATACCTGCAATAAAACCAACTGTTGGTTTTTTTATAGTATTGTTTTTTAAAAATTCTGCCGCTTCTTCTTCAGCTGACCCACCAATCTCTCCTATCATTATAATTGATTCAGTCTTTTCATCTTTTAAAAAGAGATCTAGACAATCTATAAAATTAGTCCCATTAACTGGGTCCCCACCGATACCAATACAAGTTGATTGGCCTAATCCCTCAGCAGTTGTTTGTGCAACAGCCTCATAAGTCAACGTACCCGATCTTGAAACAATACCCACTGTACCTTTTTTATGAATATGACCAGGCATAATTCCAATCTTACATTCCTCTGGAGTTATAATACCTGGACAATTTGGTCCGATTAATCTTGAATTAGAATTTTGTAACTTCTCTTTTACTTTAATCATATCAAGAATTGGGATTCCTTCAGTGATACAAACTATAAGTGGAATTTTTGCATCTATAGCTTCTTCAATAGCTGATGCAGCAAATTTAGCTGGAACATATATCATTGTAGCATCTGCACCAGTTTGATCTACTGCTTCTTGAACAGTATTGAAAACTGGTTTTCCAAGATGAATCTGGCCTCCTTTTTTTGGTGTTACTCCACCAACTAAATTAGTTCCATATGCTAAAGCTTGTTCTGAATGAAATGTTCCATTTGCACCTGTAAATCCCTGACATATTAATTTTGTATTTTTATTAACTAAAACTGACATTTATTTAATTGCCTCAACAATTTTTCTCGCAGCATCATTTAAATCATCTGCTGAAATAATCTTAAGACCTGAATTATTTAAAATTTCTTTTCCTTTTTCAAAATTTGTCCCTGCTAATCTTACAACCAATGGAATATTCAATTCTGTTTCTTTTGCAGCAGCAATTACACCCTCAGCAATTACATCACATCGCATAATACCTCCAAATATATTGATTAAAATTCCTTTAACATTTTTATCTGAAAGTATGATTTTAAATGCTGCTGTAACTTTTTCTTTAGATGCCCCGCCACCAACATCCAAAAAATTTGCAGGCTCTGATCCATATAAATTAATAATATCCATAGTTGCCATTGCTAGACCAGCTCCATTGACCATACAACCTATCTGTCCATCTAATTTTATATATGCTAAATCATATTTACTTGCTTCTATTTCCATAGGATCTTCTTCATTTAAATCTCTTAACTCAAGAATTTCAGGGTGTCTAAATAAAGCATTGTCATCAAAATTAATTTTTGCATCTAAACAAATTACCTTGTTATCCTTAGTAAGAATTAATGGGTTAACTTCTATTAAATTAGCATCAGTTTTAATTAATGATTGATACAAAGCTTGAACAATTTTTTTTCCATCTTCCAAAGCTTCTGCATCAAGATTAAAAGGTTTTAGAATATTTAAAACATCATTCTCTTTTACCTTTTCCTCAACACTAACTCTCGTTGTAATAATTTTTTCAGGAGTTTTTGCGGCAACTTCTTCAATATCCATTCCCCCTTCGGCACTGGAAATAAATGCAATTTTTGAGGTTGCTCTATCAACCAGGCATGAAAGATAAAATTCTTTAACAATTTCAGATGCATCTTCTAAATATAATCTTTTTACCTCTCTACCTTGAGGACCCGTTTGATGTGTAACCAAAATTTTTCCAAATAATTTTTTGGCCTCTTTCTTTAATTCATCTAGATTGTTTACAACTTTAACTCCACCAGCCTTTCCTCTTCCTCCAGCATGAATTTGTGCTTTTAGTACAATTTTGTCTGTGGTAATTTTTTTAGCTGCTTCTTCTAATTGATTTAAACTAAGTATATGCACACCATTTGGAACTGGAGCGCCAAATTTTCTAAGTATTTCTTTTGCTTGATGTTCGTGAATATTCACTTTTATTTTAAAGAAGAGTCAATATTTTTTGCAGCATCTAGCAATTCATTTACAGCAGCAATTGAAATATCAAAGTTCTTTTTCTCCTCATCATCTAAATTTAATTCAACAACTTTTTCTATACCATTTGATCCGATTACAGCTGGTACACCGGCATATAGACCATTAACTCCATATTTATTTTCTAGATAAACAGCACACGGTAAAGTCTTTTTTAGATTTTTTAAATACGACTCCGCCATATCTACAGCTGAAGCTGCCGGAGCATAAAAAGCTGATCCATTTCCTAAAAATTTAACAATCTCCGCACCACCTTTTCTTGTTCTATCAATTATAGAATCTAATTTTTCTTTAGATAAAGTTCCATCTTTAACAAACTCCATTAAATTTTTTCCATCTACTATAGTTCTGTTAGGAACTGGCACCATGGTATCTCCATGACCACCAAGAACAAAAGAGTCAATTTTTTTAATGGGTACATTTAATTCTTTAGATAAAAATAATTTAAACCTAGAAGTGTCCAAAACTCCTGCCATACCAACTACTTTATTTTTCGGTAAACCAGAATATTTTTGTAATGCCATAACAATAACGTCTAATGGATTTGTAATACATATTACAAAAGCATTTGGTGAAGATTTTGCAATCCCTTCACCTACTTGTTTAATAATTTTTAGATTAGTTCCTAAAAGGTCATCTCTTGTCATACCAGGTTTTCTAGGAATACCTGCGGTAATTATAATTACATCTGAGTCTTTTGTGTCTTCATAGTTATTAGTGCCTTTAAAATTAACATCAAAACCATCTATTGCTGATGATTGAGCAATATCTAATGCTTTCCCTTTGGCTACACCCTCTGCAACATCAAAAAGTACAACTTCTTTTGCAAGTTCTTTTAATCCAATTAAATGAGCCAAAGTTCCACCAATTTGACCAGCTCCAATAAGAGAAATTTTTTTCATGATCGCTGTATATTTTAAGTAATTAAAAAATCAAAGACTAAATTGAAGCAGAAAAAGAGTATATTTTACAAGATGTTTAATAATGCAAAACTATATTTAACATTCTTCTTAAAGGTTCAGCGGCTCCCCAAAGTAACTGGTCTCCTACTGTAAATACATTTAGATATTCATCACCAATATTTAATTTTCTTATTCTCCCAACCGGAATATTAAGTGAACCACTTACTTTTGCTGGGCTTAATTCATTTATTGTTACTTCTTTTTCATTAGGAATTAACTTGGTCCATTTACTAGTTTGTTCAATGATAGACTCAATTTCATTAATAGGTAAATTTTTTTTTAATTTAACTGTTAATGCAGAACTATGGCATCGCATAGCACCGATTCTTACACAAGTTCCGTCAATTGGAATTGGCTTACTATTACCTAAAATTTTATTTGTTTCTGCATATGCTTTCCATTCTTCTCTAGATTGTCCATTATCTAATTTTTGATCAATCCAAGGTATTAAGCTACCTGCTAATGGAACCCCAAAATAATCTACAGGAAATTCTTTTGAATTCATCTGATTATAAACTTTTTTATCTATATCCAATATTTCAGAAGAGGGATCTTTTAAAAGATCAATGGAACTTTCATGAAGCTTTCCCATTTGATTAATTAACTCTCGCATATTTTGAGCACCTCCTCCAGATGCTGCTTGGTAAGTCATAGAAGTAGCCCATTCTACCAAATCGTTTTTAAATAAACCACCAATGCCCATTAACATACAGCTTATGGTACAGTTAGCTCCAATAAATTCTTTTTTTCCATCTTTTAAAGAATCTTCAATAAGATGTTTGTTAATTGGATCTAGAACTATTGTGCTTTCTTTTTCCATTCGTAAATTTGAGGCAGCATCAATCCAAAATCCATTCCATCCACTATTTCTCAAATTTTTAAAAATTTTCTCTGTATAGCCACTGCCTTGGCAGCTTACAATTACATCCATATTTTTAAGTTTCTCTATACTGAATGCATCTTGTAAAATATTTGACCCATTGCCTAAATTTGGGCCTTCTTGGCCAGCTTGAGATGTAGAAAAAAAAACAGGCTCTTTAATATTTTTAAAATCTTTTTCCTCGGTCATTCTATTAATTAAAACAGAACCAACCATTCCTCTCCAACCTACGAAACCAACTCGTTCAACAGTCATAAACTAACTATAAATCAATTTTATATTAAATGTAAAATAAATTAGGGATGCTATTTCATTGTTGGCATGATGAATTCAGGATTATCCTTGATTCCAGAAGGCCACCTCGAAGTAATGGTTTTTAATTTAGTATAAAATCTAACTCCTTCAGGACCATGCATATGTTG
>JAYNJZ010000021.1:0-16753 GCA_038110645.1 Candidatus Pelagibacteraceae bacterium
TGGGGCATAATAAATCTAGCTTTTTAAAGCAGCCAGTTGAACATATTGATATTACATCATTTGATGCAAGGCCAATCATAGACTCAATGTCTAAAATGTCTTTTGTTTCAAGAGAAACTGCTAATGCAGCTAAGATTTATAATAATATGCTTAAAGACAAAGATTGTACAATTTTTTTAACTTTAGCTGGTTCTACTTCTGCTGCTGGATGCATGCAATTATACGCAGACTTGGTAAAAAATAATATGGTCGATGCAATTGTAGCGACTGGCGCATCTATAATTGATATGGATTTTTTTGAAGCTTTAGGTTTTAAACATTACCAAGGTTCTCAATTTCAAGATGACAGTATTTTAAGGGATAATTATATTGATCGAATTTATGATACCTATATCGATGAAGATGAACTACAAAATTGTGATCGTATCATTGGTGAAATAGCAGATACATTGGAGCCTAGAGCCTATACCTCAAGAGAATTTATCAAGGAACTGGGAAAATATTTGAAATCTAATGCGAAGAAAAAAAACTCACTCATTGAATTATCGTATGATCATAATGTACCTATTTTTTGTCCAGCATTTACAGATAGTTCTGCTGGTTTTGGTTTAGTAATGCATCAAGAAAGAAATCCAAAAAAGCATTTGACGATAGACTCTATTAAAGAATTTAGAGAGCTGACTGAAATAAAAATTCAATCAGGCGCATCTGGATTAATGATGATTGGTGGCGGAGTTCCAAAAAATTTTATTCAAGATACCGTCATATGTGCCGAATTATTAGATAAAAAAGTAGAAATGCATAAATATGCTGTACAGATAACTGTTGCTGATAGCCGTGATGGCGCATGTAGTAGCTCAACACTAAAGGAGGCAAGCTCTTGGGGGAAAGTAGATACCGCTGAGGAACAAATGGTATTTGCAGAAGCAACTTCAGTAATGCCATTAATCGCAAGTGATGCTTATCACCGTGGATATTGGAAGAATAGACCAGTGAAGAATTTTTCAAAAATATTTGATAAATGAAAATTGCAAAACCATCACAGGGTTTTTTAGGATTACCAAAAGAAAATGTTAGCAAAAATATAGTTCATATTATTCCTTTTGGTCTTGAAAAAACTGTAACCTATGTAGGTGGAACAAAAAACGGTCCAAAAAATATTATTAAAGCCTCACATCAAGTCGAATTATTTGATGAAGAATTAAAAAAAGAAACATATAAAAAATTTAAAATAAAAACTTTTAAAGAAGTAAAAATAAAACCAAAGCTAGACGATGCTCTACAACAGTTAACTTCTATTGTAGATAAAAGTTTATCTAAAAAAGTTTTTCCTCTAATATTAGGTGGAGAACACTCAATTACTCCTGCAATTATAAAATCTTTTTTAAAAAAATATCGTAAACTGACCATTTTGCAAATTGATGCACATGCAGACCTCAGAGACGGTTATTTAGGAGTTAAAAATTCACATGCATCAGCTATGAGAAGATGTTTAGATTATAAAAATATCGACATTGTATCCTTGGGTATAAGAAATCTCTGTCAAGAAGAGTTTAATTACTTAAAAAATAACAATGATAGAATTAAGATTTTTTGGGCTAAAGAAATAAATAGATGGAACATGTATGACTTAAAAAAAATTATTAAAAATAAAAATATATATTTAACTTTTGATTTAGATGGATTTGATTCTAGTTTAATGCCAGCTACCGGAACACCTGAGCCAGGGGGTCTTTTTTGGAATGACGCTATTAAAGTGTTAAAAATCATTTTTAAAAATTCAACAGTTGTGGGCGCTGACGTTAATGAATTAGCCCCAAAAAAAAATTTGCATGCATGTGATTTTTTAGCGGCTAAGTTGGTATATAAAATACTATCTTATAAATTTGCAAGTTGAGAATTTGTCCAACTAATTTTAATCGATGCTCCTGAATTCTTAATATTGCAAAAAACTACTTTAGCATAACATCTTTCTAATAGGCTTTTAGATATAAACACTCCAAGGCCCATACCCTGTTTACTTTTTTTTACATTATTAGAACTTAAATAAGGTTGTCCTAAATTTAAAATAATATCATCATCAAAACCATCGCCATCATCATTAATAGTAATAATTGTATTTTTTTTATTTTGATTAATTTCAATATCAATTTTTGTTTTTGAAAATTTAATAGCATTTTCTATAAAATTTCTGATTGCATAACTTATTTCTGTTTTTTTTTTTATAGTTATTCTTTTATTAAGTGATTGGTTAATAATATTTATTTCTTTGTTAAATTTATTTTCAATGGAATATACAATCTCATTAACTAATTCTTTTGGTGAGACATTGTAAATAAATTCATCTTGTTGCTTTCTCAAAGCTATATCCTTTAAAATTGAACTGCATCGTGATGCTTGATTTATTAATAGATTAATATCGTCTTTAACTTTTTTATTATTTGTAAACTGCTTTTGAAGCTCTTTTCCGATTAATGATATTGTTGCAAGAGGTGTAGCTAGTTCATGTACTGCAGCTGCGGCCATACCTCCTACAGAGTTAACAACTTTTTCATTTGTGAGTTCCTCCTCTAGTTTATTAAGAGCACTAGCACGAACTCTATTATCTCTTCCTAACTGATATGCATAATTACCTAAAAATATAATTCCAATAGCTAGAGATAACCACATGCCAATTTCATAATATTTTGGCAAAATTAATATATCGTCTTTTGGAGCTGGAAGTGGCATGTGATAGAACGCAATAATAGTAGAAAATATTATAGAACATATAATTATAAATTGACTACTTCCTCTAGATAAATACGTTACAGAAATTGTTGTGGGAACAATTATTAAAATTGAAAATGGATTTGATAATCCACCAGTAATAAATAATAAAAGTATAAGCTGAACTAAATCATAAAAAATACTAATCGTTGCGTAAAAATTACTTATTGTTAAAAACTTAGTTTTATTAAATTCTAAAAAAATATTAATTAAGACCGATATTGAAATTAATATAAGTGTTTCAATATATGGAAATTTAAACTTCAGACCATAATAAACAAAAGAAACTGTAAAAAACTGTCCAATAACCGCGATCCACCTAATGTTAATTAGAGTCTCTAAAGTTATCCTTAAATTTTTTGAATTAATTTGCTCTTTAAAAAACATGCGTCAAATGTCTAAATTAACGACATTTATAGCATTTGTATTTATAAAATTCTTTCTTTTTGAAACATCTTCCCCCATTAAAGTAAAGAATATCTCGTTATCGGAGTCTGTTGGAGAGGAACTCTCACCATTTAATTCTGAGTAATTTACCTTGAGAAGCAAGTTATTCTCAGGATTTAGTGTTGTTTCCCAAAGTTCATCTGGGTTCATTTCTCCTAAACCTTTAAATCTTTGTAATGACAGGTTCTTCTTTCCTATATCTATTATATTTTTTATAAACTCAGAAAATGTATTAGAACTTTTAATGTCATTTGTGTCCTTTAAATAACATACATTCTGAAAAAGCTTAGCTAAATTATTATAATCAGAGATTTTTTTTAAAAAATTATCTTTTTTTAAAAAGCTAGCATCAAGTTTTTTATAAATTTTTTCATGATAAAATTCTCTTTCGAGAATAAAGGTATTATCCTCAAATTTTGCAACCCATTTACTTTCCTCTTTATCAAGAATTGAATTTAAATTTTCAGCAACTGCTTTTATTGCTCCTAGCTTTTTTTTATTATCTTTGTCATCTAAAATTAAAATTTCTTTATCCTTTACTGTAAAAGCGCCGATAGTAGCTAACTTTTCAAGTATCTCATCATTACTATCAATAGATTTAATTATTTTATAAAAATCATAACAATCATCAATAAATTGTTTTTCATATTTAAATTTTTTATTTTTATCAAAGTAGACATCAATAATTTTATCTTTGGCATTTTTAATTGCCAAGTTTTCTAAATCATTTTCATTTTTTAAATAATTAACAGACTTACCTATTTTGATTTTATATAATGGTGGTTGAGCTATATAAATATGTCCTCGTCTAATTAACTCATTAAAAGGTTTATTATTAAAAAAAGTAAGTAGCAAAGTTCTAATATGCGATCCATCAACATCAGCATCTGTCATAATTACAATCTTTCCATACCTTAATTTATCTAATTCAAATGGGTCTACACCTGTGCCAATTGCATTTATTAAAGTTACAATTTCATTCGATGAAAGCATTTTTGAAAAAACCTTTTTATTATCACTAGTATCGTTTTTAACTTCAACAAATGTATTTAAAATTTTACCTCTTAAAGGTAATACAGCTTGAAATTCTCTATTACGTGCTTGCTTAGCGGATCCACCTGCCGAGTCACCCTCGACAATAAATAATTCTGTTTTGTTTATATCGTTTGACTGACAATCAGCTAACTTACCTGGTAGGCTTGTGATATCAATAGCATTTTTTCGACGAACACTTTCTCTTGCTTTTCTAGCTACTTCTCTTGCTACTGCAGCTTGAATGATTTTACCTATGATAACTTTTGCAATTTTTGGATTTTTATCAAACCATAGGGAAATCTTTTCATTAGTAATCGTTTCTACTACCGGCCTTACTTCAGATGATACCAGTTTCTCTTTTGTCTGAGATGAAAATTTTGGGTCGGGAACTTTTACTGATAAAACACAAATCAGACCTTCCCTAACGTCTTCTCCGACAATAGTAACTTTCTCTTTTTTTAGCAAACCATAATCGTTGGCATACTTATTTACTAAACGAGTAATAGAATTTCGAAATCCTAATAAATGTGTTCCGCCATCCTTTTGTGGAATATTATTAGTAAAGCACAAAACATTTTCATTAAATGAAGAGTTCCATAGCAAAGCACATTCCACTTCAATATTATTTTTATTAGATTGAAAATATAAGGGTTCATCTAATGTAAATTTGCTTTCTTCATTCTTGATTTTGTTTTTTTCTTTATTTAAATCTTTTACAAATTCTTTGATACCACCTTCGAATCTAAACTTTAGAGTTTTCGATTTTTCTTTTCTTTCGTCAGTTAAATGAATGCTTAGCCCCTTATTCAAATAAGCTAATTCTTTAAGTCTTTTTTCTAAAATTGATAATTTAAATTTAGTATCTGTAAATATTGCAGTTGATGGTAAGAAAGTAACATTAGTACCCTTTATATCTGACTTTCCTATTTCTTTTAGCGGAGCTTTTGTAACACCATTTTGAAACTCAACAAAATATGCTTTTCCATCTCTAAAAATTTCAACTTTTAAATTTTCTGATAATGCATTTACAACTGAAACTCCTACCCCATGTAACCCTCCAGAAACCTTATAAGTTTTATGGTCAAACTTACCACCAGCATGTAGCTGGGTCATGATTACCTCTGCGGCAGAAATTTTTTCAGTCTTATGAATTTCAACTGGTATTCCTCTTCCATTATCAGACACTGTAACTGAATTATTTTTATTAATCTTAACAATTATAGAATCGCAATAACCAGCTAAGGCTTCATCTATCGCATTATCTACGACTTCGAAAACCATATGATGCAAACCAGTTCCATCGTCTGTATCACCAATATACATTCCGGGTCTTTTTCTTACTGCATCCAAACCCTTAAGTACTTTTATAGAATCTGCCCCGTAATTTACTTTTTTTGACTCTGCTATAGACATTTATTTAATTTTTTTGATTAAAAAGATGATGCAATTATAACATTTTTATCTAGAAAAATGGAGGTCTAGATTACTGTAAATGTATAAAAAAACCTTTATTTTCAATGACTTGAAAGAGTTTTTTACTTGTACCAGTGTACCAAATTTGAGTTTCAAATTTAGATACTTCCTTAAACAGTTTTTCAAAATTATTCTCGTCAATATGTGATGTGGCTTCATCAAGTAGAAGTATAAAATCCTTTTCTTCAGATTTTAATTTCCAGCAATTTGCTAAAATTATAGTTAACAATGATGATTTCTGTTCACCTGTTGAGCAAGATTCACTATTAATTTCATTTTTTTTATCAAAAAATATGATTTCATCAGAGTTTATTCCAAAATTAGTTTTCTTACTAATTTCATCAATCTGTCGATTAAGTTTAAATTTTTTTTCAAAATGATCAATAACCTCTTGTTTTTTCTCTAAATTTGAAAAAAAATTATTTTTATATCTTAATTCTACTTTTTTAAAATTACTTAATTTTTCCTGAATTAATTTATTTAGCTTTTGAGCGAACTTTCTTCTAATTTGAAAAATATTAAAAGTATTTTCAGCTAATTTTTTTTCAATGATACTGAGCCATTTATCATCTTTAGAATTTTTTAATATAGTAAGCCTTTCTGCAATGTCTTTTTTGTAAGAAATCAATATTTGATTAAAAGTTTTATCATTTTGAGTGATCATTTTATCTATAAAATTTCGCTTTATAGATTGACCCTCATACATAATTTTATCCATATAAGGTGTTAACCAAATAAAACTTATATAACTTTTTATATTTAATAATGAGCTTTTTTTATCATCTAAAAAAAAATTTTTTTTTAAATCTTCGCCAATTTTGTTTATAGTAAAAAGTAAATTTATATGATGATTACCAGAATTAACTTTTAAAAATATATTAGTGTCAACCAATTCTTTTTTTTTTTGAAGTGGTATTAATTTTTCTAATCTATCTCCTCTTAAACCTGAACTATTAGAAAAATACGAAAAGCATTCTAATATATTTGTTTTTCCTACACCATTATCTCCGTAGATAACAATATGATTAAACTTATCTTCGATTTCTTGTAAATAATATTCATGTGATTTGAAATTCTTGATTTGTATTTTTGCAATACGCATTATTTTCCACTTATTAAATTACACGCATCGGCATGACAATGTAAGTACTAAGTGGGTCATTTTCATCTTTTACTTGAATAGGGGAAGTTGCGTCTTTTAACATTAAAACTATTTCTTTGCTTTCTAAAACATTTGCAACTTCAATTAAATAATTTGAATTAAAGCCTATCTCTAAATTCGGGCCATCATACTGTGTTTGAACTTCTTCAATACCATCTCCTGAAATTGCGTCATTAATTAAAAATTTCATAACTCCTTTTTGTATTGAAATTTTTATTACCCCTTTTCTATCTGATGAGAGCGATTTTAATCGATCAAGAGCGCTTATAAAATTTTCTACATTAGATTTAGCTGGTACTCTCTCATCCTTTGGAATAACTTTTTCGTAATCTGGAAACTTACCATCTATAACTTTTGAAATTAAAATAATATCTTTATATAAAAATTTGATTTTTGATTTTGTGGAAAGTATTTTCAGATTTATAGAATCTTCATCTATTACAGATAATAGCTCAAAGACAGTTTTTTTTGGTAATATAACTGGCTGAAAGCTCTTATTGCCTTTCGTTTCTGTAGCTGATTTACTTAAACGGTGACCATCTGTTGCAACTGCTATTAATTTATTATCATTTTGTTGCATATCGAGATAAATTCCATTCAAATAATGCCGAGTTTCATCATTGGAAATCGAAAACTTTGTTTTGTTAATAATCTTTAAAAACTCAAATGATGGAATTTCTAAATATTCTTCATCTAAATTATCTTCTAAAACTGGAAATTCCTCCGGAGATATACATGTTAAATTAAAATCTGATTTTCCAGAAATTAATTTTAACCTGTTATTTTCTTTTAATGTTAAATGAATTGAAGATCCTGTTTTTAACTTTCTTACAATATCATATATAACTTGTGCCGTGGTTGTTGTTGAACCTTCTTTTATAGTTTGACACGTCAATTTTTCATTAATTATTATATCTAAATCTGTAGCAGTTATTTTTAAAAAACCATCATGCGCTTCTAGTAATACGTTACCCAAAATAGGAAGGGTATTTTTTTTTTCTACAACGCCTTGTACATGAGCAAGAGATTTTAAAAAAACATCCCTATCTATCTTAAATTCCATTTTATCTTTTGATTATTCTATCTGTAATATTCTGGACTTCGAATTCAAATTGACGATCTTTAGACATCAATTCTTCTATTTTCTTAATTGCATGTATTACAGTAGTGTGATCTCTACCTGTAAATTTTCTTCCAATCTCTGGTAATGATTTTGTTGTTAATTTCTTTGAAAGATACATTGCTATTTGCCTTGGTCTAGCAATATGTCTTGATCGTCTAGCAGACAAAAAATCATTCATTGAAAGATTAAAATAGTCTACAACTAATTTTTGAATATCTTCAATACTTATTACAGACTGCATATTATTTAATAAATCTTTTAAGATAAGTTTTGCATCTTGTAATGTTGGAGTTTTATTTTGTATTCTTGCTGAAGCTATTACTCTATTTAAAACGCCTAACATATCTCTTATGCTAGATTTAAACTCATTAGATATAAATGTGAGAATTTCATCATTAATTAATATTTCATTACCGAAATGGTTTTTTTCTGCTAGGCATCTTTTTTTTAAAATTTGTAGTCTTAATCCAATATCAGGTGGCTGAACATCAACAACTAATCCTCCTGAAAGTCTAGATTTTATTCTATCTTGGATTCTGTCTAAATCATTAGGTGAACGATCACATGATATTACTACCTGAGACTGATTCTCCAATAGGCTATTGAAAGTATAAAAGAACTCTTCTTGAGTTACTTCCTTCCCACTAATAAATTGAATATCATCTAAAATTAAAACATCTGCATTTCTAAAGATTTCTTTAAATTTATGTGTATCTTTATTTTTGATTGACTTAACAAATTGATACATAAATCTTTCAGCAGACAAATAGATAACTTTTTTATCCATTTGTTTTAATTGATTACCAATGGCATTAAGAATGTGGGTTTTTCCAAGCCCTACACCTCCATAGATATATAATGGGTTATAATGCCCTAAGCTCTCAGTTACTCTTTTAGCTGCAGAAAAAGCTAACTGATTACTTTCACCTGTTACGAAACTATCGAAATTTAATCTTGGATCAATTCGGTTTATACCGTAATTAGTATCTTTTAAATCGATAACTTTTGTTCCAGAACCAAAATTTAAAATATTTCCTGACCTTTTTTCATCAAAAATTTCATTAATCTCAAATTGTATTCTTGATACTGTATTGTCTAACTTCTGATAATGATCTAAAATTTTATCCGCATAATGAGATACTATCCAATCTCTTACAAATCTTGTTTTGACGGTTAAAATTAAAGAAGAATAATCTATACCTTTCGCCTCAACATTCTGTATCCAGCTTTTATAAACATCCAATCCATAAGCTTCTTTAAGTTTTTGTTGAACAATGTGCCAGTTTTTTTTTATATCTTCGTTAATTTTAAGTGCGGATGAATTCTTCATGAAAGTGTCTTTTAATTAAAACAATTTACTGAAGCAACAAAAAAATTTTTTTTTTTTAATAAAAAAATTTAAAAATTTATAATTGTGAAATAATTTCAATTTTTAAAAATTTATTAATACCATTTAGAAGTTATATAAATTAAAATTCATATTAAATTAAAATTTATAATTGAAAATTAAACTCTTAAGTTGAAAGTTCAATTTAATCTATAGAGTATTAAACTTTTAGGTGTATTTAATTTAAATATTAAAAAATTATTTCATTGAAGCAATTTTTTTTGCTGTCCTAGAAATTTTTCTTGATGCCGTTTTTTTCTTAATTGATCCTTTTTTAGAAACTTTCATCAACTCCGACTGGAATTTATCAAATAATTTTTTTGCTTTTGCTTTATCACCACTTTTTATTGCATTTTCTATACTAGAAATAGAACTTTTATACTTTCCAATTCTTATACGATTAATTGCGGTTTTACGTTTTATAACTTTTGTTTTTTTTTTAGCTGATGAAGTATTTGCCATTTTTTTAGATTGGCTGGTTATATAATCTTTTTAATTGTGGTCAATACTATGATTGACATTTAAAACAAAAAAAAATTGACCTACCTGAATGAAATTCACGCTGTATTTTGCCATCACAGCCAGTTCTTGGACATATTTTACCCTCCATGTTATAAACTTTAAAATTTGCCTGATAAGAACCCATCTTCCCTTCTGAGTTGTAGTAATTATTTATAGTTGATCCACCCGCTTTAATTGCATTTTTAAGTATTTTTTTTATCGATTTTATTAAAGTTTTTATATGATCAGCCTTTAAATCATTACCTGGCTTTGAAGGCTTTATTTTACTTAAATGTAAAACTTCATTTACATAAATATTTCCTAAACCAGAAATTATCTTTTGGTTCATTAATAAATTTTTTACAGAACTTTTTTTTTTACTTAATTTTGATTTTAAATATTTGAAATTAAGTTGATTAGATAATGGTTCGCACCCAAGTTTTATTAGGTATTTTGATTTGTTTAATTCATTTTGGTTTAGTATTTTTATAAATCCGAATTTTCTAATATCATTATAAATTAGATCAAAACCATTAAATGATATTTTTAAATGATCATGATTATGAATAATTTTATTTTTATTGTAAAAACTTGTATCAATTTTTTTTTTATTAGTGTTTGAAAAATAAAAACGACCTGTCATTCCAAGATGAATAAGCATAACAAATTCGTCATCAAAAAAAATTAGTATATACTTTGATCTTCGTTTAATTTTATTAATAATTTTGTTTTTTAATAATTTCAATTTTTTTTTCTCTAAATTATAACGAAGTTTCGGATTAATAATTGTCACATCTTTTATTTTTTTAAATAAAATCTGTTTAGATAAGGTTCTTTTTGTAATTTCAACTTCTGGAAGTTCTGGCATATAATTTTATATTTTATACATTAAGATCTAACAAATTTATGAAAAATATTCATCAAGTCAAAAACAAAGATTTAGTAAATGATGTTTTTAATAATGTTTATGAAAACTACGATTTAATGAATGATATTATGTCATTGGGATCACATAGACTATGGAAACAGCAGTACGTAAATTCGATTGAATTTGCATCAACTGATAGAATTATAGATATGGCTTCAGGTACTGGGGATATTGCAAAACTTATTTTAAAAAAAAATATTAATCAAAATATAATTAGAATAGATCCTAATAAAAATATGCTAAATCATAATATTCAATATTTTAAAAACTTAAAAAATATAATAAGCTTATGCGGCTATGCTGAAAGTATTCCATTAGAAAGTTCCTCAATAGACAAATACTTAATTAGTTTTGGTTTGCGTAATATTTCAAAACTTGATTTAGGATTAGAAGAAGCATACAGAGTGTTGAAAAAGGGTGGTGCCTTTTATTGTCTAGAATTTTATAAAGTTAAAAAGCCTATAATAAAAAATTTTTATAATTTATATTCAAAAGCAATTCCTTTGTTTGGTAAGATATTTAATCAAAATAAAAAGCCTTATGAATACTTGACAAAAAGTATAGAAGATTTTTATTCTCAAGAAGAAATTACTAATAAACTTTTAAAAACAGGTTTCAAAAATATTAGTACAAAAAATATCTTTGGAGGTATCGCATCAATTCATTACGCATGGAAGTTAAATGATTAAAAAAATTATTATCCTATTAAAAATTGGTAGAGCTTTAGCAAAATCATCAACTTTGGATTATTTTGGAGAGCTTTATAAACCTAACATATTTATTAGAAGTTTTATTAAAATTTTTGGATTTACAACATTTAGAAAAAAAAGTTTGGATAGTAAAAGCGTAGGTGAGAGATTGGCTACTGCACTTAAAGAGCTGGGACCTACTTTTATAAAGCTTGGTCAATTTTTAGGCACAAGACCTGACATTGTTGGACGTGATCTTGCTATAGAATTACAGAAACTTCAGGATGATCTTCCACCATTTGCAATGAATATCGCTGAACAAAGTATTAAGGATGAAATTGGTGAAAAAAAATTTAAAGAAATTAATGAACTAAGTGCTCCAATTGCAGCAGCCTCTATAGCCCAAGTGCACTTTGGTAAAATCAATGAAAAAAATTATGCAATAAAAATATTAAGGCCAAATATTGAGAAAAAATTTAATGAAGAATTAGAGGCGTTAATGCTATTTGCTTCAATTATAGAAACTATTTTACCAAAAACTAGAAGGTTAAAATTAATAGAAGTTGTTCATTTGTTGAAAGAAATTACTGCAATAGAAATGGATTTAAGATTTGAGGGATCTGCCGCAAGTGAATTAAAAAAAAATACAAATACAGATCCAAAATTTCTTGTACCTGAAATTAATTGGGACTTTACATCAAAGAGAGTTTTAACTTCGGAGAAAGTTGAGGGAATTAGTATCAAAGACATACAAAAAATCGATGATTTAAAAATTAATAAAAAGGAACTTGCTAAAAATATTATTCAGAATTTTTTAAGACAAGCTGTTGGGGATGGTTTTTTTCATGGGGATATGCATCAAGGAAATCTATTTGTCGATAAAGAAGGAAACATAATACCTGTCGATTTTGGAATTATGGGCAGATTAGATGCTAATAACCGCAAATATTTAGCAGAAATTTTATACGGTTTTATTCAAAGAGATTATGAAAAAGTTGCAGATGTTCATTTTATTGCAGGACTAGTCCCTTTAGACCAATCTAAAGAAGCTTTTTCACAAGCTTTGAGATCAATAGGTGAGCCAATATTCGGTCAATCTATAAAAAATATATCTGCTGGAAGATTACTCGCGCAACTATTTGAAATTACAGAACAATTTAACATGGCTACACAACCTCAGCTTCTTCTTTTACAAAAAACGATGGTTGTTGTTGAAGGTGTGGCTCGTACTCTCGATGAAGATGCAAATATTTGGGAAATATCAAAACCAGTGCTTGAAGGATGGTTAAAAAAAGAAGTGGGTCCCGAGGCAAAATTTAATCAGGCAATAAAAACTACTTCAAAAGTAATAGATAGATTACCAGAATTACCAGATATGATGGACAAAGCTTCAAAAGCTTTGGAATTATTGGCAGCTGGAACAGTGGCATCAAATAATGAAATTGCGAAAAAATTTGCCTATGAAAAATTAAAAATTAAAAACCAACAAAATAAAATGATTATTTTTATTTTATTAGTAGTAATTTCATTACTAATAATATTTAATTAATATTAAATGAATGACTCAAGAAAAATTTTGTTAATAATTTCAGGCGGTATTGCGGCCTACAAAACATTAGATCTAATTAGAAATCTTTCCTCTCAAAATTATGAGATTAAAACTATTTTAACAAAAACTGCAGAAGAATTTGTTACACCTTTATCTATATCTTCACTGTCAAAGAATAAAGTTTATCTTAATAAATTTGATTTAAATGAAGAGATTGAAATGGATCATATCGCATTATCAAGGTGGGCAGATCTAATTTTAATAGCACCTGCTACTGCCAATATAATTGAAAATATAGCTAATGGATCTGCAAATGACTTTATTAACACTGTTATATTAGCATCAAATAAAAAAGTTTTTTTAGCGCCAGCTATGAATGTTAAGATGTGGGAAAATGAAGCTACACAAAATAATGTCAGAAAATTAAAAAAAAGAAATTTTTCTATGATTGGTCCGTCTGAAGGTTTGTTAGCCTGTGGTGAGTTTGGAGAGGGTCGTATGGCTAATATTGATGATATTGAATTAACAATTCAAAATTATTTAACTAAAAAAAAATTAAATTTAAAAGCTGTAGTTACTGCTGGTCCAACTAGAGAATATATTGATCCAGTCCGGTATATTTCTAATGAATCATCTGGCCTTCAAGGATATCAAATTGCAAAAAAAATGAGTGAATGTGGAATACAAACAAAATTAATAATGGGACCCTCTCAAATTAAAATTGATGAAAATATTGATCTTACTAGAGTAACAACCGCAAAAGAAATGTTTGAAGCAGTGAAAGATAGTCTTCCCGTTGATATTGCTGTTTGTTCAGCGGCTGTTTCTGATTTTAAAACAAATCAATATGATGAAAAAATAAAAAAAAATAATAAAAATTTAAACCTTACGCTTCAAGAAAATATAGATATATTAAATTTTATTAGTACCCATAATAAATTTAGACCAAAACTAGTTATTGGTTTTGCAGCAGAAACTAACGATGTAATTAATTATGCACAAAAAAAACTTGAAAAAAAACATTGTGACTGGATAGTTGCAAATGATGTTTCTGATAAATCTATAGGATTTAACTCTAAAAATAATGAAGTATCAATCCTTAGAAAAAATAATACAATTGAAAAAATTACAAAGAGAGAAAAATCAGAAATTGCTTCGATTTTAGTACAAAGAATTTTACAAAAATTTTCTTCTAATGAAAACAAAAGCTTTAATTAAAAAACTTCATCCAAACGTAAATATACCTGAGTACAAAACTTCTGGATCTTCAGGTTTAGACCTTGAAGCGTTTATACAAAATGATCTTATAATAAAGCCAAAAGAAACAGTTTTAGTTCCAACTGGATTATCTGTAGCAATCGAAGATCATTTAGAAATTCAAATTAGACCAAGGTCTGGTTTGGCTGCTAAAAATAAAATAACAGTTTTAAATACACCCGGCACAATTGATTCTGACTATAGGGGTGAAATAAAAATTATTTTAATTAATCTTGGAGATAATGACTTTGTGATAAAAAATGGCGACCGCATTGCCCAAATGGTTATATGTCCTATTATAAAAGCTAAATTTGAAATTATAGATGAATTACCTAAAACCTTAAGAGGCGAAGGTGGCTTTGGCTCAACTGGAAAGAGCTAATGAAATTAACCGCCGATCAAATTAATAGATATAAAGGACATATAAATTTAAAAAAAATTAATATTCAAGGTCAAATTAAAATACAAAATACTAAAGTTTTAATAATTGGTGCAGGTGGCATTGGTTCACCCGTTGCATTATTTCTTTCAAGATCAGGTATATCCTCTATGGGAATAATAGATTATGATAAAATCGATAAAAGCAATTTACATAGACAAATCTTATTTGATCAAAAAGATATTGGCAAAAGTAAAGTATTAGTAACTAAAAATAAAATTTTAAAAGTTGATAAAAAAATTAAAATTAAAACCTACAATAAAAAAATAAATTCAAAAAATCTTAAAGCAATTATCAAGAACTATGATTATATTGTTGATGGAACAGATAATTTTCAATCAAAATTAAGTATTAATGATGAATGTGCAAATCAAAAGAAAAAGTTATTTATTGGATCTGTTAGTCAATTTGATGCTCATATTTTCTTTTTCAATTTTACTGAAAATGGTTCGTGCCTAAGATGTTTTATGCCTAAGGCACCTAAAATTTCTCCTAGATGCCAAGATGAAGGAATAATAGGTACTGTTACGGGTACAGTGGGTACTATTATAGCCAATGAATTAATTAAGGATACTGCTGGAATAAAATCAAATTTATTGAATGAAACATTAATTATGAATTTTGAAAATTTATTATTTAGAAAAGTAAAAATTAAAAAAAGCATTAAATGCAAAAATCATGGTTAGGTTTTTATTATTATTTTCTTATTTTTTTTTTCTTTCAAATATTACTTTTTCAGAAATAAGAAGTTTAAAAAATAATAAAGTAAATGTAAGATTGGGCCCTTCAAAAACTTATCCTATAAAATTTATTTATCAAAATAAATATTTACCTGTTATGATACTTGATGAACATTATAATTGGAGAAAAATCAAAGATTATGATAATGATGTTGGCTGGGTTCATATATCTCAATTATCTAGATCTAGAACCACTGTAACTACTATAAATAACGAAGTAATATTTTCGTCTCCTTCTATTTATTCTAAACCAAAAGCAAAATTGGAAATTTATCAAATTTTAATAGTGAAAGAATGTAGTAAGTTATGGTGCAAAGTTAAAAATTCAAAAACTAATGGTTGGATTAAAAAAGATCATCTTTGGGGAGTAAAAAAAGAAGAAATCATTAAAAAATAGCATTTTATTTTTTGTTTAATTAACCTCTATCATCAAGTATAAAACACCCTTCGATGACTAAGAAAAACTCCTTTAATTATAACGATTTAATCTCTTGTGCTAATGGCGATATGTTTGGAATGGGCAACGCAAGATTACCTTCTCCTCCAATGTTAATGTTTGACCGTATTACTAAAATTACTGAAGATGGTGGTGCGCATAATAAAGGATATATTGAAGCTGAACTAGACATTAAAAATGATTTGTGGTTTTTCGATTGTCACTTCAAAACAGATCCTGTTATGCCAGGATGTTTAGGCTTAGACGCTATGTGGCAACTGGTAGGTTTTTTTCTTGGATGGGCTGGTAATCCCGGTAAAGGACGAGCACTAGGTGTAGGTGAGGTTAAATTTGTAGGTGAGGTTTTGCAAAATAATAAACTTGCAAAATACATCATTGACATGAAACGTATCATTAAAAAGGGCGAAACATCAGTAGGTTTGGCTGATGGTATACTGTTAATTGATGATAAAAAAATATATAGTACAAAAAATTTAAAAGTGGGATTGTTTAAAAGTAATTTATGAGAAGAGTAGTTGTAACAGGTTTTGGAATTGTTTCTTCTATTGGAAACAATAACGAGGAAGTTTTAGACTCATTATTAAATACTAAATCAGGTATAGTTTTTTCTGAAGAATACAAAGGTTACGGTTTTAGAAGTCAAGTTTGCGGGTCTATAAAATTAGATCTAGATGAAGTGTTAGAACGTAAAGAAAAAAGGTTCATGGGTGATGGGTCTGCATATGCCTATATAGCCATGAAGGAAGCTATTAAAAATTCAGGACTTGAGGAAAAGGATATTAGTAATATTAAAACGG
>JAYNJZ010000022.1:0-16334 GCA_038110645.1 Candidatus Pelagibacteraceae bacterium
ATAATAAAGATATAGTTCTTAACATTATTAAAAAAAGCTCATCAAATATGACTGCCTATGAAATTTTAAGAAAATTTCAGAAAACTAAAAATGTTCAGCCAATGACTGTATATCGAGCATTAAATACTTTAATCGATGATGGAGTTATTCATAAATCCAATATCAATAAAACGTTTATATATTGCAAACAAGGTCATGATCACAATCATAATCCAGTAATTGCAATTTGTAAAAAGTGTGGTGATACAGATGAATTAAAATCCGACTTATTCATTAATTTTTTTAAAAAATATACTTTGAAAAAGTTTAAATTTGAAAATTTTGAATTGGAAGTTTCAACATTATGCACAACATGCACAAAATAATAGGAGAGAAATAATTATGGAACATGCTCATGAATTGCCAGAATGGTTACACATTTTTGAGGAAATAGATATTTTACGAGGTATGATATTTGGTTTAGTTCATACCATTATCCCAGTGGTTGGATATTATACCGGTTGGAGTATTAACAGATTTTTAAAAATAATATCTAATGGTTACATTGCTGGTCTAGTTGGTGTTATTTTAGCTCATGTAATTGCAGATTTTATTGCTGCTACACTTGATCCTCATCTTAAGTCAGCAGCTTTTGGAATTGTTATTGGAGGTTTAATTCCTTTAACAATTATTCCACTTATGGAAAAGTATGTTACCAAAAGTAAATATCATATCGTGGTTGGAGACCATGAAGATATTCAAAAAGATTTAAAAAAGAAACACACATAAAAAATAAATTATACAAGCCTTTGTGTTCTTTCACTTGCGGTCTTTAATTGACCGCAAGCTCCCAAAATATCATCACCTCTAGACTTTCTTAAAGTAACGATATGACCATTGTTTTTAATAACATTAATGAATTTAGAGGTTTGTTCTTTAGTAGAGGTTTTGTATTTAACTCCTGGCCATGGATTAAATTGAATTAAATTTAATTTACATGGAAATTGTGACATGATTTTTGACAATTCTTTTGCACATTGTTCAGTATCATTCACATCCTTAAGAAGCACATATTCAATAAAAATTTTTTCTCCATTTTCCTTTGCATATTGATTGCAATGCTCAATTATATTTTCAATATTATATTTTTTATTGATTGGCATAATTGAGTCTCTAATTTTATTGTTAGGAGCATGCAAAGATAAAGCTAAATAAGTTCCAATTTCTTTTGCAGCTCTCCTGATGTTTGGTGAAATTCCTGAAGTGGATACTGTAATTTTTTTATTTGAAAAATTTAAACCATGTTCATTTTTTAATATTTCAACTGACTTTTTGATATTATCAAAATTATAAAAAGGCTCTCCCATACCCATATATACTATATTGTTTATTTTTTTTTGGTCTTCCCAATCATTTAATTCATCTTTGGCAATCATGATTTGATTTATAATTTCGTAAGAGGATAGATTTTTAACCAAAGGTTGAATGCCTGTATGACAAAATTTACAATTTAAAGTGCACCCGACTTGAGAAGATATACACAGAGTTGCGTGGGTTTCTGATGGAATGTAAACTGTTTCAACTAAATTTTTATCAGTTAATTCTATCAACCATTTAATAGTTCCATCTTTTGATATTTGTTTATTCTTAATTTTAGGTCTAGAAAAATTTATTATTTTTCTTAATTCATCTCGTAAAACTTGAGTTAAATTTGAAAAGAGATTTGGATTAGAATATCCTTTTTTATAATAAAATTTCCAAACTTGATTTGCTCTCATTGAAGATTTTTTTTTATCTAGATTTAAATTATTTGAAAAAATATCTATGACTTCTTTATAATTTAGATCAGCAAAATTGATCATTTTTAAATTAAAAATTTACTAAAAATAAAATTAATTAATATTAAAACAAAGCTTGTTATTACTAGCATGATACACCAAAACCTTAATAAAATAGCAGTTCCTGCTTTTTCAAAATTTTTCCAAGGTATAAAATAATAGCTAAGTAAAGTTACTAAAATAAAAAAAAGTAAAATATTAGTTAAAGTTATGCTCATTTTTGAAATTTATCTTTCCACTCAGAGTAAGGCATACCATAAATCATTTCTCTTGAGTCTGGATCAGAAATTTCAACACCTTTTTTTTTAGCCTCTTCCCTAAACCATTTTGATAAACAGTTTCTACAAAACCCTGCTAGATTCATAAGATCAAGGTTTTGAACATCTTTTCTTTCTCTTAAATGATTAACAAGTCTATCAAAAGTTTTAGACTGTATTTCTTTTTTTGTAGCTTCATCCATAAAAATAAATATAAGAAGTTTGAATGAAACTAACAGGTTCTTATAAAATTCCAACTGATAAACAAACGGTCTGGGAAGCATTAAATAATCCTGAAATCCTTGAAAAATGTATTCCAGGCTGCGAAGAATTTAAAAAAAATTCTGATACAAGTTTTACAGCTACCGCAACGAATAAAATAGGACCTTTTAATGCCAGCTTTACAGGAGAAGTTGAATTGCAGGATTTGAATCCTCCTAATAGTTATAAATTAGTCGGTCAAGGCAATTCCCCAGTTGGATTTGCATCTGGAGAAGCCAAAGTAACGTTGTCTGAAGAAGGCGGACAAACAGTATTAACTTATGATGTTGAAGCTAATGTGGGTGGAAAAATTGCTCAAGTTGGAAGCAGACTTATTGATATGACAGCAAAAAAAATGGCAGATATTTTTTTCGGTAAATTTACTGAAGAAATTTCTCCAGCCGGCTCTGCACCAACAAAAATAGATAATGTTAAAGATAAAAAATTTGAAAATAAAAAATTAATCTATGCAATTGTAGCATTAGTAATTGTAGGCGCTATTTTATTCGTTTTTTTTTAAACAACTATTGATTGAAATAATTTCTGGCCTTGTATTTATTCTAAATTTTTGAGAGAATACTGCTACGGGGGAAAACAAATGGTTAAATTATCTTTAACTGTAAACGGAAAAAAAGTAGAAAAAGAAGTTCCAGATAATACATTATTAGTCTCATTTATTAGAGAAAATTTAAATTTAACTGGTACTCACGTTGGATGTGATACTAGTCAGTGTGGTGCATGCGTGGTTCATGTTGATGGTAAATCGGTAAAAAGTTGCGCTATGTTTGCAGCAGACGCTAATGGTTCAGATATTACAACAATTGAAGGACTTGAAAAAGATGGTCAGCTGCATCCCGTACAAGAGTCATTTAAAAAACATCATGGTCTTCAGTGTGGTTATTGCACACCTGGAATGGTAATGAGCTCAATAGATTTATTAAAAAGTCATAAAAATCCATCTGATGAGGATATTCGAAAAGGTTTAGAAGGTAATATTTGTAGATGTACAGGATATCAAAATATTGTTGCGTCCGTAAAAGGGGCAATAGGAAAAGTTTAATTAAAATAAGGAGATAAAATAATGGCAAGTATGATTGGTTCAAAAGTAGAGAGAAAAGAAGACAAAAAATTCTTAACAGGTAAAGGTAGATACACTGCCGATATCAATCTTCATAACCAGACGTACGCTGTATTTGTAAGATCTCCTCATGCAAGAGCCAAAATAAAGGGAATAGACGCTTCTAAGGCCAAAAAAGCATCTGGTGTTGTAGATGTACTTACAGGTAAAGAATTACAGGATGATAAAATTGGCGGATTAATTGCTGGTTGGAAAATTGTAAGCAAAGATGGAACAGACATGAAGTGTCCCGCTCATCCTGCTTTAGCTTCTGATACAGTTAATTATGTTGGTGATCATGTAGCCTTAGTGATTGCAGAAAGTTTACAAGAAGCAAAAGATGCTGCAGAGTTAGTTAAAGTTGATTACAAAGTTTTAAAAGCTGTGGCAAGTACCGGCAAAGCTATGGATTCTGAATCTATACATGAAGGAATAGATAAAAATTTATGTTTTGATTGGGAATTAGGAGATAAAGCAAAAACTGATGAAGCTTTTTCAAGCGCAGACAAAGTTGTTGAGATGAATATTATTAATAACCGTCTTGTTCCTAATGCAATGGAACCTCGAGCATCAATTGGGGATTACAACCCGTCATCAGAAGAATTGACATTATATACAACAAGTCAAAATCCACACCTATCTAGATTGGTAATGTCAGCATTTAATGCGATACATCCTGAACATAAGTTTAGAGTAGTTGCCCCTGATGTTGGTGGTGGATTTGGATCAAAAATTTACCCTTATTCTGAAGATGTAGTGATGGCGTGGGCAGCGAAAAGATTACAAAGACCTGTTAAATGGGTATGTGAAAGAACTGAGTCTTTCTTATCTGATTGTCATGGAAGAGACCATATTACAAATTGTTCTGTCGCATTAAAAAATGATGGAACGGTTACAGGTCTAAAAGTTGATACAATCGCTAATCTAGGAGGTTATGCCTCTTTGTTCGCTACAGTGACACCAACTTATTTATATGGCCCACTAGTGTTAGGTCTTTATAATATTCCAACTGCTTACTGTAATGTCAAAGGAGTTTATACAAATACTGCACCAGTTGATGCATATAGAGGCGCTGGAAGACCAGAAGCAACTTATATGATTGAAAGAATAATGGATAAAGCTGCGAAAGAATTAGGAATGGATAGAGCTGAGTTTAGAAAAAAGAATTTTATAAAACAGTTTCCTCATCAACAGTGTTTAGTTCATAATATTGATTCAGGAGATTATGATGCACACTTTGACAAAGCATTAAAACTTGCTGATTACTCTGGTTTTGAAAAAAGAAAAGCAGACTCTGCCGCAAAAGGAAAGCTAAGAGGAATAGGTTTTTCAACTTATATTGAAGCATGTGGTATTGCACCTTCAGCTGCAGTAATGTCACTTGGAGCAGGAGTTGGTTTATGGGAATCAGCTGAAATAAGATTTAATCCAACAGGAAACGTTTCTGTATTTACCGGAACACACAGCCATGGCCAAAGCCATGACACAACTTTTGCTCAAATTGTATCTGACAAAATTGGAGTTCCAATGGAAAACATTGAAATCGTTCATGGTGATACTGATAAAGGACCTTTTGGGATGGGTACGTATGGATCTAGATCACTTGCAGTTGGTGGAACAGCAATAGCTAAAGCATGTGATAAAATTGTTGAAAAGGGTAAGGCCGTAGCAGCAAAAATGCTTGAAGCTAACGCTGAAGAAATTGAATTTAAAGACGGTGAATTTATAGTTCCAAATACTAATAAGAAAAAAACTATAGGTGAAATTGCTTTTGCTTGTTACTTACCAGGAACTTATGGTGAAATTAAATCTCCATTACCAGATGGAATGGAACCAGGTTTAAAGGAAACTGCTTTTTATGACCCTGTAAACTTCTCATTTCCAGCTGGATCTCATATTTGTGAAGTCGAAGTTGATCCAACAACTGGTGAAACAAAAGTTGATACATATACTTGCGTTGATGATTTTGGAAATTTAATTAATCCTATGATTGTTGAAGGGCAAATTCACGGTGGTTTGGCACAAGGGATTGGACAAGCATTGTATGAAAACGCTTATTATGATGAAACTGGTCAATTAGTTACAGCATCATATATGGATTATTGTATGCCACGAGCTGATAATTTTCCTGAATTTAGAATTGATTATACTTGTACACCAGCAACTTCAAATCCACTTGGAGTGAAAGGCTGTGGAGAAGCAGGGGCAATCGCTTCACCTCCAGCAGTCATGAATGCTGTAGTTGATGCAATAGGAACAGAGGTGACAATGCCAGCAACTGCTGAAAAGGTTTGGAAAGCACTCAAAGAAAAATCTAAATCAGCTGAGAAAAAAGCGGCGTAAATTTTAAGGGGGCGAAATAAATGAAACAATTTAATTTTCATGAAGCAAAAAGTGTAAAAGAAGCGGTGAAAGCTTCATCTCAAAAATCAGCTTTTTTATCTGGTGGCCAAACTTTAATTCCATCAATGAAATTAAGATTAGCGAGTTATAACGATATAATTAATGTTAAAAATATTAAAGATCTTCAAGGAATTAAAGTTAGTGGAAAGACTGTTAAAATCGGAGCAGCCACTAAACACGCCGATGTAGCAGACTCTAAAGATGTAAAAAAAGCTATACCTTCATTAGCTGCACTAGCAGGTGGAATTGGAGATATGCAAGTTAGAAATAAAGGTACTTTAGGTGGTTCAATTGCTAATAACGACCCAAGCGCATGTTATCCATCAGCATGTATTGCATTAGACGCAGTTATTCATACCTCAAGTAGAAAAATTGAAGCTTCAAAATTTTTTAAAGGTATGTTTGAAACTGCATTAAAAAAAGACGAACTTGTTACTGCTGTTGAGTTTAGTATACCTGAAAGTTCTTGTTATGTTAAAATTCCAAATCCAGCATCTAGATATGCAATGGTCGGTGTTTATGTGGCAAAACATAAAAAAGAAATAATTTGTGCAGTGACTGGTGCTCAACCAGTTGTATTTAGATGTAAAGAGATAGAAAAACAGTTAAATGATAATTTTTCAGTAGATGCTTTAAACAATTTAAATTTAAAAGCTAGCGATATGAACTCTGATATTCATGCTTCCTCGGAGTATAGAGCAAGTTTAGTTGTTTCTGCTGCACAAAAAGCTGTTGCAAACTGCAAATAATTTATATTTTTAATTATTTTCTGATAGGGTGTTCGTTATGAAGAATACTTTTGATGAAAAAATATTAGATGAAGCTCAACAGTGGTTAGAGCAAGACAAAAAAGTAATTTTAGCAACAGTTATAAAAACATGGGGATCCTCACCAAGACCTATAGGGAGTTTTATGATTGTAAATGACTCGGCTGACTTTTCAGGTTCGGTTTCTGGAGGGTGCGTTGAAGGAGAAGTTGTAAGACAGTGTTTAGATTTGATTAATGAAAAAATAAACTTTAAGAAAATAGATTTTAAAGTATCAAACGAAAGTGCATGGGAGGTTGGACTAGCATGTGGCGGTGAAATTTCAATTTATTTAGAAAAGTTTGTAAATGCAGATTGATATTTTAAAAAAAATCATAGAGTTAAAAAAATTAAAGAAAGAATTTTCTGTCATTACAAACTTAAAAAATTCAAAAAATTATATTTTTATTGATCAAATTATCCACCAAGATTTGCAACAATATAAAAATGAAATTAATGATGCTTATATTTCAAGGAAAGATGGTATTATAAAAGGAACAGAACTTTTTGTAAAAAATTATCACCGTCCAATCAAAGTAGTCATTGTCGGAGCGGTTCATATTTCACAATTTTTTGTTGAGTACGCAAAATTTTTAAATTTAGATATGTATATCATAGATCCAAGAGGGTATTTTGCATCTGAAAAAAGGTTTCCAAACGCAAATATTATTAACCTCTGGCCCCATGAAGCTTTTCAACAATGTAATTTAGATAAAAAAACTGCATTGATTGCATTAACCCATGATCCAAAAATTGATGATCCTGCAATTCAAGAAGCATTAAAAAAAGAATGTTTCTATATTGGAGCTTTAGGTAGCAAAAAAACTCATGAAAACAGATGTAAGCGATTAATGGAGAATGGTTTTAATAAAGATCAAATAAAAAAAATATTTGGACCCATAGGTATCAAATTTGGTGGGAGATCAGCGCCTGAAATCGCCTTGTCTATTATCTTTCAATTAATGACAGAAATTTACAAACAGTGATTACTGCAATTTTATTGGCTGCTGGCAGCTCTAAAAGATTTGGAAAAAAAAATAAATTAATTGCTAGCTATAAAAAAAAACCTTTAATTTCACATGCTATTGAGCATTTAAAAAAGAGCGAGGTTGATAAAATTATTATAGTTTTGGGTAATGAAAAATTAAAATTAATTAAAAAAATAAAAAAAGAACCTAAAATAAAATTTGTTTATAATAAAAATTATAAAAAAGGTATGTCATCATCTATAAAATTTGGATTAAAAAAACTTGATAAAAATACAAAGGCATTTTTAATATGTTTATCTGATATGCCTAAAATTTCATTTATTACATATAATAAAATTATTCAAAAATATAAAAAAAATAAAAAATTTCCTGCAGTACCTTTTTATAAGACATTAAACGGTAACCCAGTTTGTTTTCCAATAAAATATAAAAAAAAACTAATGAGCCTTCAAGGTGATCAAGGAGCTAAATATATTTTAAGAAAATCCAAGTTTATTAAAGTATCAATAAACTCAAAGTCAATTTTGTTTGATATGGATTATAAGAGTGATTTTAAAAAGTAAATTTTTTAATATAATCTTTAAGCTTTTCTGGCTGATCTAGAGTAATTATTTTAAATCCAAGTTTACTTGCTGACGACGTATTTTCAGGTCTATCGTCTATAAAAAGTGTTTTTTCAGGGATACAATTAAATTTATCGCATGCAAGTTTATAAATTCTTGGATCTGGTTTTTTTAACCCTACTTTGCCAGAAATAATAGTATCTTCAAAATTTTTAATAAAACTGTTTTTAGAAGCATAGTCGTCAAATTGTTTTCCAGGAAAATTACTCAATATATATATTGGGATATTTTTTTGTTTTAAATCAAGTGCGATTTTAAGATTTTCATCATAGACACCAATTATCATTTCTAAAAATCTTTCATAAAATGCCTCAATCGCAACTTTAAATTCTGGGAATTCTTTTATTTTTTTTTCAGTCGCTGGTTTGGTATCATAAACTATATCTTGCTGTATATGCCACTCCCAAGAGCAAATATTTTTAAAAAAAAAATCCATTTCCTTTTCATTTTGAAATATTTTTTTAAATAAATTTTTTGGGTCAAATTTTACTATTACTTTTCCAAGATCAAATATTACTTTTTCAATTTTCATTTTAATTTATTTTTGGGGCAACAAACAAAATAAATGTAATGAAAGCAATAATGATAATTATAAATATAAAAGGATCAATTTCTTTCATGATAAATCAATTGCATGTTTTTTTAGTACATCAATACTAATAATTTCTAGAGTTTTTTTATTAGTACTTTTAACAAATATTTTACAAGGATGACCTGCTTCAACAGCTCTTTTAAACCAAGTTGCACACACACACCAGCTATCACCATTTTTTAACCCTTCAAAATTATATTCTGGTCTTGGAGTTATTAGATCATTCCCATGTTGCTTACAAAAATTCAAAAAATCGTCATTCACTTTTGCACAAACTGTATGTGTTCCGTGATCATTTGCATCTGTATTGCAACAACCATCACGATACCAACCTGTTAAAGGGTCTAGAGAGCATGTTTCTAGTTTTTCTCCTAGGACATTTAATTGATTTTTAGTCATGAAATACATTTGCAATACTTTGATCTAATTCAATATTAAGTGAAAATGACCTTCTCTCACCTTTGACATGAAATGGATAAGCAGTATGCATTAAGTAATTTGGAAAAAAAATCATATCTCCAACTTTTGGAGTATGATTATATATACTGTCACTTAAAAAATTTTTTGAACCGTTAATAAAATCAATTGTTCCATTTGTTTTAAATTTTTTTTTACTTTGATTTAAATTTTTAGGTATTTTTAAATAACCAACAGCAGAAAGATGACCTTCATGATAATGGACAGGATTATATTCATTTTCAAATTGTCTTACTATCCATAAATTTTTAATTTTAATTTTTTTTACTGTTTTTTTTAAAGTTTTTTTAATAAATAATTTAACTTCTTTTTCTATTACTTTAGTTAAATTTTTATTTATAAAATTTTTTGTAAGTTGAAATTCTTGTTTAACTTGACCTACCAATTTTTTAGAATAATTAAGTTTATTTGATAGTATTTCATTATTAATAATTCTGTCTACTTCTTGATTGATAATTCGAATAATTTTTTTAGGAAGTTTTATTTTACCAATTTTTGGACCAAAAGGTGATATAATTTTCATTTTTAAAGCTTAGTTGGATTTGGTTGACCTTTGTAAACTACTTCTGGATCAAAAGTTTTTTCTTTTTCTTCAAAATTTAGTTCAATGTCATTTTCGGTTTTATCTAATGGTATAGATCTATAAAAACATGAGTAATAACCAACATGACAACTTGCACCATCACCTATATCAACAGATATCCAAACTGAATCTTGGTCATCATCAATTCTAATAAATTTTACTTTTTGAACCCACCCACTCGTTTTGCCTTTGTGCCATATTGCATTTCTTGATCTACTAAAATAATGAGCTTCTTTAGTTTCAATTGTTTTTTTGAATGCTTCTTTATTCATATAACCATGCATCAAAATATCGCCTGATTTGTGATCAGTGGTAACGACTGGTATCAACCCATTTTCATCGAATTTGGGGCACAAATCTTTACCTTCTTCTACTTGATGAACAGAAATTCTTTTTTTAAACATTGTTTCATGTATCTATAGCTGTATATTAGAATAATCAAATTTTTTAAACACAGGGGCAAAATGACAAGTAAAAATGTAACAGAATTTAAGGCTAAGTTAGAAGCCAAAATTAGCAAAGATGAAGCAAAAAAAGCAATTGAAGTTATTTTAAAATATATTGGAGAAAATCCAGAACGTGAAGGTTTAATTGAAACCCCAAAAAGAGTAATCAAAGCATTTGAAGAATATTTTTCTGGCTATCAAGAAAATCCTGAGGAATATCTCGAGAAAACCTTCGGAGATGTTGAGGGATATGATGATATGGTCATCCAAAAAAATATTTCAATCCAAAGTCACTGCGAACATCATATGGCTCCTATACTTGGTGTAGCGCATGTTGCATATATTCCATCAGAAAAAGTGGTTGGCTTAAGTAAGCTTGCAAGAGTTGTCGATGTATATTCAAGAAGACTTCAGACCCAAGAAAGATTAACTATGCAAATTGCAAATGCAATTTATAAAGGTCTGAAAGCCCACGGAGCCGCTGTTTGCATAGATGCTGTTCATCAATGTATGACCACTAGAGGCGTAATGAAAGAAAATGCTACAACTGTAACAAATTATTTTACAGGCTCTTTTAGAGACAGTCACTCTCTGCAGCAAAGATTTTTATCTTATATAAATCAAAAATAAAAATGGTTAATATTCCAGAAAAATATAAAAATTTAAAAAAAGTGTTCGTAGACACAACGCATGTAGCTACACAAATTGATAGCCCCAAAGTTTATTATAAAATTAAACCTGAAGAAGGGTATGTAGTTTGTGGTTATTGTAACATTTGCTTCGTATTAAAAGAAAATGCAGATCTAGATACAGACCGAGTTTATTTTTATAATGAAAGAGAAAGCAAATTAAATCTCGAACAACCATTAATTCAAGAAAGGAATTAGTAAATGAATTTTAAGGCGCTTATTATAAATCAACAAGATGAGAATTTTACTAGAGAAGTAAAGAATATTGACAGTTCTTTTTTAAAACATGGAAATGTTTTAGTTAAAGTAGACTATTCATCTTTAAATTATAAAGATGGAATGATTTTAAAAAACGGAGGTAAACTTGTTAAAGAGTATCCTCATATACCAGGTATTGATTTTGCAGGAACTGTTGAGGATAGCCAGTCCGATAAATTTAAAAAAGGTGATAAGGTAATTTTAACTGGTTGGAGAGTAGGAGAGATTTATTTTGGAGGATATTCCCAGTATGCAAAAGTACAAGATGATTTTTTAGTGAAAATGCCATCTGATATTGACAGTAAGAAAGCAATGATACTTGGAACTGCTGGATTGACTGCTTTAATGTGTGTTTTGGCAATTCAAGCAAGAGAAACTATTCTTTTAGGTGAGCCAGTTAAAGATGTTTTGGTAACAGGTGCCACAGGAGGAGTTGGTAGCGTCGCCGTTCTTGCATTAAGTAAATTAGGTTATAATGTTTCTGCAGTAACTGGAAAAAAAGATAAAGCAGATTTTTTAAAATCTTTAGGAGCAAAAACAATTTTAGACCGTCAAGAAATGGATCAGGACGCAAGACCCCTTGATAAAGCTTTATACGACGGTGTCGTTGATACAACAGGAGGAAAGATATTAGCCAAGGCTTTATCGCACACAAAACCAAATGGTATTGTAGCTGCCTGCGGTTTGGCCAGTAGTTTTAAATTAGAAACTACAGTAATGCCATTTTTAATAAGAGGAGTAAAACTTTGGGGAATAGACTCTGTTACTGCACCTACCAAAAGAAGAGAGTTTTTATGGTCGCAAGCAACAACTTATATTGATTTTGAAAAACTTTTAGATGGTGTTGAAGAATGGAGTTTAGATGATTTAGCAAAAAACTCTTCAAAAATTCTTAAAGGCGAGATAGCCGGAAGAGTAATAGTAAATGTAAATAAATAATGGACTGGGATAAATTAAAAATTTTTCATGCAGTAACCCAAGCTGGCAGTTTTACAAAGGCCGGTGAAGTTCTAAATTTAAGTCAATCTGCTATTAGTAGACAGATTCAGTCTCTTGAGTATGAGCTCAAATGCAGTTTATTTCAAAGGCATGCAAGAGGTTTGTCCCTTACAGAAAATGGTGAAACTTTATACAAAACTGCAAATGAAGTAATTTCAAAAATTAAAGAAGTAGAGACCGATTTAGTTGAAAGAAAAGATAAACCTTCTGGTAAATTAATAATTACAACTGTTGTTGGCTTTGGTGGAATTTGGTTAACGCCGAGGATTAAAGAATTTCGCGATAAAAATCCAGATATTGAAGTCGAGTTAGTTGTAACCAATGATGAACTTGATTTAAGTATGCGTGAAGCGGATATTGCAATATGGATGAGGCAACCTAAACAATTAAATTATATACAACGTAAGTTAGTAGATATTAACTATCATATTTATGGTTCTTCAAAATATGTAGCAAAAAAAGGAACTCCAAAAACTTCTAAAGATTTAGATAAACATGATTTAATTACATATGGAAAAGGAACTCCTTCACCTCTATCAGAAAAAGAATGGATATTAAAACTTGGCACAAAACAAAAAAGAAAGCCAGTAATGAAAGTAAATAATATTTATTCTTTAATGCTTGCGGTAGATGCTGGCGCTGGACTTGCGGCATTACCAGATTACATGGTTGGTGATAACAAAGGATTGGTTAGAGTTCTGCCTGAAATTAAAGGACCTAAATACGAAGCGCACTTCGTATATCCACAATCATTAAAAAATGTTGCTCGTGTAAAAGCTTTTAGAGACTTTATTTTTAATAAAGTCGCTGAATGGAACTTTTAATTATCTTCTTCTTTTTTTAGTTTTTTTTCTAGAAGTTTTTTTTCTTTTAGAAGAAGAAGTTTTTTTTCTTTTTCTAAGTTTAGCTTCCCATTCTTTTAATTTACCTTTTCTAGCCTTCAATTCAGCTTGACTTCTTTTGTAGTCAGCCATGATGCCAGCTTGTACAGACGGTAAATTAAAGTGCCATAAGAATAGTAGAAAAAAATATATTGATATTACAAATATACCTTGATGACCTAACGTTCCCATTTTTACACTCCCTTTTTAGTTAAAGCTTGAATTTTAATATTTGCCCCTTCTTCTATTGAGATGCTTTCTCCAACAACATCCCCTTCAAAGTTACATCCTTTTTTAATAGCAACTTTTTTAGCAGTCAAAGAGCCTTTGATGGTACCTTCAACAGTAATATCATTTGCATTTACATCTCCGTTAATGTTTGATGTATCTGATAAACTTACTTTGTTAGCTACAATATTCCCATCGAACTTACAGCCTAAAATAATATCATCCTTTTCTGTAATTTTACCTTTTAATTCAACATCTGAAAGTAAAAGTGAATTTGATGATGACATAGTTTATTTTAATAATGAAAATGGTTTTTAGTTGTCTTCTTCTTTAGCTGTTCCGAAAAATCCACCGCCTGATTTTTTACCAGTTTCTTCTTCGTCCTTAACTAATTTGATCTTAGATTTTTGAAAATCTTCATCAGACATTTCCGCAATTGTTCCGCTAATTTTACCACCTAATGCAATTTCTAAATCTTTATATCGAATTTCACCTTTAGCTACCCCTGAAGATGAAACTGAAAGTGTACCAGCAACCTGAAGGTTTCCATCATAGTTACCCTCTATGTCCGCAGTCTCAACAGCTGTTTCGCCATCAACACCGCCGCCATTCTTAACACTTATTTTACCAGCTGCCACTTTTCCAGTATGCTTACCGTTAACTATAACTTCATTTGGAGCATTTATTTCTCCATTTACAGAGACACCAGATCCAATGTGAATATTACCTTCCTTGGTACTATCCATAGAAGTTGATCTTGAAGTAGTTGACCTTGAAAAAGGACTGCTACCGCTTTGATTATTATTTTCGTCGTCAAAAATTGCCATTTTTTAAATCCTTAATTTGTTATACTTAATTTATAGAGCAACATATAGCTAGAATCTAGTTATTTAATGCTATAAAATTCAATTATTTTAGATGATTTACCTTATTGCGGGTCTCATAATAGGTTTTTTTGTTGCATTGCCAGTGGGAGCATCGGCAGTCATGTGTATTAATAGATCAATTCAACATGGTTTTAAAGCTGGTATTTTAACTGGTTTAGGCATCGCTCTTGCAGATTTATTTTACGGTATCTTTGCCGTGTTTGGTTTATTTGCGATTTCAGGCGAGACTTTGGAAAGCCAACCTGTATTAAGACTGGCCGGGGCTTTTTGTATAATGTTTGTTGGTTTAAGATTAATGTCTAAAGTTCCTGTTTCCGTTGAAGACCAACATATAGATCACGAGACTGCATTAAAAGATGTTATAACTGGCTTTTTAGTAACGATCAGCAATCCAATGACTATGATTGCATTTATTGCTGCACTTTCTTATGTGAATTATTTAATGGAGACAATTAATTATCTTGGTTCCACATTTTTAGTATTAGGCATTTTTTTTGGTTCTTTTTTTTGGTGGTTAATTTTGTGTTTTATATCTATTAAATTAAAAGATAAACTTACATCTTCTTTTATTAGAAAAATTAATTTAGTATCTGGTGGATTGATTTTTGCATTTGGAGTGTTACTAGTTGTAGGAATTAAGGGAATTTAATGTTGCAATATATACTATCTTTTATCGTATTAATTTCTGTAGTTGTTTTTATTCATGAGTACGGACATTATTACTTTGCAAAAAAATATAAAGTTGGAGTTACTGACTTTTCAATAGGGTTTGGCAAAGAGTTATTTGGCTTTAATGATAAAGATGGTACGAGATGGAAAATTTGCGCAATTCCATTAGGAGGATATGTTAAATTTTTTGGAGATAGCAATTCAGCATCTCAACCTGTAAGTCTTTCAAAAATAGACAACAAAGATCATTCAAAACTTTTAACTACAAAACCTTTGTATCAAAGAGCTATTATTGTTTCAGCAGGACCTATAGCAAATTTTATTTTAGCTATATTTATTTTTTCAATTATTTTTATGACTGTTGGAAAAGATGTTACTGTTCCAGTAATCACCGAAGTTCAACAAAATTCTCCAGCAACAAAAGCTGGTTTAAAAAGCAATGATCAAATTACTTTTATAGATGATAAAAAAATTGAAAGCATCAATGATGTTGCTTTATTTATTACAACAAGCAAAAATGAAAAAATTAAAGTAGAAGTTTTAAGAAATCAAAAGCCACTTTCTTTTTTAATTGAGCCACAAAAAAAAATAATCAAAGATAATTTTGGAAATAATGTTGAAAGAAAGTTAATAGGAATTAAAATTGCTCCATTAAAAGGTAAAATGGAAAGAGAGAAAATGGGTCCTTCCAAAGCATTAATTTTATCTATTAAAGAAACTTATAATACAATCTCAATGACCTTATCTTACATAGGAAAAATGATCGCTGGTAAAGAAAGCGCAGATCAATTGGGCGGCCCAATAAAGATTGCTCAAATTTCTGGCAAAGTTGCTGAACATGGGTTGGTACCGTTTCTTTCTATAATGGCATATATCTCAATTAGTTTAGGTTTAATTAATTTATTTCCAATCCCACTTCTTGACGGCGGTCATTTGTTTTTTTATTTAATTGAATTTATTAGAGGAAAGCCTCTAAGTGAAAATGTTCAGATTTATTTTTATAAGTTTGGAATGGCAGTGCTTTTTACTCTGATGTTTTTTGCAACTTTTAATGATCTAAAAAGCTTGGGATTATTCTAGAAAAATCATTTTTTCTAAACTCTAAGTTGAAAACTGTGGTTAAAAAGATCAATAAAATGAATTTTCGTTGATTTTATTAACTTTTTGCAGGAATGTTAATTATTAACGATTCGAAAGGACCAAAATGAACAAAAAACAGCTTATTGCTAAAATATCTAGCACTTTAAATTTAAGTAAAGCTGATGCAGAAAGAACATTTGATAGCATAACTAATATAATTTTAGATGCGCTTAAAAATGATGATGCAGTTAAAATTGCAGGTTTTGGTACTT
>JAYNJZ010000023.1:0-8023 GCA_038110645.1 Candidatus Pelagibacteraceae bacterium
AATATACTTATATTTTTTTTTTTTAAAAAATGATTAAGTCCAAGTAATATTTTTTGACAGTCAATTTTTTTATTATAATCAAAGTGAAATACTTGGCCAAGAGCATGAACGCCTGTGTCTGTTCTTCCAGCTCCAAAAATTTTTGTATGTCCTAATTGAATTTCTAAGAAAGATTTTTCTATAAATTGTTGAATAGTATTTCCTCCTGGTTGTGATTGCCAACCTTCAAAACCTAAACCATTATATTCGACAACAGCTTTATAACGTGGCATTAATTAAAGTTATAACCTTTTAAAAATTCCTTAATTTTTTGTTTATTTTTCCCAGGCTTTTGAATTTCTAAAATTTCAATATATTTATCTTTACAGGCAATAAATAAACTATCATCTTTAACAATGATGTGGCCTATCTTCTTGGCTATCTTATCTGACAGTTTACACTCAAATATTTTTAATTTTTCGCCATTATAGTTAAAATATGAACCTGGGCTTGGTGATAAAGCATGAATTTTTGCGATTACGTTTTCCGCTTCCAAATCCCAAATAATTTCTTCATCTTCTTTAGTAATTTTTTTGGCATATGTTTTTAAGTTATGATTTTGTTCTTTAAATTCATAATCATTTTTATCTATCTTCTCGATCGCTTTTACAATTAATTCTGAGCCAATTTCCGCAAGTTTATTTTCAACATCTCCATGTTTAGAAGTTATGTGTAATGGAAAACTTTCTGTAAATAAAACTGGTCCGCTATCAAGTTCTTTTTCGATTTTCATAATCGAAATTCCTGTAAATTTATCTTTATTCATTATTGACCTCTGGATGGGTGCCGCGCCTCTCCATCTTGGCAATATTGATGCGTGAATGTTAATAAATAAACATTCCTTTAAAAAATCATCTGAAATAATTTGTCCATAAGCAGCAACAACTACTAAATTAAATTTTTTCACTTTAAAAAACTCTAAATCCTCATTTAAATTATTTGGAGTTCTTACATTTAAATTTAGCTCATTTGAAATCTCATGGACAGGGCTTATTAATTCTTTCATTCCTCTTTTAGATTTTCTTGGAGGTTGTGTAAATACTGTATCAATTTTGTAAATTTGATTAATTTTTTTTAATGCAGGAACAGCAAATCTTGGGGTACCCATAAATGCAATTTTCATAAAATATTAAATTATAAAATTTGTTTTTCTTGTTTTGCTTTTATCAATCTTTTTATAATCATATCTTTTTTTAATTTAGATAAATAATCTATAAATAATACTCCATCACAATGATCAACCTCGTGCTGAATACAAGTTGATAACAGATCATCAGCTTCTACTTCTTGTTTTTTTCCATTATAATCTAAGTATTGAAGCTTACATTTTTTTGGTCTAACAACCTCAGCAAAGTGTCCGGGTATCGATAGACATCCTTCTTCTCTAGAGCTTAGTTCTTCCGATTTCCAAATGATTTTTGGATTTACAATAAAAAATGGTTTTTTTGGTTCATCGTCTTTTGAAAGATCAATTACAATTACTTTTTTTAAAATTCCAACTTGAGGAGCTGCCAAACCGATGCCAGGTGCCTGGTACATGGTTTCAAGCATATTATCCATTAATTTTCTGATATCATCATCAACGTTTAAAACATTATCTGCTTTTTTTCTAAGTATTGGATTAGGTTCTTTAATAATTTCTAAAAGTGACATTTATTTTTCACCTATAGAATTTCTATATTTAAATGCTGAAAATAATGTCCCGTCATCTAAATACTCAATTTCACTTCCAACAGGTAAACCATGGGCTAACTTGGTAATCTTAATTTTCAAACTTTTTAAGCTATCGTTAATGTAATGTGCTGTCGTTTGACCTTCAATTGTAGCAGATGTTGCAATAATTACTTCTTTAACATTATTTTTTTTAATTCTTTCAATCAAAGAACTAATTAACAAAGAATCTGGGTCCGAACCATTTAATGCTGATAATGTACCTCCAAGAATGTGATAATGACCTTTATAAATATTTGTAGCTTCCATAGCCCACATGTCAGCAATATTTTCAACAATACAAAGTTGATCGTATGAATGATTAATATACTGGCATTTGCTAATACTACAATTTGCATCTTTAGATTTAATAGCTCCACAAATTTTACATCTTAAAATTTTTTCATGAGCACTATTTAATGTATCAGCAAGAGGTTTTATTAGATTTTCTTTATTCTTTAAAAGATGTAAGGCAATTCTTCTGGCAGACTTTGGTCCAAGGCCAGGTAGGCGAGAAATCAGATTTATTAAATTATCAAGAACAGGTTCAGTAAATTTCATTATTACATCGGGAATTTAAAGCCCGGAGGCATTTTTAAACCTCCTGTTATTTTAGACATTTCTTCTTGTGTCTTGCTCTCCACTTCTTTCTTTGCATTATTTGTAGCGGCAACAATCAAATCTTCCAATACTCCCTTGTCTTCTTTTAAAATTTCTTCACTAATGTCTATTTTAACAACTTCAAAGTTGCCGTTCATTTGTACCTTCACGGCGCCTCCACCCGCAACGCCCTCTGCTATAACATTTTTTAGACCATCTTTTGCTTCTAGCATTTTTTGTTGCATTTCTTGCGCCTGTTTTAACATTTTACTAAAATCCATATTACTCCTCTCCTCCATCTAAATTTTTAACATCAATAAGTTCTGCATCTGGATATATTTCATTAATTTTTTTATATACGTTAGTTTTTTTCACGCTCTCAAATAATTTATTTTTGGATCCTATTTTTTTTTCGTAAATTGTGCTGTCACCTTTTTCCTTAGATAATGTTATTATCCATCTATAATTTGTCCAATCCAGTAGCTTGGATGAAAGATTTTTAACAAAATCTTTTGATAGCTTTTCATTAAATTCAATATCAATTTTACCATTTGAAAAATTTACTAATCTTACATTTCTTTCCAAATCATATTTTAACTGTAATTCTTTATTTTTTTCTACAAGATTTACTAAATCATGAAAGCTATTAATATGTGAAGTGATTTTTTTCTCATCAAAATTTGATTTTGGTTTTTCTAACTCTTGAGAAATATTTTTAATTTGTGGTGTTAACTCATTACTATTTTTTGATCTATTATCTATTGACAGATTATTATCTAAATTATTATTTTCTATCTGATTAAGTACATCTTGCGGGTTAGGCATGTTTTGCAAATGGCATAGTCTTGTCAATAACATTTGAAAAGCTATCGATAAGTTTGGATATAAATTTAAATCCTCTAAACCCTTTAATAAGAAATGCCATAATAAAGTTAGATAGGTCAAATCTAATTCTTTAACCAAACTATTTAATCGCTCGGAGTCGTTTTCTGAAATACTAAGATCATTTGTGATTTTGCCTAATGTTTTTGTCCTGGTCATCAAATAACAAGCTTCCAATAGGCTATTCAATACAAGTTTAGGGTCGGCACCAATATCAAAAATTTTTTCTGTAGCATCAATAGATTTTTCTAAATTTCCTTCTACAATAAATGACATCAAATCAAAAATTTTGGATTGATCTGCTAGTCCAAGCATACTCCTTACTTTTTCTTCATCAACTTTTTCACCCATGAAATTATAAGTGATAATCGCCTGATCTAAAATTGATAAAGCATCTCTAACAGATCCTTCGGATGATTTAGAGATCAAAGTTAAAGAATTTTCATCAACTTCTGCTTTTTCTTTTTCACAAATTTTTTTTAAAAAATTTTTCATTTCTTCAACTTTAATTCTTCTTAAATCGAACCTTTGACACCTGGATAAAATAGTAACAGGAATCTTTTTTACCTCTGTTGTAGCTAGTATAAATTTTAAATGTGGAGGAGGCTCTTCTAAAGTTTTTAGGAGTGCATTAAACGCTTGTTTAGACAACATATGTACCTCGTCTATTATAAATACTTTAAATTTAGCAGTTGAGGGATGGTATTTTGATGCCTCTAAAATTTCTCTTATATCATCAATTCCAGTTTTAGATGCGGCGTCCATTTCTAAAATATCTATATGATTTGAATTTACAATAGCATCACAATGACAAAAATCTTGTTCAGTACATTTTTGATTAGACGAAAAATCAACCTTACAGTTAATAGCTTTCGCTATAATTCTTGCAGTTGTTGTTTTTCCTGTACCTCGTATACCTGTTAATAAATACGCATTAGGTACTCTTTCTAATTTGATGGCATTTTGAATAGATAAAACCATGGCCTCTTGTCCTATTAATTCATTAAACTTTTGAGGACGATATTTTAAAGCTAAAGGTTTTCTATTATTCATAATGTTCTTTCAACGGGGAACTGAGTAATAACCTGGAAAGTATACGGTACGGCTGCTTTCTTTCGAACCTGACCGGATTAACGCAACATCCACCTATTACCAATCCCCCATTGTAATATAACAACTTAGTTTAAAATCTACAGACTTGAATCTGTGGACTAATGACTATTTCTATATTCAGAAGCTAAATAAACTCCTAAAATATCTAGACTTTCAGTATTTTTTTTTAATTCATCTAAAGCGGCATTAACTTTTGCTTCTTTTAAATGTCCTTCAATATCCAAATAAAATAAAGCCTGATCAAATGAATTATTAACTGTAAAACTTTCTAATTTAGTAAGGTTAACATTGTTTGAAGCAAAACCACCCAATGAATTGTAAAGTGCAGCAGGTAAACTTTTTAGCTTAAAAATGCAAGTTGTAATATATTTTTTATTTTTTTCAAAATTTTTTAAATCTAATTCTTGTGAAGACATAATTAAAAACCTAGTTGTATTTCCAGAAATATCTTCAAAGTTTTTTTCAATAATATCAAGGTTATAAATTTCAGCAGCTAATTCGGAAGCTATAACCGCTACATCGGAATTTTGTTCTTCACTTAATTTTTTTGCAGCACCTGCTGTATCAGCCTCGATAATTGGACTTAAATTGTACTCATTAATTTTTTTATGACATTGTCCAATTGCATGTGAATGACTTTTTACATATTTGATTTTTTTTAAATCATTTCCTTTTTTTGCAAGTAAACAGTGATTAATCTGATGAAAAAACTCTCCAATAATGCTTAATTTATATTTTGGTAAAAGATAATGTACATCTGCAACTCTTCCTGCAATAGAATTTTCGATAGGAATAACTGTGTTTATATTTTTATTATTTTTGACTAATTCCAATGCTTGATCAAAAGTTTTACATGGGACAACATCAACATTTTCAAAAATTTCTTTTGCAGCTAAATGTGAATAAGAGCCAAGCTCACCTTGTATTGCAATTTTAATTTTCATAATAACTTTCTTATTTTTTCTAGATCTTCTGCAGTATCAACACTTAAAGGATTATCATCTGTATATCCAACGAAAATGTCGATATTATGATCAATAAATCTCATTTGTTCAAGACTTCGATCAATCTCATTTTTAGTTTTTTTCATATCAACAAAATTTTTTAAAATATTAGTTTTATAGGCATAGACGCCGATATGATGATAAAAAAATTTTTCATTTTTTACTTCCCTTACAAAATTTATAGCTTTTTCAAATTTATTAATTTTTAAATTTTCATTTGTTACGACTTTTACAATATTCTTGTCTATAACTTCTTCAGGATCAGTTATTTGACTTGCAACTGTAGAAACCATAACATTAGGATTAGATATCATAAAACTATTAATTAAATCTATTGTTTTAGGATTTATCATTGGCATGTCACCTTGAACATTAATAATAATTTCATGATCAAGTTGTAATTTCTCTATTGCTTCATAAATTCGGTCACTGCCTGTAGTATGATGTTTTCCAGTTAAGATTGCATTCCCACCATTTTTTTTAATTTCATTTAAAATTTCTTCATCCGCAGTAGCTACAAAGACGTCATTTACATTTGAAGCAACTGACCTTTCCCAAACATGGGAAATCATTGTTTTATTATTAATTTTAAGCATTGGTTTATTTGGAAGTCTTTTAGCTGACAAATGACTTGGGATTATAATTGCAGTTTTATTCATCAATTTTAAGTGCGACAACTGTTACATTATTTATACTCTAAATCTCTTAAAAAATAAGATATGAATTTATTAATTTAATAATGGATAGTTTTGAATTCAATAAAATTGCTGCAGCCGTCTTAACTACAGCTTTGGTTTTTATAGGCATTAAAGAACTAGGAAATGTGATCTATCAAGTCGATAAACCCAAAAAATCAGCATATAAAATTGAAGGAGTAATTGAAAAAACATCTGTAGCAAATACAGCAGTAAAAGAGGAAGAAAAATTGTCCCCAATTACCCCTCTACTTGCAAGCGCATCTATAGATGCGGGTGCTAAAGTTTTTAAAAAATGTGCGGCTTGCCACAGCGTTGATAAAGGTGGTGCTAATAAAGTTGGACCAGCTTTATGGGGCGTGGTTAATAGAAAAGTTGGTGGTGTTGAGGGATTTAAATATTCTGCAGCATTAAGTAATTATGGAAAAAATTGGACTTTTGAAGAATTGAATGGTTTCCTTCATAAGCCAATGAAATATATAAAAGGTACAAAGATGGGTTTTGCTGGTCTAAAAAAAGATAAAGATAGAGCAGATGTAATTGCTTACATGAACAGTAAAAGCGATACACCGGCACCCACAAAATAAAATCAATTTTTAAAGACCTCAATTAAAAATTTATGATTAAAGATTTTTCAATTTTTCTAAAAAAAGAAACAATTATTATGTCTGGACTTGGTTTTTCTGCAGGCTTACCAATAATGTTAGTTTTTTCAACTTTGTCTGTTTGGCTTGTAAAAGCTGGTATAGAAAGAAGCACAATTACACTATTTAGTTGGGCAGGATTTGCTTATTCATTTAAGTTTTTGTGGAGTCCAATAGTAGATAAATTTAAAATACCATTTTCAAGTAATATTGGTCACAGAAGAAGCTGGTTATTTTTAACTCAAACTCTAATTTTTTTTTCAATAATCTTAGCATCCTATTCAGATCCTCAAAATAATTTAAAATTTATGGCAACATCTATTGTTTTAATTGCTTTTTTTAGTGCAACCCAAGATATAGTAATTGATGCATTTAGAATCGAGTCAGCTCCAGAAAAAAAACAAGGTCCCTTATCCGCTATGTACTTGGCAGGTTATAGAATAGCCATGATTGTTTCAGGTGCAGGAAGTTTGTGGCTAGCATCATATCTTGGAAGTGAAAATTACAAACTTGAAACTTGGAGGTATGTTTATCAGATTATAGCAATGTTTATGTTTATAGGAATAATATCAACCTGGTGTGCAACAGAACCAAACCTTAAAAGAAAAATATATAATAATTTTAATCAAGTCAAATTTACAATTTCAACAATTTTATCAATTATAATTTTTTTCCTTGTATTCTTTAATTTCCCAAAAATTAATAACTTAAATAATTTTTATTATTTTTTTTTTAATATTTTAAAAATTTCTTTTAGTTTCGGAATATCTCTTTTATTTCTTACAATCTTAGAAAAGATAAAATTTTTGCCAAAAAATGTGTCTGAAGAAATATTTTTAAATCCAATCATAGAATTTTTTGATAGATATAAAAAAATTGCAGTCATAATTTTACTATTGATTGGATTATATAGAATTGCTGATGTTGTGATGGGTGTAATGGCAAATATATTTTATCTTGAAAAGGGTTATGAAATAAAAGATATAGCGACTTTCTCTAAATTTTTTGGTTTAATTGCAACAATTGTTGGTGGGTTACTAGGTGGAGCATTTGCAATGAAACTTGGAACTTATAAAAGTTTACTTATCGGTGCAATAACTGCAGCTTTAACTAATTTGCTATTTTCGTTACTAGCAATAATTGATAAAAATTTATATTATTTGGCAATTATAATAATTGCAGATAATTTAGCAGGTGGATTTGCAGGCGCTGCATTCGTAGTTTACTTATCATCCTTAACCTCAATTCGTTTCACTGCAACACAGTATGCTTTATTTAGTTCATTGATGTTATTTATTCCAAAACTTATTGCTGGGTATGCTGGTTCAATTGTAGA
>JAYNJZ010000023.1:8123-16062 GCA_038110645.1 Candidatus Pelagibacteraceae bacterium
TTAGAAAAAAGATTTAATCAAATTGATACAAATAAAGACCAGAAAATAGATGCAAAAGAAAATGAAGCCTGGAGAAAAAAAGTGTTAGAGGCCCGAAAAAAAAGATTAGCTCAAATACAAAAGCAAAGACAAGAACTAAGAAAAAAAATTGATATTAATAAAGACGGTAAACTCTCAAAAAAAGAGATAGAAGATTTCAAAAAAAAAACTAAAAAATAATTTTAATTATTAATAAAGACCCCATAGCAATTAACATTATATTAAATAATTTTTTAAATAATTGTTCACTAATTTTTTTTCTCAAAATTGTACCAAAATAAACGCCAATTAAAATTGGTAAACAGGCAATTGAAGATAAAATTATTTTGTCAAAACTTATCATACCATAACTACTGAATAATATAAACTGCATACAGGCAAAAATGAAAAAGCTTAAGCCCATCAATTGAATTACCTTGTCTTTAGAATAATTTAAGGATTGAATAAGAAATACAAATGGCATGGTATATATACTTGTTACACCGGTTGTGAGTCCAGTAAGTGCTCCAATCGTAAACTGGGTTGATTTTGATCTATAATTTTTTATTTTAATTTCATTGTAAAATAGTGATAATAATGAATTTGTTATCAACAATATTGCTAGAAAAAATATAATTATATCTGATTTCAAAATAATTAAAAAATAGAAACCAGGTAATATAAATAAAAAAGATGAAATTAAAAAATAATTAACATCTGATATAATCTTTTTTAGATATTGGCCATTTATCATTTGAAAGAAATTAGTAATTATAATTGGCAGTAAAATTATTGAAATTGAGTCTTTAATATCAAATATGAAACTTAATAGTGTTAAAATAACCGTAGGTAGTCCAACACCAATTATTCCTTTTACCATACCTCCAGTAATAAAAATCAAAATAACTTGAATTAATGTTGTATAATCTATATTCGAAAGTGATAACATTTTGAGTTAATTTATTTTCAATTAAATTATGATTATTGAATGCAAATGTAATAAATACAAGTTTAAAATACCTGACAAAGAAATTGTTTTACCTGGCAGAAATGTACAGTGTGAAATATGCAGTGAAGAGTGGTACTTAGAGTTTTCAAAAGACCAAAAGGAAACATCAATAAAATCTAATCAAGATATTTTATATGACATTAGCTCATCAAAAACCAAAAAAAATATTAATTTAAAAAAAAAAGAAAATAATAGTAGTGCATTACGATATACTTTAATTTTTTTGATTTTGTTTTTTTTATTTTATCAATTAATTATACATTATAAAATTGAAATTTTATCTTATAATAAAAACTTTAATAACTTCTATGAAAGTTTAGAAATTGTTACTGAAATCGTTAATGCTTACTTCGTATTTTTGAAAGAATTTATAAGTGAAAAATTTAATTATTTATAAAAAATTTTTCAGTTCAACTTTTTTTGATTTAAAAAATCAATTCAAAATATCTTTTTTACCTCCCTTGCTAATTTACTTAGCTGCTGGTGTTTCAAGCATCACTGGTATTGTTGGAATTTTTTTTATTAAAGATTATTTAAATTTATCAGCGGCATTTTTAGCAGGTCTTGGTTTTTGGGCTGGAATACCATGGGCTCTTAAAATGCCATTGGGGCACCTGGTAGATCTTATTTGGAAAAGAAAAAATATTCTTATTTATCTAGGTGCATTACTCATAACAATAAGTCTCCTGATTATGTATTTCTTAATCTCAAATACAGCTCAAATGACCAAATTTTTGCCAGCGGAAATATGGTTTATTATTAGTGCTATTTTATCTCCAATTGGATATGTGCTTCAAGATGTTGTTGCTGATGCAATGACAGTTGAGGCCGTACCTAAGTTAAATAAATACAAAAAAAAATATTCTAAAAATGAAATTAAAGCTATGCATACAACTATGCAAACATTTGGACGATTTGCGATTATTGGCGGTACTGTTTTAGTAGCTGCTCTAAATATTTATTTTTTTAAAGGGTCTGATTTATTACCAGAAAGCGAAAAGGTAGAACTATATTCAAAAATTTATTTATGTGCATTGATTATCCCATTAATTTCAGTTTCTGCAATTGTTTTGGCTAAAATTGTCAAAATTAATAACGAGGTTAATGTTGGATTAATTAAACCAAATTATACAATAATCTTCGGAAGTGTTTTTTTTGTAATTTTTGTATCTACTATTGGATTAATAAATCATCCTTTATCTCAAGAAATAGTTTTTTTTGGGTCGTTAATTATAATAATTTTCTTGATGAAAAATCTTCTAAAAAATTTTTCTTTAGAGACAAAAAAATTAGTTATTGGTACTGCAATAGCTATTTTTTCATTTAGATCAGTGCCAGGAGTTGGGGCCGGTATGGGCTGGTTTGAAATTGATATACTGGGTTTCGACCAAAGTTTTTTTTCAATATTATCTCTAATTAGTTCATTACTAACTATGATTGGAATAATTTTATTTCGTAAATTTATGTATCAAAATACAATTACAACTATAATTTTATATCTTTCTTTTTTAAATGCGGTTCTACTTACACCAAGTTTAGCAATGTATTATGGTTTTCATGAATGGACCTCTAGTCATACTGGTGGCATAGTAGATGCTAGATTCATAGCAATAATTAATACTGCACTAGAGTCTCCATTGGGACAAGTTTCGATGATACCTCTACTAGCTTGGATCGCTAAAAATGCTCCTTCAAAATTAAAAGCTACTTTTTTTGCTGTATTTGCTTCATTTACAAACTTAGCTTTAAGTGCAAGTAATTTACTTACAAAATACTTAAATAAAGTATTCTTAATTACAAGAGAAGTAAAAGACCAAATTAATAATTCAATTCTAGTTAATGCAAATTATGATGAATTAGGAATGTTATTGATAACAGTAATTTTAATAACATTTTTTTTACCGTATATTACGGTATTAATAGTACAAAAAACAAAATACAAATCAAATGAATAAAGTTTTTGAATGCAAAATTAAAAAATCTGTTCTTTTCAAAAAGCCAAATTCAAAATCAGAACATCTTAAAGAAATTTTATTTGGTGAAAAATTTATTAAAATAAAAGAATACAAAAATTTTTTTTATGGTTATTGTGAATATGACAATTACAAAGGATATATCAATAAAAATAATTTAATATTAAGTAAAAAAAAACATAATTATTTAATTAATTCTAGTAAAGCTTTCTTATATAAAAATAAAAAAATTAATTCAAAAACCAAGAATTTTTTATATTTAAATTCAAGAGTCTATATATCTAAAATTGGTAAAACCTTTTCTAGAATTAATGATAAATGGATTAAAAATAGTGATTTAAAACCCCTAAATAAGAAAAAAAATGATCATTTTTTAAAGAAAGTTTCTTTGTTTAATAATTCAAAATATGTATGGGGCGGTAATACTGTTGATGGCATAGATTGTTCAGGTTTAGTTCAAGAGCTAATGAAAAATGTATCAAAAAAATGCCCACGTGATAGCATTGAACAAGAAGTTTATTTTAAAAAAAAAGTGAAATTAACCCATATAAAAAAAGGTGATCTTTTATTTTGGACAGGCCATGTAGCTATTGCTATTAACAATAAAAAATGTGTCCATGCTTATGGACCTGTCAAAAAAGTAACACAAATGAAAATTAATAACCTCATTTCTATATTACAAAAAAAATCTTTAAAATTAAGCTCCATAAGAAGACCTTAGTCCTAGTGTGAGAACATTTTTCTTATTGATTCGGTCGCGTTTTATCCTTAGTTTGTTCCTACTATAAATCAAAATATAGTAGTTCAAGATAACTATGCCACTAGAAATGAAACAAGAAATTTTAGCAATATTAGGACCTACAAATACTGGCAAAACCTTTTTAGCAATAGAGAGAATGCTTGAACATGAAAATGGAGTAATAGGTTTTCCACTAAGATTATTAGCTAGAGAAGTATATGATAAAGTAGTAGAAAAAATCGGAGCCTCTCATGTTGCCCTGGTAACAGGCGAAGAAAAAATAATTCCTCCAAAAGCTGATTATTATTTATGTACAGTAGAATCAATGCCACAAGATATTAATTTCGAATTTGCTGCAATTGATGAAATTCAAATGTGTGCTGATCCTGAAAGAGGTCATATTTTTACAGATCGTCTTTTAAATTATAGAGGAGACAAATTAACAATGTTTTTAGGGTCTGATACAATTAAAAAACTAATTACATATTTAGTCCCAGAAACTGAATTTATTTATAGGGAACGTTTATCAAAACTCACTTACTCCGGTTTTAAAAAAATATCCAGAATTAAACCACGAAGTGCAATAATTGCATTTTCAGTTGACGATGTTTATGCGCTTGCCGAATTTGTTCGTCGTCAAAAAGGAGGTGCTGCTGTAGTAATGGGGTCTTTAAGTCCCAAAACAAGAAATTCTCAAGTAGAAATTTATCAATCAGGTGATGTTGATTTTTTAATTGCGACTGATGCAATTGGAATGGGAATTAATATGGATATCGATAATGTTTATTTTAGCGGTCTAAAAAAATATGATGGAAAGCAAATTAGAAATTTGAGAGATAGTGAAATTGGACAAATCAGTGGTAGAGCAGGAAGATATATGAATGATGGCTCATTTGGTACAACTGGAGAATGTGAAAAACTTACCGATGAACAGATTGAAAAAATCGAAAATCATAAATTTGATAATATACAAAATATTTTTTGGCGAAATACAAATCTTGATTTTACATCAAGTTTAAATTTAATTAATAGCTTAAATGAAAAACCAGAAAATGAAAACCTGGTTCGCAATAAGGATTTAATTGACGAAAGCACATTTAGATACTTAATTTCAGAAAAACCAAACTTAAATTTTAGAAATAATAATCATTTCGTGAAATTATTATGGGAATGTTGCCAAATCCCAGACTTCACTAAAAGTTCATACAACGAACATACCGACATTATTTATAAAGTTTTTTCATTCTTATCCTCTGATAAGAGAAAAATTTCAAATGAATGGATGAAACAACAATTAAATAATTTAAATAATTTTGAAGGTAATATTGATAGTTTAGCAAATAGGATTTCATATGTAAGGACATGGTCTTATGTTTCAAATAAAAGCAATTGGGTCGAAAATGCTGATTACTGGATTGCTAAGACCAAGGATATCGAGGATAGATTATCTGAAAAACTTCACGAAGAATTATCTAAAAGTTTTGTTGATAAGAGGATAAGTATTTTATCTAAAGGTCTTAAGCAAGATATTCAGCTAAATACAAAAATCACTGAAGAAGATAAAATTTTTATTAATGATCACTTCATAGGAAAGATTAATGGTCTAAGAATCGAGTTAGATTACTCAAAAACTAATTTAGATACAGATATTAAATCGCTTAAAAAAGCTGCAAGATCAGGTGCTAAAAAGGAGTTAAAGCAAAGAATAAAAAATGTCATAAAAGATATTGAAAATTTAAAACTTCAAGATGATTGTAAAATTATTTGGCAAAACAAAAAAATCGCAGAGCTAAAACCTGGAAAAAATTACCTTAACCCTAATATAAAATTAATAATTGACGATACTCTTGATGAAAGTGAATATGATGAACTTAAAAACAATATTGAAGAATGGCTAATAAAGCAAAAACATACTTATTTAAAAGATTTACTTTCTATTGAAAACACTGAATTTAAAAACTCTTTTTCGAGAGGTCTAAGTTATCAACTATTTGAAAATAATGGTGTTCTTAAAAGAGAAATTTCAAATGAAATTATCAAAAATCTTTCTCAAAATGAAAGGTCTGAACTTAGAAAAAAAGGAGTAAAGATCGGTAAGTATCACATATATCAACCAAGAATGATAAGACCAAATGCAGTAAAATTTAAAACAATTCTTTGGAAGTGTTTTAATAATATCCATAATCTAAATTATCCAAATTTTGGTATAAATTTTGCAAAAAATTTTAAAAATAAAAACGAGAGTTTTTTAAGAATTTGTGGTTTTGAAACTTTTGGAAAATATATTATTAGAATTGATATTTTAGAAAGGTTATTTTTAGAAATCTTATCAAGATCAAAAGATTATAAATTTAAATTTGATTCTAAAATTATTAATCTATTGGGCTGTAATAAAGCTGACTTTATACAGTTTGCAAAATTACTCGGATACAAGCTAATTAAGAAAAATGATGAATTGGAATTTCAATATATACCAAAAAAAATTAAACAAGATAAAAAGAAAGTTTATCAAAATGCATTTTCTGTTTTAGAAAACTTTAAAATTTAAAAAAATGTTTTGGAAAAGTAATAAAAAAACAAAATTTCAAGATACCGAGGTTGCCATATGTACCCTATTAATACATGCAGCAAGAGCTGATGAAGACTATATAGGTAATGAAAAAAAATTAATTAAAAAAAGTTTATATAAACTTGGTATTGATGATGAAAATTATATTTCTGAGCTTATAAAACATTGTGAAATTAAAGAAAAAGATTCCATTGAGATATTCAATTTTACAAAAAAAATTAAAAAACTTGAATATTCAGATCGATTAAAAATTATTGAAATGATTATAGAAATAATATATTGCGATGATGATCTACACTGTTTGGAAGATCGTTTAGTGAGAAAAATTGCTGGTTTAATTTATATAGAAAATAAAGATTTAGGTAATATTAAAAAAAAGGTGAAAGATGACTTACATAGTCAATGAAAAATGTATTAAATGTAAATTGACAGATTGTGTCGAAGTATGTCCGGTTGATTGTTTTTACGAAGGTGAAAATATGCTGGTAATCAATCCTGATGAATGTATAGATTGTGGTGTTTGCGAACCTGAATGCCCAATAGATGCTATTGAACCAGATACAAATCCAAATACTGAGGAAATGCTTATTTTAAATAAAGAGTATTCTTCTAAATGGCCAAATATCTCTAAAAAGAAAGAGCCCCTAAAAGATTGGGAGAAACACAAAGATGAAAAAGATAAATTTAATAAGTATTTTAAAAATAAATAATTTTTAAAATTTGCTAATTAAGATTGAAAAGCATCTATTATTAATATAATTCACTGCAGCTATGCCAAAAAAAATAAAATCTAAATCTAAAAATAAACCAAAAAAAAAGGGTTCTAAAAAAGCTGTTAAAAAAGCATCAAAAGCTCTAAAAAAAAAATCAGTTAAAATAAATCAAAAAAATATAAAAAAAATACCAGAGAAAAATCCTATTCAAAATAACCAAGTTAAAAATCAACAAAATAATGAAATAATTGAAATTAAGAAAATAAAAAAACAAGATACGGAAAAAAGAGTCTATAAAGTTAAAGATTATGTAATTTATCCGAAGCATGGAATTGGTCAAATTACTTCAGTTGATAAATTAACAATCGCTGGAATTGAGGCGAGTGTATATAAAATAGAAATTACTAAAGATAAGTTAAATTTAACTATTCCTACTAATCAGCAACAACATCTAAGACCTTTATCTAGTTCTAATCAAGTAAATAAAGCTCTAACAATTTTAAAAGGTAAGGCTAAAATCAAAAGAACAATGTGGAGCAGAAGAGCGGCGGAATATGAACAAAAAATTAATTCTGGTGATATATATCAAATTGCCGAAGTAGTAAGAGACCTAAATAAAAATACCGATATGCCAGTTGATCAATCTTACAGTGAGCGACAATTATTTGAAAAAGCGTATGATAGATTACTTGGTGAAGTTTCTATTGTTTTAAATATATCGGAAACTGATGGTAAGATTAAATTAAATAAATCACTGGGAAAGAAAATCGAAGAAAATTCTAATATTCAAGCATAAAAAAACGCCCTTCTAAGAAAGAAGAGCGTTTTTTTCTAAAAAGATTAAAAGATAATAAAATACTATCTTCTTTTTTTTCTTCTTTTAGTAGCTTTTTTCTTTTTGCCACCTTTTTTCTTTTT
>JAYNJZ010000024.1:0-14953 GCA_038110645.1 Candidatus Pelagibacteraceae bacterium
GGCTCTTGAATTTTAAGATTAGCTTTTTGGAATGGTTGAGATAAATTTGATTTAACAGTTCCAGGATGAAGAGCTAAAAATACCGCCTTTTTATTTTTTATTTTCATTTCAATTGATGCTGTTTTAATCAATTGATTTAAGGCAGCTTTTGATGCACGGTAAGAATACCAACCTCCATAACCATTATCACTTATTGATCCTACTTTAGCAGATAAAGTTGCAAATACTGATTTATTTTCACTATCAAGCAATGCCGCAAAATGTTTAATTAATAATGCTGGTCCAATAGAATTGATTAAAAAATTTTTCTTCGCAAAGTCAATATCAATACTTTTCAAAGTTTTTTCTGGCATGGAGTTTTCATGATGAAGAATTCCAGTTGCATCAAATAAAATTGAAATTGGCTTATTTTTTTTTTTAATAAATTCTGCTGTTTTTATAATTGTACTTTCATCATTAAAGTCGATCGATGGATTAGTTTTTGTTCCAATTTTTAAAATTTCTTTAAAACCAAGTTTGCCTATTTCAATTGCAATAGCATTTCCTATTGCCCCTGTTCCACCGATGATTACTGCTAAGTTTTCTTTATTCATAAAAAAAGGCCGCAATTAATATTACGGCCTTTTTCAAATTAATCAAATTTACGCTTTTAATGCTTGGTCTAAATCAGCAATAATATCGTCTGGGTGCTCAATACCAATTGATAGTCTAACATATCCAGGTGTTACTCCAGCCTTTAACATGTCTGCTTCACTTAATTGTGAATGGGTTGTGCTTGCTGGGTGAATTGCAAGAGATCTAGCATCACCAATATTTGCAACATGGTAAAGCATTTTTAAATTATCGATGAATTTTTTACCTGCTTCTAATCCACCTTTAATTTCGATACCCATTAAAGCACCATTTCCACCTTTGAAGTATCTTTTCGCTCTATCTCCTATTTCACCTTCGTGCAAAGTAGAGTAAATTACTTTTTCTACTTTAGAATGTTTTAATAAAAAGTCTTTTACCTTTTCAGCATTAGAACAATGTTGCTTCATTCTTAAAGCTACTGTTTCTAATCCTTGTATAATTTGAAAAGAGTTAAAAGGACTAATTGCTGAACCAAGATCTCTTAAAAGAACTACACGCGCTCTGATAATAAATGGAATATTAGCCCCAGTTAATTGAGGAACAGCATCTCCCCAAACTGCACCGTGATAAGATGGATCAGGTTGCCAAATGTTTGGTTGTCTTTTTTTATCAACTGACCAATCAAATTGTCCAGAGTCTACAATTATCCCACCAATACTATTTCCATGGCCTCCAATAAACTTAGTAAGTGAATGCATAACAATTGCTGCACCGTGTTCAATTGGCTTGCAAATCACGGGACAAGCTGTGTTATCCATAACTAGAGGAATGCCAAGTGGTTTTCCGATATCCGCAACTTCCTTAATTGGAAAAACTCTCAAAGATGGGTTTGGAAGAGTTTCTGCATAAAATAATCTTGTTTTATCATCAACCGCTTTTTTAAAATTTTCTGGATCAGCTGGATCTGCATAACGAACTTCAATGCCCATAGCTTTTAAAGTATTGTTAAATAAATTTACTGTTCCACCGTATAAATCAGTTGAAGCAACTACGTTATCACCTGCATTACATAAATTCTGAATTACAAATGCAGACGCTGCCTGACCTGAACTTACACATAAACCAGCAACTCCACCTTCTAATGCAGCTACTCTTTCCTCCAACACATTATTGGTTGGATTCATAATTCTTGTATAAATATTACCAAACTCTTTTAAACCAAATAAATTTGCTGCGTGGTCTGCTGAATTAAACTGGAAAGAAGTGGTTTGGTGAATTGGAACCGCTACTGAAGTTTGACTTTCATCTCTTCGAAAAGTTCCACCATGAAGACCTATTGTCTCTGGATTTTTGCTTTCTGTTGTCATTGTTTCTCCTTAGTTATTCATTTTAGTCAAAATGATTATCTAGGCTTTTGGGTAGTACGCTTTAGCTGTATCTTAGTCCGCAAGCTGTCTCAAATCGACATCGAGTTTGTATATTTATTATGAATTTGAATCAAGCAGTTGTTTAATTTTTTTTCTAAATTTATCGTCAACTTTAAAGTAATGTCCTCTTTCCTCATGCAAAGATTCGCCTCTAGAGTGATATTCCTCTAGATGCTTATAGAAAGTATTTATATCTACTTCTACTTCTTGTTTATTGTCATCAAGTATTTTTACCTTTTTGCTCATTCTATTTTATTATCAAAATAATAATTAAATTTTTTACTTAATAAATTATCGATCCTATAAAAATTTGGTATTAAAAAAGGTCTTCTAGCATGTACTCTATCATTCACCCAATTAGTTGACCAAGCCTTTGTTGTTTCAATACATAAATTTGCAAAATCATCTATTTTAAATTGATCTTGAATTTCAAAACAACCATTTAAAAAAATATCTACATACGATTGTACTATTGGATGAGTCTCATCAGGATTTAAAATATTTTTTTTTCTTGCAGCGTAAACCCAAAAATTTTTATTTTTTGTATCAATTTTATTATTAAAAAAATCTAATTTTTCAGTATTTACTTTTGACCTACAATAACCTTTTTCTCTTTTATCTAATTTTATAATCCCTTCTATATTTAAAGGATAGTACACAGCATTTACAGTAGAACCTTTTTTTTTTGAAATAGTTAAAAAAGTAATTTTGTATCTTGTGCTTCTCTGACCCCATTCACGTTGAAAATCTTTGATAAGTATCGGTTTAACGTTTTTTGCATTTTTATTTGTTCGAGTTCTAGACTCTTTCTCCATTAAACTGCCATATCCAATAATAAAATTTTTAGATCCCTTTTTTGGAATTTCATTACATTCATTGGCAAACGTATTTGTATTTGTAAATACAACCACAAATATTAGTATGATAATTTTCATTTTATAAATTTTAATTTTCCAAAATTATGTTTATTATCAATTGAGATATAACTATTAAAACCTTTTTTATAATCTTTTAATAAATCTATAGTAATTCTTTGATAAAAACTTATAAATTTTTTTAACTGACTATCATTCATTCTTAATTTTTTTAATATTTGCTGTTCTTGTTTTTTTCTCCAGTAAAAGACTTGTTTGAATGAAGGTATTTTTAAAAAAATTGAAAAATCAGATTTTTTATAAATCAAATTTTCATATTTCTTACTCATTTGATTCACATAATTTCTCCATTTTAAAGTTTTATCTAATAATCTCTCCATTTGATTGATTGATTTATTTAATCTTAACTTTGAACTACCTTGATAACCAACACACCAGCCTTCTAAAATAAATACATCATACGGAAAGTTTAAATTTATAAACTTGGATTTCAAAATATCATCATGACCTTTAGAAAAAAACGGTAATTTATATTTATTTTTTTTATTTAATTTAAATTTTTTTAAAACTTCTTTTAATAATTTTAAATTATGTGTTCCCGGGACTCCTCTGGTTAAAAATAAATTTGAAACTTTGTTTGATAATTTTTTTCTATCTTTTTTACTTAAATAAAAATTATCAATTGACAACACCAATACTTTTAATTTGCTTTTTTTCAAAGTACTTTGAATATGAGATGCAAATGTTGTTTTTCCAGATCCTTGTGGCCCGGAAACTAAACAAAAAATATTTTTTTTTTTATTTTTTAGATCTATAATTTTATTCGCAACATCGTTAACTGTATTTAAATATGCTTTATTAATCACTTATTTATGCAGTTTTGGCTATCGAATTTTTCAATAATATCTTTTTTTGGATTTATATAAAATTTCCTCTCACATGTTACAATTAACTGACTTTTTTTATAGACATAAATTTTGTATGGGGATCTAAAAAAAATATTTGCCGGCTCTCCGAATTTTACTTTTAAGATAGAACTATTTTTACCAAGGTATTGGTCTAAAATTAATTTTTCTTTTTCTTGTGATTTTGATATTTCTTTATCAACGTAAGTACATTGACTAACAAAGAATATTAATGAGAGTATTGTTAATTTTATAAAAATATTCATAACCTTATTTTATATTTTTTATAAACGAATGAAATACGATTTTGCAATTATTGGTAGCGGAATTATTGGATTAACACTTGCTTACAAACTTAAGTATAAATTCAATAAATCTAATATTATTATATTTGAAAAAGAGCCAAACTCTATCTCTCATGGCTCTGGACGCAATAGCGGAGTTCTTCATAGTGGAATCTATTATGAACCCGGATCCCTGAGAGCTAATCTTTGTGTTAAAGGAGCTAAAGAACTAAAAGAATATATTAAATCTGAAAATCTATGGATTAATGAATGTGGCAAATTACTTATTCCCACGTCAGAGTATTCTTATTCCAATTTAGAAAATTTATTTGATAGAGCAAAAAAAAACGGAGTTGAAATCAATAAAATTAAAAATGATGAAATAAAAAAAATAGAACCTAATACAAATTGTCAGTTTGATTATGGCTTGCATGTACCCTTTACCTCTGTCGCAGATCCAAAAGAAGTTTCAAATTCATTAGTTGAAAATTTAAGAAAAATGAATGTTGCTATTAACTATAATGCGAGAATTTTAAAAATCAGTGAACAAAAACTTTTTACTAAAGATAACACTATAGAAGCTGGGCATATTTTTAATTGCGCGGGTTTATTTGCTGATGAATTAGCTAAAAATTCAAATTTAAAATTTCGTTATAGTTTTTTACCTTTTAAAGGAAAATATTGGAAAATAAAAAATAAAAATTTTAAACTCAATCATTTAGTTTACCCTATTCCTGATTTAAGATATCCTTTTTTAGGTTTGCATTCTTCACACAACCGACATGGAGAATTTTATATTGGTCCAAGTTCTACTCCAGTATTTGGTCGTGAACAATATGATGGAATTATAGGAAATAATTTTATAGAAAGTATTAATTTATTTTTTAATTTTAGTAAAAAAATTATTTTTAATGAAAACAAACTTCAAACTCTGGCATTACAAGAATTTTCTTTACTAACAAAAAATGGTTTTTTTAATCAGGTAAAAAAAATGTTTAGTAATATAAAACCTCATGATCTCGAATTGTCCAATCAAAAAGTGGGTATACGATCACAAATTTTTGATCCTCAAAGCAAAAATTTAGTAAATGATTTTGTTATAATAAATCATAAAAATACAACGCATGTCCTTAATGCAATTAGCCCTGCCTGGTCAGCTTCTTTTGCATTTGCAGATCATCTTATAAATGAAGCAAAGTTATAATGTTACCAATTATTAATCATTCTGATTATGTTGCCCAAATAGGTGATGACCATCGGTTTCCAATTAAAAAATTTGGTGAATTAATAAAATTACTTAAAAAAAAAAATATTGCTACGAGTAACAATATTTTTGAACCAAGCGAAGTATCAACATCAACCTTACTTGGGGTTCATAGTGAAGAATATATTAAAAAAATTAATAATTTATCTCTAAGTAAGGATGAAATTAGAAAACTAGGTTTTCCATTAGTTAAAAGTGTAAGAAGAAGATCTTTTGTGGCAACAGGGGGCACAGTGCTAGCTGCAAAACTAGCAGTAAAACATAAGCTTGCTTGTAATACTGCTGGTGGTTCTCATCATGCATTTTCAAACCAGGGTAATGGATACTGTGTTTTTAATGATGTGGCAGTTGCTGCTAAATATTTAAATAATAAATTCAAATATAAAAAAATTTTAATCCTAGATTTAGATGTTCATCAAGGAGATGGAACAGCCAAAATTTTTGAAAATGATAATAGCGTTTTTACTGTAAGTATCCATTCTAAAAAAAATTACCCATCAAAAAAACAAAAAAGTAATATTGATATTGAGCTTGAAGATGGAATTCAAGATGAGGAATACTTAAATATTGTGAATCAATTACTTAAAAAAATTGAGAAGTTTCAATTTAATTTTGTTTTTTATATAGCGGGAGTAGATATTCATTTTGAAGATCGACTGGGTAAACTTAATATTACTGAGAAAGGTATTAAAAAAAGAGAAGAATTGGTCATTAACAGTTTCTTTAAAAAAAATATTCCTCTATGTGGTGTTCTAGGTGGTGGATATAATAACAATTTTGAACAATTAGTTCATTTGCATTCTATACTTCATGAAACTTGTAAAAAAGTTTTAGAAAATTAAAAAATTGTTACTAATTCTTCTGATGAAGTTGGATGGACAGGAACAGTTTGTTTTAAATCATTAAGATACAATCCTCTTTGAAAAGCAATCGCTAAAGATTGAATAATTTCAGCAGCACTTTCGCCGATATAAATCAAGCCTAAAACTTTTTCATATTTTGGTTCATACATTACTTTGATAAATACTTTGCTCTTTTTATTTTTCATAAAAGAGTATTTAAGAGGGCCAAATTCAGTAGTTAAAACTTTATATTTTTTATTTAGTTTTATTAAATCATTTTCACCATAACCTACTGATCCAACCTCTGGCTGGGTGAAAATTGCAGAAGCAACTTTATTATAATCTAACTTTAGATGAGGTTTTTTTCCTCTTATATGATCAAACAAAATCATCGCTTCTCGTATAGCAACAGGAGTTAGGTTTTTGCGATTGGTTACGTCTCCTATTGCATAAATCTGATGATCGTTTGATCTTGAGTTTTGATTAACCTTTATGGCTCTTTTTTTATCTAATTTTATTTTTGTGTTTTCTAATTTTAGACTATCTATATTTGGCGATCTTCCTATTGCATAGATTAATAAATTAGTTTTAACTATTTTTTTATTTGTAATAACGTTAATTTTCGTACCAGATTTTTTGATTTCTTTTAAAGAGCTTTCAGTAAAAACTTTAATTCCTTTTTTAACTGCATTCTGCAAAACTCGTTTTCCAATATCAGAGTCAAAATCATTAAGAATTGTTTTTTTTCTTATCATTAAATTTACCTCATAATTTAAATTTTTTAGTAAAAACGCAAACTCTAAAGCAATATAACCACTTCCAACAATCGTTATATTTTTTGGTAGTTTTTTTAATTCGAAAAATTGATCTGAACTTATGCCAAGTTTAGAACCTGGAATATTTGGATAATTTGGTTTTGAGCCTGTTGCTACTATTATTTTTTTTGCATAAATAATTTTTTTACTTCTTTTTAATAAGACACTTTTTGATGATATAAATGATCCATGGTCTTGGATTATTTCAACCCCGACTTTTTTTAAATTTTTAATATAAATTTTATTTAATCTTGAAATTTCTTTATTTTTCTTTTGTACTAAACTTTTCCAACTATGATTTAATTTTCCAACATTCCAGCCATAAGTTTTTGCATCAAATACATGATCATTAAAATTTGAAGCATAAACATATAGTTTTTTAGGTATACATCCTCTTATCACACAAGTTCCACCAACACGGCTATTTTCTATAATACAAACTTTCTTACCAGCGCTTGCCATTAACCTTGCAAAACGAACGCCTCCTGAACCAGCACCTATAACAATAAAATCATATTGTTTTTTCATAATGTATTTTTATATAGTTATATTATGTTATAAGTCCATATGCCCTCATTTGATGTCATAAGTAAAGTAAATCAGCAAGAATTAACAAATGCGATTTCAAATTGTAATCGTGAAATCTCAACTCGTTTCGATTTTAAGGGTTTACATATAGTCATTGAGTCTAACACAAAAGAAAATGCGATCACTGTTGTTGCCCCTGATGATTTAAAATTAAAACAAGTAAATGATTTGCTAAAAGGTCATTTAGTTAAAAGAAAAATTGACCCAAGAATTTTTGATATCCAAACTGCAGTCGAGGCCTCAGGATCATCAAAAAGACAGGTAATCAAAATAAAAGAAGGAATATCTCAGGAAGCTGCTAAAAAAATTATAGCTGAGATCAAAAAAACAAAAATAAAAGTTCAAGTCAAAATTCAAGGAGATGAACTGCGAGCAGATGGAAAAAAAAAGGACGACCTTCAAGAAGTTATGCAATTTATTAAGAATATTGATATTGGTCAGCCTGTAGAGTTTACAAATTTTAGAGACTAATGAGCAAACGTTACTCGGGAAAATCTAGAAAAGATAAAAAATTTAATAAAAAAGCTAAACTAAGTAAAAAAAGTAAATCCAAACTAAAAAAGTAATTGATTTAAATTTTAATCAAGCTTAAACATAGCGGTTAATGCAAAAAGAAATCAAAACACTTTCACACAAGTTAGCTAAAGCATTTAATAGCAATACACTAATTGCCCCATTGCCTGCTAAATTTTGTAAAAATACAAAAAATGCAAACTTACTTAGAATTGCTGCAGAAAAATTAATAAAAAGCCCAGTGGTTGGCTTTAAAGCTGGCGGAACTGGAAAAGCAATGCTCAAAAAATGGAAAGAAAAAGAACCTTTCTACGCATCTATTTTCAAAAAAAATCTTGTTAAATCTAATTCAAAAATAAAACTCTCAAAGAATACTTTTGGAATTGAACTTGAGGTTTATTATTTATTAAAAAAAAATGTTTTACAATCTAAATCTAGATTAACTGAAAAAAATATTGGTCGCTACATCGATGGTATGGGTTCATGTATCGAGCTTGTCGGATATAGACAAAGAAAAAAAGGTGTTACTTGCCTTGGCGATTTAACAGCGGACTTTGGTTGTAATGTGAAATTTATTATTGGAAAAAAACAAAAATATAAAAAATTAAAATTCAATAATTTACCAACTAAGCTTTTCAATAAGAAAAGTGGTCAAGTTGTAAATGGAAATACAAAGGCAGTTTATGATAGTCCAATTAAATCGCTTGTTTGGTTGGTGAATAGGGCAAGAAAAGACAAGGTGACAATCAATAAAAACTTCTATGTTTTTACAGGATCAACAGTTGGAGTTGTACCTATAATTAAAAAAGGTTTGTTTGAAGGTCAAATCAAGTCTTTAGGAACTGTAAAAACAACTGTTCGATAATTTATTTTTTTAATTTTCTCTCTTTATCAAACATAATTGCCAAACGATCGATGATATAATCAGAAGCTTCAAAAATATCTTTGGGCTGAAAATTTTTAGTTTGTCCAAGATCAGTTTTATCATCCAAACAAATTGGGTTTTTTAATCGCTGATTTACATCTTCACCCTCTACATATAATAAAATTAAATAATCTTTATCTGTAGGAGCGTCGTCATTTCTTATTAAACATTCCCCATTCTCTGTAATATTATCAATAAACCTTAGAGGTGCCCTTTTTTTAGTAATATACCTTTTGTTAATTTGAAAAACGATTGATTTCATATTTCTTGAAAATCTTTCCAGTCGTGTAACTAGCTGTTGCTTAAGTGCATTTTCAGCTTTTTCAGCTTCTAAAATCGCCCTAGCCTCTTCTCTGGATATTCTTCTAACCTCTAATTCTTCTAGCTGTTTTTCTCTAATTTTTTGACGATATTCTAAATATCTTTGTCTAATAACAGCAAATCGATCTCCTAATTTCCAAAGATGATCTTTGAGCTGATAAATTTTCTGTCTTTCTTCACGTTTGATATCTTTAACGAGTTGAAGTCTTAATCGATCACGATCACGAACTTGTTTGTCGATAAATTTTTGTTCTTGTTTTAAAAGTTTTTCTAGCTTTTGAATATCTTTTTTGGTTTTTTTAATTTTTAATTTTTCTAAATAAATAAAAAATTTAATTCTTAAGCGTCTAAAATATTCATAAATTTTTTCTTTAATTTTTTCTGTAAAAGAAGGTTTTTTTTTAATTTTAACTTTTTTAATCTTTTTCTTTTTAATACTTTTTTTCTTTTTAAATTTATTTTTTTTGATCTTCCTTGCTTTATTTTTTTTAGATTTACCTTTTAAAAATTTTTTTTTTTTCTTATTATTTTTCTTTTTAAAATTTTTAGGCTTTTTCTTTGCCACAAATTTATTCTTTTTAGATTTCTTTGTTTTATTTTTTTTCACCATATGATTTTTTTATTGCATCAACTAAATATTCAACAGACTGAGCACCTGAAACTGATGATTGGTTGTTAAATATATAAAATGGAACACCTGTAATACCCATTTTTTTTGCATCATGGTCCATTTTATTTATTTTTATAATATTTTCCTCTTCATTTAAATATGCTCTTACGTTATCAAGATCTAAATTATTTTTTTTTGCGATTGAAATTAAAACTTGTTCATCACCTATATCTTTTGATTTACTAAAATAAGCATCAAATAAATCAGTGATTACTTTATTTTCTACATTTTGCTTTCTAGCAAAATCTACCAATAAGTGAGATTTAACTGTATTGGGTGTTTTTTTAATCTTATCAAGTTTAATTTTTAAATCTTCTTGCTCACCTTGAATGATCATATTGTCGTACATCGGCTTTGCATTTTCAATGCTTCCAAATTTTGATTTAATATAATCGATACGATCCATTCCATTTTTTGGCATTGAAGGATTGAGTTGAAAAGGTAAATTCATAACTATTGTTTCAGAAAGATTAAGTTGCTTTAATGCTTGGTTTAATCTTTCTTTACCAATATAGCACCAGCCACATATTGTGTCTGAAAACATTTTTATTTGCATGAATTATTTAAATTCTTTTAATAGGCTCTCGGCGCTTCTGGCAAAAAGATTAGTGTCACTGTTAATTGCAACAAATGTGTATCCAGCTTCAACATATTTTTTTGCATAATCCTTTTTAGCTGTAAGAATTCCAGCTGGTTTACCAACTTTATTACAAACATCTAAAGCTTCATGGATCAAATCTTGTACTTCTTGATCCTCAAACTTCCCTATTTTTCCAATAGATCCGGAGATATCACTTGGACCCATAAAAATTCCATCCACTCCTTCAATTTTACTAATTTCAGGAATATTTTTAATTGCATCTTTAGTCTCGCATTGAACTATAACGCAAATCTCTTTTTCAGCCTCTTCATAATAATTTTGAACATGACCATATCTATTCATTCTTGCTGCGGACATAATTCCTCTAATACCTTTTGGTGGATATCTAGTAGCAGCTACAGCTGCCTTTGCTTCTTCAGCATTTTGAATAAAAGGAAATAAAATTGTTTGTGCCCCCATGTCTAAAATTCGTTTCACCATTATTGGTTCGTTCCAGGGAACTCTAACAACTGGTTCTGTATTATAACCTTCCATCACTTGCAATTGTGAAAGTACCTCTTGAATATCATTAGGGGAGTGCTCCATATCAATTACAGACCAATCAAAGCCTGTTACGGAAATAATTTCAGCAACTGTATTATTGCTCAAACAACTCCAAATTCCTATCTGTTTTTTTTTATTAGATATATTTTCTTTAAATTTATTTTTTTTAATTTTCATTATTAATAGTTATCTTTATTTAAGAAATTTATCAAATTTTTTAAATAAATCTTGAGTGTTTCTTTTTAAAAGCTCATTTATTTTTTTTTCAAACTTTTGCTTTACTTTTTGTTTCAATACATCATTTTGAACTTTGGCTAAAACATTATTTAATATCATTGCAGTTACATCTTTAAAATGATTAGCATTTTTTGAATTTCCAACATTTAAAAATTCCATGTTACTTAATTTCGTTTTTGTATTAATTTCTAAATCGTCTGAGATAACTTGAGCATATATATTTTTAAAAATAAGTTTTTTTATAATAAAATTTTTATCTTGCTCTTTTACGGGATAAGTTTTTATTTTTTTTCCAGAATCGCTTTTTGAGCTTCTTTCTTTGTTTAATGCCTGGTTAATTAAAGATAAATTATCTACTATTTGGCCATTGCGAATTAAAACTTTATACTGAAAATCAGCTCCATTTATATCGACTACCTTAACTTCTACCGTGTCACTTAAGATAGACTTAAAACTAATAATAATTTTAACATTATTTATTTTTAATAACTCGCCTGGAAATTCTTCACTATTTTTAATACTTATACTTTTTAAATTTACTGCTTCTTTAAATAAATCTATATTTAAATTATCTATTTTAACTTCGCGCTGCGATACTTCTGATAACTTATTCTCAATAATTTTTTTAACAATACTGTCCGAAACAAATTCTAAAAAAAAATAAATTCCACCAAATATTAGAGCAATTAAAATAAAAAAAAATCTCATATTAAATATAAAATAAGACTAATAATAAGAATTATAGGTAACACAAGAATAAAACTAATTATCTTATTTTTAATAAAAAAATAATCTAAAACTCCTAATAAAAATTTCTTTTTGTTCATTTGTGTATCTCTAGAAGTATATCTCTTGCTCTATTAATTTCGCTAGCTAATTCGTTACTGCCAGATTTATCTGGGTGTGCTTGCTTAATTTTAGATTTATGAGCGCTAATGATTTCTTGCCTTGAACAATTTCTCTTTAATCCTAATATTTTATAAGCCTTATTAACTTCACTAATTGAAGTGGAAAAAGTGGCATTTGATCTTGTTCTTCTAACCTTTAAAATTGCAGAAATTAAACGGTATAAATAAACAATATTTACAAAATTAAATACACTTCTTTTAAGAGCAGTTCCAATTACAGCAAAGAAAGGAAGGGAAAGCAAATACCTCCCAGCTAAAATTAATAATACGATTGCAGATATAGAAATAATAATAATTGAAAACTTAAACATTCCAGAAAAAGTTTTTTTATCCATATTGGAAATTAGCCAAAGAACACCATATAAGATAAGGAATATAACTAAGCTTGAAATTATAAAATTCATTTATGAAATTAATACCTAAATTAAGAAAAGAAAAAAAGGTGACAAAAATTCATGATGATGAATTGATTGATGATTATGCCTGGATTAAACAAAAAGATTGGCAAACAGTTCTTAAAGATCCTTTAAAGTTAAATAAGGAAGTTTTAAAGTATATAAAAGATGAAAATAATTATAAATCTGAACAAATTAAAAATTTAACTGATCTTAAAAAAAAAATATTTAATGAACTCAAAGGAAGAATTAAAGATAAAGACTCTTCTGTCCCTATAAAAGACGGAACATTTAGTTATTATAGTAAATATTTAGAAAGTTCAGAATATCCTCAATTTTTAAGAATAGATAGTAATAGAAAAGAAGAAATTATTTTAGACGCTAATTTAAAATCTAAAAATTTTAAATTTTTTAATTTAGGTTCTGTAAGTCATAGTCATAATCATCAATATTTAGCTTATAATGTAGATACTAACGGTAGTGAACATTACGATTTAAGCATCGAAGAAATAATAACAAAAAAAATTATTACAAAGAAAATTCAAAATACAACTGGTGAAATTATCTGGCATCCGAATAATAAAATAATCTTTTATACTGTTTTAGATAATAATCATCGGCCAAATAAAATTTTTGCCCATGAAATTGGGTCAAACCCTACTAACGATCAATTAATTTATGAAGAAAAAGATGCTGCATATTTTTGCTATCCTTCATTAAGCCAAAGTAAAGATTATCTTTTAATAAGGACTGGTGACCATCAAACCTCTGAATATTGGTTTAGCAAAATTAATGATTATAAAAACATTCAATGCTTTAAGAAAAGAAGAGATAGAGAAGAATATGAAATTGATCATGCAAATGATATTTTTTATATTCTTAATAACTTTAATGAATGTAAAAATTTTAAAGTCTCGACTACAAAACCTAATAATATTAGTGAATGGGAAGATTATATTAAATATAACCCAAAACATTTATTACTTGATTTCACAGTTCTTAAAAAATGGTTCATTTTGTTTCAAAGAGTTGATGGTCTAAATCAAATTTTAATTAAAAATTTAGATAATGCTGAAGAACACTTAATTAAATTTGATGATGAAACTTATGAACTGTCTCTTTCAGGGCAATATGAATTTGATACTGACTTAATTAGAATTTCTTATAGTTCACCAATTACACCTGTGACGGTATATGATTATAACTGTAAAGAAAGGAAAAAAATTCTGAGAAAAACCCAAGAAATTCCATCGGGTTATGAAAAAAATAATTATATTTGTAAGAGATTATTGGTTAATGCTCATGATAAGGAACAAATTCCTCTTACTATTTTTTATCACAAAAATACTTCTTTAAATGGTGAGGCGCCATTACTTTTATATGGATATGGAAGTTATGGAATTACAATTCCAGATAGTTTTTCTTCAAATAGATTTTCCCTAATCGATCGAGGGTTTATTTACGCTATTGCGCATATCAGAGGAGGGCGTGAAAAGGGTCAAGAATGGTATGAGAATGGCAAGTTAATGAACAAAAAAAATACATTCTTAGATTTTATATCCTGTGCAGAATATCTTTGTGACAATCAATATACCTCAAGAGGAAAAATTATTGCCCAAGGTGGTTCAGCAGGTGGCTTGTTGATGGGATATATTTCTAATGAAAGACCAGATCTTTTTTTAGGTATTATAGCTCAAGTTCCATTTGTTGATATTTGTAATACTATGCTTGATGAAGAACTTCCACTTACAGTTACAGAAATTCCAGAGTGGGGTGATTTAAAAAATAAAAAAGAAGTTTATCATTACATAAAAAGTTATTCTCCATATGATAACGTTAAAAAACAAAACTATCCTAACATGCTTATTACTGGTGGTATTACTGACCCAAGAGTAACTTACTGGGAGATGACAAAATGGATTGCAAAATTACGAGACTATAAGACAGATAACAATTTAACAATATTAGATATGAATATGGATGCAGGTCACAGTGGTGCTAGTGGAAGATATGATTATTTGAATGAGGTTGCACTTGCATATATATTTGCTTTAAAGATTTCTAATAAAACTACATCTTGAAAAATTAAAACTCATTCTTATATCAAAAACATAGGCTGCTTAATATTAGGGCCTATAAAGTACTTGCTTAACAAAGGAGGAAAAAATGAGTAATGCTTTATCTATATTTAATCAACTAAGACCTGTTACTGTAGGTTATGATAATATCTTTGATCATTTTGAAAAAATGTTTGAAGATGATTTTTT
>JAYNJZ010000025.1:0-7830 GCA_038110645.1 Candidatus Pelagibacteraceae bacterium
TTAATAAGGTTCATATTAGATTTTTTTACCCAATCTTTTCTTTAAAATATCTCTATCTTTTTTGGCATCGCCACAACTATTAACAATAATTACAGTATCTTTACTTAACTTGGGTGCAATTTTAATTGCTTCTGCGAATGCATGAGAAGGTTCAAGCGAAGGAGAAATGTTTTCAAACTTTGTAACGAGTTGATGTGCATGCAATGCTTCTTCATCAGTAGCACTTGTGTATCTTGCTCTTTTGGCATCCTTTAAAAAACAATGAACCGGTGAAATACCAGGGTAATCTAAGCCAGCACTAATACTTGCTGTATTACTAATTTGACCTTCTTTGTCTTGAATAACGTATTGAGCTGCACCATGAAGTATTCCAACTTTTGCATTCGTACTAAGAGGTGCTGCATGAAGTTTGCTATTTTTTGGTCCACCCGCTTCAACCCCAATCATCTCAACTTGATTTTTATTATAATCCATAAATGAATTCCAAAAACCTAAAGCAGAACTCCCTCCACCTACGCAATTAATAAGCTTCATTTTTTTTGGTATTTTTCCAAATTCTTTTTTTACTTGAACAATTAGTTCTCTTGAAATTTGAGCAGTGCTCCATGCACATATTTTAATAAAAATATTTGGGCCAACAGTTGATCCAACACACATATGAGTAGTATCACAATTAGATACCCAGTATCTCATACATTCGCTCACAGCGTCGACTAATGTTTTGCTTCCTGTGTGAACTGGAACAATTTCTGCTCCATTTTTTTTCATGGCATCACAGTTTGGTTTTTGACGTTCAATATCTTTGGCGCCCATAAATATTTTACATTTAAGACCAAATTTTTTCGCGGCCATAGATAACATTTTTCCAGCATAACCAGCGCCAGTATCACCAACGATATATTTTTTTCCTGCTTTTTTGCAAATTAATGCATGCACGGTTGCATTATAAATTTTATGAGCACCACCATTTGCTTCTGCTACAACTTTTGCCCAAATTTGAGCTCCACCTAAATGATTAGTTAGATTGTTAAGTTTTATGAAAGGAGTAGGAGCTCCAACATAATTTTTAAAATAATAGTCTCTTTGCTTTAAAAATTCTTTATTTTTTCTAAGTTTTTCAAATAGTATTGTTAAATCTTCTATAGGTTTTTTAAGTGTCTCTGGAATAAAGTTTCCACCAAATTTTCCACCATACATATAATTTTTGTCATGCTGGTCTATGACTGGAATGCCTTTTCTAATTTTCATTATTTTTTAGTTTATTGAAAAATTGTTTAATTTTTTCTGGGTCTTTTATACCCTTTTTTGTTTCTAGACCAGAATTTACATCGATCTTATCAGTATACTTTAGTGCTGTTTCAATATTATTAATATCTATTTTCCCAGCGATAAAAAAATTTCTATTTTTTAAATCTTTTAGCATTTCAAAATCAAATACCTTACCACTTTGACCCATACTTGGGGTATCGTAGAGAAAAATATTAGCTGATGGAAATTGTTTAGTTATTTTAAGATCTTCTTTATTATTTACTTTAATTGCTTTTATCACTTCTAGGTTTGTTATTTTTTTTACCTCATCAATAAAATCATTATTTTCATTTCCATGTAATTGTATGGCATTACAATAATTTGAAATTTCTTTTACCTCTTCTTTTGTAGGATCTACCATTACAGCTACTTTTTTAATATTATCCGGAATATTTTCTATTAATGATTTAAGTTTTTTAGTCGAAATTGATCTTGGGCTTTTAGGATAGTTGATAATAAAACCTACTAGGCTTGCTCCTTGTTCAATACATAGTTTAATGATTTCTGGATCTGTTTGACCACAGACTTTTATAGTTGGTTTCATGACTCTAAATGTTGAAAAAGTCTTTTGAAATTATTTTTTATATTACCATTAATAAGAGATCGACCCATTACAATTCCTATAGCGCCATTATCAAAAGCAAATTTTGGAGTAGCAATTCGTTTTTGATCTCCAGATTGATCGCCAGGAAGTCTTATACCAGGGGTAATGGATGGTAATTTAGAAAACTTTTTTATTTTTGCAGATTCATATGGACTGCAAATCATAGCATAGGCACCTGCTCTTTTTGCAAGTTTGCTGAGATGAATGACAAGTTTATCTAATTGTTTTGTATGACCAACTTCAGATAAGTTTTTTTTGTTTATACTTGTAAGCACCGAGACTGCTAATAATTTTGTTTGGCCAGAGTATTTTTTTGCTAATTTTATAGCATCATAACCTGCACTTGCATGAATAGTAATGTAATCAGCTTTTAAATCTTTCAAGGATAATATTCCATTTTTAACAGTGTTGGGAACATCGTTTAATTTTAAATCTATAAATTTTTTATACCCTTTTAATGATTTAATAAAATTTCTTCCTTTATCAGAATAAAGAATTTGGTAACCCGCTTTAATACCAATCTCATATTTTTTTGATCTAATTTTAGGAATAGATTTAATAATTGATTTAGCTTTTAATACTGAACAATCAAGCGCAATAAAAATTATTTTTTTATCTTTCGTTTTTTTCATTTTTATTAATCCTAAAATTTAACAATTTTGAACTTTTCCATTTTATTTTATTTTTTTCTTCAATTTTAATTTGTTCTCCAGTTTTTGGATTTCTAGCATTTCGTGATGGCATTTTTTTTATTTTAAATGTACCTAATCCGCGTATTTCTATATTTCTTCCTTCTGATAAAGAGCTGGCTAAATATTTAAATATAGAATCAATAATTCTTTCAACATCATTGTTTGGAATTTTTTGAAAATTGCCTTGTAATAATTTGACAATATCAGATTTTACAAAAGTTTTTTTAGACATTTCAATAAATTATTGAAATTATTATAGATTTAGAATGTAAGAAAAGGAAGGGCTAATCTTTTTTCTTATCTTTTTTTTCTAGAGCTTCACCTAAAATTCCAGCTAATGATTGACCAGAAGTTGTAGACCCATATTTTTCAATAGCTTCATCAGCTTGTTGTTGTTCAAGCTTTTTGACCGATAATTTTACTCTTCTTTTTTCTTTATCTAACTCAAGTATTGCTGCATCAATCGAATCTCCAGATGAAAATCTATTTGGTCTTTGATCAGATTTCTCAATAGCAAGTTCAGTTTTTCTGATTATAGTTTGAAACCTATCTGGCCCAACATCTATTTTAAGACCATTATCTTGTACCTCAACTACTCGTGTAGAAACAATATCTCCAATTTTTTTATTATCAAAAAATGAAAATGGATCTTTTTTTAAAGCCCTGATTGAGCCGTTTACTTTGTCATCTTTTATATCAATTATTTTAAGTTTTACTTTATCACCTTTGTTATAGTTATCTAAGGCTTTTGAACTTTCTAAATAATCTAATTGTTTATAATGAACAAAGATATCAATATCACTATCTCCTGTGTTGCAAAAAATTCCAAAATCTTTTTTTGTTACAACTTTTGCATCTACTTCTGAATTTATCGGATATTTTTTTATAAATTCATCTATTGGATTTGGTAAACAATCTTTATGACTTAAAGAAATCTTTCGCTTTTCTATATCTACTTCTTTTAATTTTACCTTTACAGTATCACCTATTTTAAAAACCGATTTTGGATTAACATTTTTCTGCATATGTTTTATTTCACTAGAGTGTATCAAACCAGCCACACCCTGTTCCATTTCAGCGAATGCACCAAAGTCAGTTAATTTTATAATTTTTACTTCGTATTCACTGCCAATATTGTATTTATCTTTGATTGTTTGGAATGGATCAGGAAGCATTGCTTTAACTGATAAACTCATTCTCATATTTTCGTTATCAATTTCTAAAATTTTGACTTTAACTTTTTCTCCGACAGAAAACATATCATTTAAATTTGAAATTTTTAAATGAGAAACTTCTGAAGAATGAAGTAAACAATCAAGACTTTCAATACTTACAAAGCATCCGTAGGATTGTACAGCCTTAATGGTACCTTCAACAATATCACCAACTTTGTAATTTTTAATAATCTTTTCTTTATTTTTATTTTTTTCTTGTTCAAGAACTTGTCTTCTGCTTGCAATTACATTCATTCTCACATTATCAATTTTTATAATTTGGAATTCCATTGGCTTATTCATAAATTCATTCATATTTTTAATTGGCTTATCTGCTACTTGAGAGTTTGGACAAAATGCAAATACGCCAAAGATCTCTACAACGACACCACCTTTAACTGTATTTTTAATTATACCACTTACTTTTTCCTGGTTTTCGAATGCTTTTTCAATTTTTTTCCATGATTTTGCTCTTCGAGCTTTTTCTATACTTAAAACAATATTTCCATTTTTATCTTCTGTTCTTTCTAAAAAAACTTCGATTTCACTTCCTACTTTAAGATTTTCAAGTTCTGCGTGAGGAATTTCATTAATATCTACTATACCGCTTGATTTAGCACCCATGATAAAAATATGAACAAATTTATCATCAATCTTCTCTACCGAACCTTTTACAGTGGTATTATCTTTTAAAATTATATTATCTAAATTTTCTGAAATTAATTTTGCGAATTCGGAATTTGAGTCTTCATTGTAAACTTTTAAATTATTTACTCCCACTAATATTTTTTATCTCTCTTTCTATCAAGAAAACTATTTTCTTGAGTGCGCGGGATATATCATTAGAGTTATTATCTATCAATATAGAATCCTTCGTTTTTTTTAAAGGGCTAATTTTTCGAGTTTTATCGGCTAAATCTCTGGCTTTTAGAGCTTTTAAAATCTGTTTAAAGTCGAAATTTTTTGCATTTTTTTTTGATTTTAGTTCTAGAAATCTCCTTTTAGCTCTGGTTATAACCTTTGCATTTATATAAATTTTTAAATCACTGAAAGCACCAGGTAAAATTGTTGAACATATATCCCTTCCACCCACCAGGACAATTTGATTCGTACATTCAAAAATTAATTTTCTTTGAATAGGAAGTAGAGCTTTTCTTATTGTAGCTATTTTTGCAATATCAGAAACTTTATTAGATACTTCATTTGAATGTAAAATTGGATTTTCTAATTTTTTTAAATTAAGATTATTTAATTTATTAATTAAATATTTTTCGTTAATAAAATTTTTTTTTGTTTTTAAATGTAAAAGAGTTAGGTAACGATATAATAAACCTGAATCTATTAAAATAGCTTTGGAGCCATAATGTTGTTTAACTTTTTTTAAAATACTAGTTTTTCCAGAAGCTACACCGCCATCACAAGCAACAATAATTTTTTCTTTATAATTTTTTTTTAATTTTTTGATGGTTTGTAAGAATTTTGGAAATGAAACTTTTGTACATTCAAAATCATTAATTTCAATTTTTTTTCTTGAGACAGCCGATAAAACATAAAATGCCATAGCAATTCTATGGTCTTTATTAAAATTTTTTATTTTTATAATCTTATTATTGTAAAATTTTTCATTTATACCATTAATAATTAAACTATCTTTTTTTCTTAGTATATTTGCCCCACATAGTTTTAAATTCTCATGCATAACTTTTAACCTGTCCGATTCTTTAAATCTTAACTCTGTAAGATGATTAAATGTACTTTTTGATTTTGCAAATAAGGACACAATTAATAAGACTGGAATTTCATCAATAACACTTGCAACTTCATTTTCTTTTAATGTAATGGATTTTAAATTTGGAGAATATTTGGCAACTATGTCGCCAACAGGTTCTCCAAAATAATTACTTCGATTTTTAAATTTGATATTAGCTCCCATTCTTTTCATTATTTTAATAAATCCTATTCTAAATGGATTAAGACAAACATTTTTAATTTTAACTTCACTACCCTTTGTTAAAATAGCTATTGCAATTAAAAATGCACTTGATGAAGGGTCTGATGGTATTTTATAATTTTTTAAAGGTTTTAAAAATTGTCTTCCTAATATTTTAATAGTTTGTATATTTTTTTTTTTTTTAAATTTTACTTTGTATTTTAAGTATTTTAATAATCTAGATGTATGATCTCTTACATTGTTTGGTGCTTCAATAATTGTTTCACCGAAGCTCATAATACCCGCCAAAGTTGCTGCACTAATCATTTGAGCAGAAGGTTTGGTTATTCTAATTTTATTTTGTATACAATTTGTATGTCCACTAATATTTAACGGTAAATACCCTTTATTAGTTGGATTTACATTCATTAAAAATTTATTAAGGAAACCCAACCTATAAGGTCTGGAAGATAAACTTCTATCCCCAATAATTTTTGCTTTAACTTTTGAACCAGCAATTAGTGGTGTTAATAATCTTAGTGTTGTTCCACTGTTTCTACAGTTAATAATTAATTTCTTTTTATTTTTAGGATATCCAATTCCTAACCCTAAGATAATGTAGTTACTTCTAATTTTCTTAACTTTAATTCCAAGTGCCTTAATTGCCATTATAGAGGTTTGGGTATCTTCACCAGGATTGTTAATTTCTATCGTTGAAACACCGTAAGCGATACTTGAAAACAAAATAGCTCTTATCGATAAACTTTTATCTGATGATAATTCCACAGATCCTTTAATAATAATATTATTTTCGGGGATTAATTTTTTAATTGCCATTGGTTTATTAGATCAATATATACCCAGATAATTAATATAAAAAAGAAATTTAAATGGCTGATAAAAAATTTGGACAAAAAAGGATTTGCCCTCATTGTGAAAAAAAGTTCTATGATTTAAACAAGAAATCTCCTTTTACATGCCCATGTGGAGAAAAAGAAATAGTTATTGAGGAAGACACTTTTTTTTCTGATAATACTCCTATTCTTCAACAGCAGTCTAAAAATGATACAAAAGATGAGTTTGCTGATATTGATAATGCCGAAAATTCAGAAAATGGCGGTGATGATGATGAGGTTATTTCTTTAGATGATGCTGCTCTCGAAGAGGAGCAGGATACTAAAAGTTAAATAGCAAACCCAGTACCCAAGTAATATTTTATTGCTTTTTCATTTTTAATTATAGTTTTAGGTGGACCTTCGACCATAATATGACCATCTCTTAAAATTAAGCAATGGTCTAAGATATCTTGTATCGCAAAAAAATTATGATCAGTAATAATAACGGATAGGCCCATGTCTCTAAGTTCTAATATAAATTTTTTAATTGATGAAATACTTAATGGATCCAACGCAGCCATAGGTTCATCAAGTAATAAAACTTTGATATCTTTATTGCAAATTCTTTGAAGCGTTGAAATTTTTTTATATTCTCCTCCAGACATATTATTTGCCTTAACATTTTGCAAATATTGAAGGCCAAAGTAAGATAATAGTTGAAATATTTTTGCTTCAATTTTATTTCTATCATTTATATACAATTCTAAAATAGCATAAAGATTTTCGTAAGCTGTCATATTACCGAAAAGACCTTTATGTTGCTCAAGCAAGCTAATTCCTTTTATTGCTCTTTTATGAATAGGAAGGTTGTTAATGATTTCATTGTTTAATCTAATTTCTCCAAGCTCAGGGTAAATTTTTCCTACGATAAGATTAAATAACGTTGATTTACCTGCTCCGTTGGGACCCAATAGACCTAAAATTTGACCATGTTTTAGTGAAAACGATACACCTTTTAATATTGGTTTTCCACCCAGAGATTTGGAGACTTTAGTTACTGTTAAAATTTTATCTGTTTGCCTTATATTATCATTGATTTTTATTATATTTTCAGTTGCAATTCGAATATTTTCCCTTTTTGAGTCATTAATTTGACTTTGTGATTTACCAGTAACGATATTTTTTAATATTAAAGTATTTTGTTTTTCAGTTAAAATAAATTCTTTTTTTAAAATCAACTTAGAAT
>JAYNJZ010000025.1:7840-14832 GCA_038110645.1 Candidatus Pelagibacteraceae bacterium
GAATTAGATTGAATATTTGCTTTTATTTTAATTTTTTGTTTTTTATTTATTTTGCCTTCTTCCATAAATTCTATCTTTCTTTTTATTCATCGAAACTTCTAAATTATTTGTTATTGTATTAAGTTCAGCAATATCACCTTTTATAGTATTTTTCGTATCTTCAAATATTACATTTTTTTCTAGTCTTATTAAATTTTTATCTGCAAAAAAATTTGCTACTTTAGCAGTAATTCTTACATCTTTATTCGTAATAATAACATTATTAAAATATTTAATATTTTTTGTATTTTTGAAGTAATTCGCATTATCTGATTTTATATTTAAAATTGATCCGTCATTTAGTTTTGCAAAACTATGCACTTTATTCAAAGCAATTAAATCAGGTTTATTATAATTTATTAAAGCCTCCTCACCTTTTGTAATGTATTCTTTATTATTTTTACTTGTAGTTTTGTATTCAACATTTTTAAATTTCGTTAATCCTTTTGTCGTATCGGAGAAATTACTAGAATCTGATTTTGTATTATCAATATTAATTGAACCTTTATTTTGACTGATATAATAGCTATAAAAAACTATAGTACTCAATATAACAATAATTAATAATAAAGTTGTTTTTTTAAAAAATATCATTTTCCTAAAAATTCAAGAATAGAGTGAATGCTGACTAAGCCTCTAAATTTATTTTTGTATTTAACTAATAAAACGTTAATCCTTTTTTTATTCATAATGTTGAGAGCTTCAGGCGCCAAAGTCATTTCATCAGCAAAACTGGGATTTTTTGTCATAATATCTTTTGCTTTAATTTTATGAAGGTTCTTATATTTTTTAGCGGCTCTGGCCGTGTCACCATCAGTAATAATTGAAATTTTTTTTGAATTTTTATTTTTAATTAAAGCACAGCCTAATCTCTTTGATGATATAGTCGATAATATTTCTGAAAACAGAGTATCATTTTTAATATAAGGAATTTTATTTCCTGTGATCAAAAGTTCTTTAATTGGCGTTAGGGATTTTCCAATGCTACCATGAGGATGATGCTCACCGAATTTAGATATTTTAAAATTTTTCTTTTTTGCAACTGTAATCGCAAGTGCATCGCCAATACATGCTAATATAGTTGTAGAACTAGTCGGTACTAATGAAAAGTTTTTATCACCTACTTCCTTAATTTTTGAATAAATTATGTTTATATCTGAGTTCTTATACAATTGTGATTTTGCATTTGATGAAATTCCAATAATTTTAATTTTATATTTTTTTGCGTATTTAAAAATTGTACTTAATTCGCTAGTATTTCCACTGTTAGATGCAATTATTACTGTATCGTTTTTTTGTAAATTTCCTAGACTACCATGACTTGCTTGATTTATATCCAAAACGTAACTTGGAATACCTAATGATGAAAATGTACCACAAGTTTTTTCTAATATTAATTTAGATTTCCCAACCCCGGTAAATACTATATTGCCTTTAGTATTATATATTAAATTCACTGCTTTAGAAAAATTATTGTTTAAATTTTTTTGTACTTTTTTGAGAGCTACAATCTCTTCGTTAAAAATTTTTTTTGCAAAATTTAAAATTTGTTTTTCAGTTTTCATAATTAATGTTCAAAAATATCTCCCAATCCATTTAAATCTAAATTAGTTCTAGTTTCTAAAAATTCAAAACATCTTTCAGCAATTTTATCTTTGTTTTCTCTTTTTAATATTTTTTGTAACTCATCTTTAATTTTGTGTAGATATAAAACGTCATTAGCTGCATATTTAATCTGCTCATCTGAATAATTATCCTTGCCCCAGTCTGATGTTTGCATTTCTTTATCTAATTTTATACCGAGTAAATCTTTACACAAATCTTTTAAACCATGATTGTTTGTAAATTTTCTACAAATTTTTGAAGCAATTTTAGTATCAAATATATTTTTTACATTAATGTTAAGGTGCTGTCTTAAAAATCCAAGATCAGCTCTACCAAAATGAAAAATTTTATTAATATTATTATTTTCTAAAATTTTTTTTAAATTTGGAGCATTGTACTTATCCTTAAACTTTATTAGGTGCACAAAATTAGATCCATCATTAATTTGTAATAGGTGCAGTTTATCAGTAAGAGGGTTAAGTCCTGAAAATTCCCCATCAACAGCAATGCTTGTGGCAATATTTAAACTTGTTTCAGCTGGTATATCGTTTAAATGTAATTCGTATTTAAAATTCATTTTTCAATTACTGATTGTATAACATGTCTCGAGCTTATGTAAAAAAAATCTGTCTTTTTGGGGGCACTGGATTCATTGGTAGCTCTATTGTAAAGCTTTTAGCTAAAAATGGGCATGAAATTAAAATAGCAACAAGGTCTCCATTTGATGAAGACGTCTTAGAATTAAAATCTACTGTAAGTGATCCTGGACAAATAAAATTAGAAAAAATTAATATTCAATCAAGTGATCAAATTAAAAAATTTGTAAGCGAGACCGATATTTGCATTAATTTAGTAGGAATACTTTATGAGAAAGGTCAAAATACCTTTCAAAAAATTCATACCGATTTTGTAGAAAGATTAGTTTCAATTATAAAAAATGAAAAATCAATTAAACATTTTATACATTTTTCCAGTTTAGGAGTTAAGTCTAGTACCGAGTCTAAATATCTTGAAAGTAAATTTAAAGCAGAAGAAATAATTAAAAAAACATTAAATAATTTTACAATAATAAAACCTTCAATCGTTTTTGGCGGGGGTCAGAATGATTTTACAAATATGTTTGCTAAATTAGCAAGTTTATTTCCAATTATTCCTTTAGCTGGAGCATCAGTTAAATTTGCTCCAGTATATGTAGGAGATATTGCATTATTAATTAATAAAATAATTAGTGATGAGATTAAAAATGAAACAATTGAAGCTGTAGGTGATGAAATTTTTACTCTTGAAGAACTTGTTAAAATAATTTCGAATGAAATCCGTTCAAAAAATATTATCTTTTCTATACCATCTTGGCTAGGTCGTTTACAAGGTTCTATATTAGGTCTTGCCCCCAGACCAATGCTTACTCTAGATCAAATCAAAACATTAGAGTCAGGCGATAATATTGCAACTGGGAAAAATAAAGTTTTAAAAGATTTTATTATTGAAACTCATGGAATTAGAAAAATAATTCCTAATTATTTATGGAGATTTAGAAAAGAGGGTCAATTTGCTAAATAAATTATTAAGCCAAAACCTAAAATTAATCTTAATATTACAAATAGTGTAAGAGAATTATTTTCAACAAATTTTAAAAAAAAATTAATACATATTAAAGACACAACTAAAGACACAAATATACCCAGAGCTAATAAAAACATAATATTTTTATCGAAAGTTACTATTATATCAGCAGCACCTAATACTGTTGCAGCGAATAAAGTTGGAATAGAAATTAAAAAACTAAATTTAGAAGAGTCAAATCTTGAAAAACCTAAATATCTAGCACAGCTAATAGTTATTCCAGATCTACTTGTTCCTGGAATTAAAGCTAAGGCTTGCGCGAGTCCAATATATAATGAGTCTTTGTTTGAAATATTTTTAGAAAATTTTTTACTAATTTTTGTTTTATCTGACACATAAAGAACTATAGAAAAAAAAATTGTTGCAAATGCTACAATTTTTATATCTTGTAAAAAAAAATTTAAATTTAAAATTTTAATTATAAACCCACATATAATTACTGGAATCGTTGCAATAATTATATTTTTTAGTAACTTAATATTTTTTCTTAGTTCAAAAATTTCTCTTTTGAAATAAGTTATTACAGCAATTAAAGATCCAGTATGGACTGCTATGTTAAATAAAAGATTTAAATTTTTATCTTCAAGTTTTATAGTTTCTTCTAATATTATTAATATTCCACTTGATGATACAGGTAGCCATTCTGTTAGACCTTGTATAATTGCTAAAAAAATTAAACTTAAATAAATGGGCAATAACATCTGATTAGACCAATTATTATTATTTAAACTTAATGGCCACAGTAAGTTTATTTAAAAAATCCATATTTTTTTCATATCTCATAATAAGGTTAAAAAATAATAAAAAAATAATCATTTTTTAACTAAATTGTTGTATTTATTAATTTATAAAGTAAACATTTATTTACTAAAAAACCTATACTTTACCAAAATTTAATATTATAAGTCTGCACCATGTCAAAAATGCTTAAATTTGTTGATCTTATTAAAGAAACTCCCGAGAAATTTAATTCAAATATTAGAAAAAGTAATTTTTCTGAAATTTATAAAGAATTTATAGATACAAAAGCAAAAGAACAGGCAAGTAGGTGCTCTCAATGTGGAACACCATTTTGCCAAGTTCATTGCCCTCTTCAAAATAATATTCCGGATTGGTTAAAACTTACTGCAGAGGGTCGATTAAAAGAAGCTTATGAAATTTCATCCTCAACTAATTCAATGCCTGAAGTTTGTGGCAGTATATGTCCTCAAGATAGATTGTGCGAAGGTAATTGTGTAATTGAACAGTCAGGACATGGCACTGTAACAATAGGAGCTATTGAAAAATTTATAACTAATACAGCTTGGGAAAATGGATGGATAGAACCTATAAAGCCTTTATCTGAGCTTAATCAATCGGTTGGAATTATTGGAGCAGGCCCAGCTGGTATTGCTGCTGCAATGGAGTTAAGAAAAGAAGGTTATCAGATTACGATTTATGATAGGTATGATCGAGCTGGTGGTTTACTTATTTATGGTATCCCAAATTTTAAATTAGATAAATCAGTAGTTTTGAGAAGAACAAAACTTTTAAAAGATAGTAATATTAAAATTATTAATAATTTTGAGGTTGGCCAAGACTCTACATTAAAAGAATTAAAAGAAAAACATGATGCCATTTTGATTGCAACTGGAGTTTATAAAGCAAGGCAGATAGATACACCTGGTTCAAAATTAAAAAATATTTTTCCTGCAATGAGATTTTTAACAGCATCTAATAAAAAAGGATTAGGTGATAAAGTTAAAGATTTTGATGATGGAACCTTAAATGCAGAAGGAAAAGATGTAGTAGTAGTTGGTGGCGGTGATACTGCAATGGATTGTGTAAGAACTGCGGTTAGACAAAAAGCTAAGTCAGTATCTTGTTTATATAGAAGAGATAAGGCAAACATGCCAGGATCTGCAAGAGAGGTAGCGAATGCAGAAGAAGAAGGTGTAAATTTTATTTGGTTATCAAGTCCAAAAAAATTTGAGGGAAATGAAAAAGTTGAAAAAGTCGTAATTAATAAAATGAGACTTGGTGAACCTGACTCATCAGGCAGGCAATCACCAAAAATAATTGAAGGTGTGGATGAAAGTCTAAAAGCTGATCTTGTAATTGAAGCGCTTGGCTTTGAGCCAGAAGAAATTCCTAAATTATTCAATGAACCTGAGTTAGAAATTACAAAATGGGGAACTATTAAAACTAATCTTAGAACACTTAAGACAAACATTAAAGGTGTATTTGCAGCTGGCGACATTGTACGAGGTGCATCTTTGGTTGTATGGGCAATTCGTGATGGAAGAGATGCAGCTAAAGGAATAAGTGAATATTTAAATAATATATCCTTAAAAAAAACAAAAGTAGCATAAAATGACAATTAAAAAATATTTACTGAATAAAAAAAAATTAGAGAATGCAAAAGTAAAAATTGAAGATCACGATGCTTGCGGTGTTGGTTTTGTAGCATCAATGACTGGTAAACCTAAAAGAGAAGTTGTTGAAAATGGAATTGAAGCCTTAAAAGCTGTTTGGCATAGAGGTGCTGTGGATGCTGACGGAAAGACAGGAGATGGAGCAGGAATTCATATTGAATTTAGTCGAGATTTTTTTAAAGAACAAATTAATGTAACAGGACATGATTTACGAGAGGATCAAGAATTATGTCTTGGTATGATATTTTTACCAAGATCTAATTACTCATCACAAGAAAGATGTAGAACACTTATAGAGCAAGAACTTTTAAATAATGATTTTTATATCTTTGGTTGGAGACAGGTACCTGTAAATCCTAAAGTTTTAGGCCAAAAAGCGAACGATACTAGACCTGAAATTGAACAAATTATTTTTGCATGTGAAAAAAAATATGATTTTCAAGAGCTTGAAAGAAAGCTTTTTGTAATTAGAAAAAAAATAGAAAATAATGCTGCAAAAGAACAGTTGAATGATTTTTATATTTCTTCCTTAAGTTCTAAATCAGTAATTTATAAAGGAATGTTTTTAGCGGAGAATATTGCTGATTTTTACCCAGACTTAATGGATGAAAGATTTGTATCTAGGTTTGCAATATTTCACCAAAGATTTTCAACAAACACTTTTCCTTCCTGGGAGCTTGCACAACCATTTAGAGTAATTGCTCATAATGGCGAAATCAATACCTTAAAAGGAAACGTAAATTGGATGAAAACCCATGAAGCTGGAATGGAAAGTGATTTATTTGAAAATATTGATGAAATTAAACCAATCATAAAAGCAAACAATTCAGACACAGCATCATTAGATGCAGCATTTGAGTTGTTAGTAAGAGGAGGCAGAGGCTTACCGATTGCTAAAATGATGTTGATACCTGAAGCATGGTCAAAAAAAAGTAAAATAATTTCTAAAGCACATAGAGATATGTACAATTATTTAAATTCTGTAATTGAGCCCTGGGATGGCCCAGCAGCCATCGCAGCGTTTGATGGTCGTTGGATAGTTGCAGCATCAGATAGAAATGGTTTGAGACCATTACGTTATACAATTACTAAAGACAAAATGTTATTTGCAGGATCTGAAACAGGCATGGTTCATGTATCAGAAAATAATATACAATATAGAGGCAGAGTAGGCCCAGGTCAGATGATATCTTTAGATTTAGATAAAGGAAAATATTTTAATGATAAGAAAACTAAAGATCATTTAGCATCTAACCCAATTTATAAAGAGTTTGCATCAAATCATATAGAGTTGTCTAAAAGTTTTAAAAA
>JAYNJZ010000026.1:0-2450 GCA_038110645.1 Candidatus Pelagibacteraceae bacterium
GTACGTTGGTATTGTAGAATTTGTTGGTGGAATATGTGTAGCGTTAGGTTTGTTAACAAGAATTTTTTCAGCCCAATTAGTTGGAGTTTTGTTTGTAGCAACTTTTGTTGTGCATTTTCAAAATGGTTTCTTATGGGTCAAAGGGGGATATGAGTATCCTTTAATGTGGATGTTAATTATGATTGCAATCACTTTTAGGGGTGGTAGTACACTTTCAATTGACAATCAATTACCAAAAGAATTTTAATGAGTCTTTCAAATTTACCTCTAAATAAAGCAGTTCCACTTTTACTCATAATTATTGGTATAATCTTATTAGCAATCACATTTATCGCATAAAAACATAAGGTCAGTGACTTCTATAATTTCACTATTTAGGTGAATATATTATTTTTTCATAAAAAAATTTTTTTAAAGTTGAAAAAAGAATGAATAGATTTATTAGAGAGAAATTTCCCATACAAAAAAAATAAAAAAAAATTTTTACTGTTGTAAAATTTATAAATAAAAATATCGATCGAAAATTCACCATACTAAAAAAATAAAAAAAAATTTTTTAGTTTTTTTTTTTTTAAATTTATATATCTCCCCCTTAATGGAATTAACTTTGTTTTATACAATTGTAGGCTTTGCATGTGCTGGTTATTCAGTGATTGGTAACGACTCCATCCAAACCCTAGGAACTTTTATAGCTTCTAAATCCAAACACTTTAAATGGTATGTCCTAGCATTTACTGCAGCTGCAGCGATGATTGTAACAATTTCATATGGTTGGTACACTAATGATGGTGATATATCTTACGGAAGGCTGACTAGAATTCCAGAACAGACTATACAATGGTATCATGCCGTTGCGCCTTTAGTACTTTTAGTTTTAACAAGAGTAGGTATTCCAGTTTCAACAACATTCTTAGTTCTTTCTGCATTTGCTTCTACTGTAGTTTTAGAAAAAGTGCTTATTAAAAGCATAGTTGGTTATGGTGTAGCAGCAGTATCAGCCTATGTAATTTGGTTAGTTATATCTAAATTTATAAACGAAAAATTTGATACAGTTACAGATCCTAAACAAATAAAGTTATGGAGAAATTTACAGTGGGTTACATCTGCTTGGTTGTGGGCAGCATGGTTAATGCATGATGTTGCGAATATTGCGGTTTATTTACCACGAAGCTTGAGTCTAACTCAGTTATTAGTTGTTCTTGTATATTTTTCAGCATTACTTTTTTATATTTTTTATGTTCATGGTGGTCCAATTCAAAAAGTTGTTTTAGATAAAACTGGTACCAGATATTCAAGGTCTGCCGTATTTATTGATACTATTTATGCATGTATATTGTTTTATTTTAAAGAGCTAAATGATCTTCCAATGTCTACGACATGGGTTTTTGTTGGATTGTTATGTGGAAGAGAACTTGCAATTGCTACTATGAATAAAGATTATAATTTCTCATATGTTTTCCCAATTATTGGAAAAGATTTTGTAAAAATGATTTTTGGATTATTAGTCTCAGTAGCAATAGTACTGGCTATACATTATATGATAATTCCGAATAACTGGGGTTTAAATTAAACTTATATTTTAATTTTAAGACCGTCGTAACAAGGATTTATATTATTTTTTTTGATTTTCTTTTTTAATTCAAGGTAATCCAGGTCTTGGCTTAAATTAGTTAAATAGGCCCTTTTTGGGTTAATAATTTTAATATAATGAAGACATTCTGTTAGGTTAACATGTGTATTGTGCTCTTTGTATCTAAAACAATCGATGATCAAAATATCTAAATTTTTTAATTTTTTAAGCTCAGAATTATTTATCTTTTTAAAATCAGGAATATAAGCAAAATTATTTATTCTATATCCAATAGTTTTCATTGTTCCATGACTTACATTTATAGCTTGAATATTTAAATTTCTGATTTTTTTCTTATTTGAAATGATATTACTTTTTAATACTGCTGGATAATTTTTTTGATTAATAAAAAGATACTTAAACATCTTTTTTAAACTTTTTTCAGTAAATTTAGTTAAGTAAATATTAAATTTCTTTTTATATTTAATATAAAATGTTCTTAACTCATTAATTCCCAATATATGATCAGCATGTGCGTGGGTAAAAAGAGCAAAATCAATATTATTGATTTTATTCTTCAGTAATTGAGATCTAATATCTGGAGAGGTATCGATAATAAATTTTATATTGTTTATTTGGACAAATATTGAGCATCTTGTTCTAATATTTTTAATGTTTTTTTTGCACCGCCCCCAATCACCATCTATTTTTGGAACACCCTGAGAGCTGCTACAACCCAGTATTTTTATGAAGTTTTTTGTCAATTTTTCAACCTTTGGTTTATATTACTAAATAATCTGTAATCCGATAGCCCTTATCGCTTTTTCTTTATTGTCTCAAATGAATCTTGTTAATAAATTACAAGAACACTTAAGTGCAA
>JAYNJZ010000026.1:2460-14129 GCA_038110645.1 Candidatus Pelagibacteraceae bacterium
AACTGGGGTTTAAATTAAATTTATATTTTAATTTTAAGACCGTCGTAACAAGGAAGAATATTGTTATTATGAATTTTATTTTTTTAATATTTTTTTTGCATTGCCCCAATCACCATCTATTTTTGGAACACCATGAGAGCTTCCGCAACTTAGGATTATTATGGAGTTTTTTGTCAATTTTTTCAACTCTAGGTTTATATTACTAATAACTTGTAATCCGATAACACTTATCGTTTTTTTTTAATTGCCTCGATAGAATCTTCTTATTAAATTATATGTACACTTAAGTGCAACTCTAAATAAGGGGGAAATATGCAGTTAATAAAAAAGACACTGGTATTGTTTACAGCCCTTTTGCTTGGGACTAATTTTGCATATTCGAAATGTAAAGATCCTAAGCAATTAAGGTTTTCAATAATACCTACCGAAGAGTCATCATTTGAGCTTGATTTATACAGACCAGTATTAAAAAAATTAAAAGCAAATACTGGAAAGAAAATTGAGTTCTATATGCCTACTTCATACGCATCAGTTGCAGAAGCATTAATTGGAGGCTTCGTTGACGTAGCAGTTTTAGGTCCATACGGATATATCACTGCAAAAAAGAAAGATAAGTCAATCGAAGTGTTTGCAACTTATGCAAAGAAAAAAGGGTACATGCAAAAAGAAGGTCCTGGATATGAATCAGTTTTGATTACAAAAAAAGGATCAAAGTATACAACAGAAGCGTCTCTTAAAGGTGCAACAGTTGGGCATGCTGACCCTGGAAGCACATCAGGTGACTTGATACCAAGAGTCGTATGGGCTCCGCACATGAAAACTGATGCAGATAAATTCTGGAAAAGAATTGTCTACACAGGCGGTCATGACTTAACAACTTTAGCAGTACATAGTGGTAAAATCGATGCTGGTTTCGTAGCTAGTCACCGATTTGATAACGTTGTCTCTAAAGGCCAAGTGAAATTATCTGATTTCAACATTTTATGGAGATCACCTGCGGTTCCACAAGACCCTTTTGTCTATAGTGGAAAATTATGTGATCCAATTAAAAAAGCGATCAGATCAACTTTCTTAGATCTTGGAAACGATCCTGGAGCTAAAAAATTCTTAGACAATCTAAAATCATCTAAATTTGTTGCAATGACAGACAAAGACTATGATGTGATTAGAACTTTGGCTAAAGCGAAAGCTGAGTTTAAGAAAAAAAATAAAAAGAAATAATTCCCTGAAAGTTAGTTAATTGCGCGTTTAAATTTTTTAAACGCGCAATTTAGGGATTGAAAAATTATGAGTGAAAAAGTTTTAGAAGTAAAAAATTTAAATTTGACATACACAAAGGGTGGACCCCAGGTCTTATTCGATATTTCCTTTGAGGTTATGCAAGATGATTTTTATGCAATTATTGGACCAAGTGGTGCAGGAAAGTCATCATTAATTAGATGTATAAACAAATTAGCCAATCCGAATAGCGGAGAAGTAAATTTTAAGGGGGAGCAATTATTAAATTTAAGTGGTCAAAAATTAAGAAATGTCCGAAGAAGAATTGGTATGATTTTTCAAGAATTTAATTTGATAGATCGAATGTCCGTTATAGATAATGTTTTGACAGGTCGACTTGGATATATGAATACGTTCTCAAGTTTATTTCGAATGTTTAGTAAAAAAGATGTTGGCCGAGCAATTCAATTTATTGAAAAAGTAGGCTTAAAAGATTTTGCAAATAAAAGGGTGGACCAATTAAGCGGAGGACAAAGACAAAGAGTTGGTATTGCACGAGCGTTAATGCAAGAACCAGAAATGCTTTTAGTAGATGAACCAACATCCAGTTTAGATCCTAAAATTGCTGTAGAAATGATGGAATTGATAAAGCAAATAGCCGATGAATTAAAAATACCAGTACTTTGTAACATTCACAATATTGAGCTTGCAAAACAGTTTGCAAATAAAATTTTGGGATTACAAGACGGTAAAAAGAAATTTGATGATATTACCGATAAATTAACCCATGATGTTTTGCAGGACCTATACAAATTCGAGGTTCTTTAAAAAATGAGCGGATATCAGTTAACGATAGAAGATTATTCTAAACAAAACTCTTCTAAAATATTTAAAAAATTCATTTTTTATATTTCGTTAATTGCGGTCATATTTCTTAGTGTATATTTTATAATCATATTAGATACTGATTGGCATCGAATTGGCTCAGGCGCTGCAATATTAAAACAATTATCTTATTTCGTTGGTTTAGATATGAAAATTATGCCCCATCTTATACTTCCAGCTTTTGAAACATTTTTGATGGCATGCCTTGGAACAATGTTAGGTCTTTTATTGTCGTTACCTGTAGCATGGCTTGGAGCTAAAAACGTTACACCCTTAGGTAGTCTTAGTTTTGGTTTTGCTAGAATGTTAATGACAATTAGCCGATCGGTTCACGAGATTATTTGGGCTCTGATATTTGTTGGCGCTGTTGGGCTTGGCGCTTTACCTGGTATATTAGCTTTAGCGTTTAGATCTGTAGGGTTTATTTCAAAAATAATTGCTGAAAATATTGAAGGTGCAGATAAAAAACCAATCGAGGCTATTAAAGCTGCTGGTGGTTCAGGTTTTGATGTAATGTATTATGGAATTATACCTCAAATATTACCAACTGTAATTGGAACAATTATTTTTGAATGGGATATTAATATTAGAAGATCAGCTGTTATGGGCTTAGTTGGCGCTGGAGGGTTAGGCCTTGCTTTCTTTAGACAAATGCACATGTCTAATTATCCAGGAGTGACCACGGTTATTTTATTTATTGTTGGTTTAATTGTGATTGGAGAAATTTTATCTCATTATTTAAGAAAGAAGATAATTTAATTTATGAAAAATAATGAAATTTATAAAAGAAATAATGCAAAAAACTTTATTTATATAAGTTTATTTTTCTTCATTATCTATCTTTGCTTTCTTTACCTCGGTATTGATTTTGAAAGGTTCTTCTCTGCTTTGGGAAGATTTGGAAGTTTAATAGCAAATAGATATTATCCAGTTGAAATCCCATATGTATTAGAACCAGGTTACTTAAGTTCAATATTAGATAGTATCCAAATGGGTTATCTTGGTTTAGTTATTGGAGTAATAATAGCATCAATATTAGCTTACTTTGCTGCTTCAAACATTACACCAAGTAAAAAAATAGGATATTTCATTGGAAAATTTTTTATAATTTTTTCAAGATCTATTCACGAAACTATTTGGACTATATTATTTGTAACAATAGTTGGCTTTGGAATGTTGGCTGGCACAATGGCTTTGACTATGTACTGTATTGGATTTTTTGGAAAACTGTTTTCCGAAGAATTAGAAAATGTTGATATGAAACTTGTTGAGACTATGAGATCTAATGGAGCCAATGAAATTCAAGTTTTTGCTTTTGGTGTTTGGCCACAAGTTAAAACAGCATTTACGGGTATTTTAATTTATACGTGGGATGTATGTTTTAGAGCATCAACAATTATTGGCTTTTTTGGAGCTGGTGGTATGGGATGGTATTTAAAAAGAAACGTTTTACAATTAGAATACGCAAGAACATCCGCAATTATTGTATCGATAATTGTTTTAGTTATTTTTTCTGAAGCTTTGTCTGCTTATATGCGTGATAAAATCTATAAGGAGACTCAATAGTGTTAAAAAATCATCAAAAAGAGCTTATGGATTCAATTAATAGTTTTTTAGATAATATTTTAAATATTAACAATTTATTTAAAACGCTATTAGAAAATTACTTTAAAAAAAACTTTAATGAAGTTGAAAAGATTACTAATCAAATTTCAGATTTAGAGAGTCAGTGTGATAAAATTAGAAGAAATGTAGAGAGAAAAATTTATCAAGAAACTTTAATACCAGATATGCGTGGAGATGTTTTGGGCATGCTTGAGAACTTAGATAAAATACCAGGACAAATTCAAGCAAATGCTCATAGTTTTAATACCGAAAAGCCAGAAATAGAAAGTGAATTAAGTGATAACTTTTTAAAATTGTGTGATCATGCTTCTGAATGCATTTCCTTACTTATTGATGGTTCAAGAAACTTTTTTATCGATAAAAAAATTACTATTGAGAAATGTCTTCAAGTTTCTAAAGTTGAGAGTAAAGCTGATAAGATCAGTACAGATTTAAAAAAAAATATATTTTCAAATGAGAAAAATGGTCTAGCTACCAAAGTTCACCTTAGATATTTTGTTGAAATTATGGATGAAGTTGCAAATTTATCCGAAGATGTTGCAGATCGTCTAATTATTTCATCTTCCAAAAATTAATTATGTTTGAAATTTTATTAATAGCTTTGTTAGCTATAATTGTTGGTACCAATGATGCTGCAAACGTTTTTGGATCCGCTGTCGGATCTAAAATGTTAAAATTTAAATTTGCGATCATATTTTTTTTCATTTTTATAATTATTGGAGCCATTATTAATGCAAAATATCCTTCTGGTGTTTATCGAAATCTACTAGATAGTTATCCAAGTTTAGACCAAATTTATTTAATTCTTATTCCTGTTATTTTAATTACAATATTATCTTTAAAATTAAAAATACCAAGTTCAATTTCACAGTCTATAATTTTTTCAATTTTTGGATTTGCATTAGCTAAAAGCTTAAGTGTTAATTATGATCTCTTAAAAAAATTAATTTATTTTTGGCTAGCTACTCCCTTGCTAGCTTTTATTTTATCAATTTGTTTTTGTTATATTATTCAATTAATTATCAGATTTTTAAAATTAAATGTTTTTCAAATAGATTACCAAATTAGATTATGTCTTATTATTTTCGGGTGCATAGCTGCTTTTGCATTAGGTTCAAATCTTACAGCTTCTATAGTTGGAATTTATTCACCTTTTTTAGATTTAGATTTAAATGTATTTAATTTTAAATTAAGTATTGATGAAAACAAATTATACTTCTTTGGTTCTTTCCTTATTGGTTTAGGTGCTTTAATTTTTTCCCAAAAAATTGTTCAGAGTGTAGGATCTCAAATATCAACAATAAAACCAATTTCAGCATTGGCAATTTTATTAACACAAATTTTTATATTACTCAGTTTTTCTTCAGATATTTTAATTAGTAAAATAAATCACGCTTTACCTTTTGAAATTTTTGCAATGCCATTATCAGCGTCTCATATCACATTCGCTGGAATTATAGGCGTTGCATCTTTCAATAGATTTAGAGAAGTGAAACCACTACACACGATTAAAATAATCATATCATGGTTTTTAATTCCTTTTTCAGTATTTTTATTAAGCTACTTGGTTTGTTTAAATTTTTGATAAATCTTTAAAATTGGGGATTATATCGTAAAATGCTTTTATAACATTAAAGTCATATCTTTTCTTGAGACAACATACATATTCCGTAGCATAAAATTTTGTGTTTTTGATATTTATAAATTTTATATTAGGTATATCTACTTTTTCGCTACTATAAACAAATCCAATACCTAAATTTTCTTTTACAGCTTCATAAATTCCTTCACGACTTCCAATTTCAAATAATTTTTTTTTTGCCCCTATATGAAATAATTCTTTTTCGACAAGCGCTCTGGTTTTAGATCCTTTTTCACGAACAATAAATGTTTCATCGAGTATTTCTGAAAAGTTAAGGCTATTTTTTTTTGCACATTTATTTTTTTTTGAAACGAAAGCTATTAATTTGTCTCTTACTAAAGGTTTGGAATAAATATCGTCTTCATCAGATAAATCAGCTAAAATTCCAATATCAATTTCTTTTTTTTTCAGTCTGTTTAAAGTTACCTCGGAATTCCCAAATATAATTGATAAATTGACCTTAGGGTATTTTGATGAAAATTTTTTTACCAAACTCATTAAATGAACTGGAGCAACGGTCCCGATTCTTAATGTGCCAGATGTCAAATTTTTTGCTGAACCTAATAAATTGATTGCCTGTTCATGAATATCATTAATTCCATTAGTAATATCAAAAAGCTTTTTCCCATATTCAGTTAAACTTATTCCATTTCCTTTTCTTAAAAATAATTTTATTTTAAACTTGGCTTCAGCCTCTCGTATTTGTTCAGATATAGCTGACTGGGATACATTGAGCTTTTTTGCTGCCGCAGTAAAACTTCCTAACTCAGCAACTGCATTAAAGCTTCTTATTTGAGTAAAATTCATAAGAAATTTATATACTAGATATAGATAAAATATAATGGGTGATAATAATTATATAAAGTATATTAAAAATTATATGCAAAATAACAAAACAATCACAGTTAATGGAAAAACTTATAACTGGCCAACAAAAACAACAATAGTTCTTTGTTTGGATGGGAGCGAGCCTGGACCTAAAGGATATGTCGATACTGCTATAAGCATGGGCTTAATGCCTTTTATGAAATCGATGATTTCAAAATCAACGTATGAAGTTGGAAAATGTGCGATGCCAAGTTTTACGAATGTAAACAACATGTCCATTGTTACTGGGGCAACACCTGATGTACATGGCATTTGTGGAAATTTTTTCTTTGATCCCGATTTAGGCAAGGAAACATTAATGAATGATGATACTTTTTTAAGAGCGCCTACAATTTTTGAAGCCTTCGAAAAAGCAGGTGCTAAAATTGCAGTAATAACTGCTAAAGATAAATTAAGAAAATTATTAGGTAAAAATTTAAAACAAGCTATTTGTTTTTCATCTGAAAAAGCTGATCAAGCAAATTTAAAAGATAATAGAATTGAAAATGTGCTTGAATTAGTGAAAAAACCATTGCCAGAAGTTTATAGCTCTGATCTTTCAGAGTTTATTTTTGCTGCAGCAGTTGAAATCGTAAAAAAACAAAAGTTAGATTTAATTTATTTATCTACAACAGATTTCATTCAGCATAAATGTGCTCCAGGAAGTGAAATGGCGAATAATTTTTATCATATGATCGATGGGTATTTGCAAAAATTATATGAGCTTGGATGTGAAATATGTTTTACAGCAGATCATGGGATGAAAGGAAAGACAAACGAGGATGGATCGCTCAATTTAATTTATTTGCAAGATGAATTAGATAAAAAGTTTGGCAAAGATACATGTAATGTAATTTGCACAATTACAGACCCTTATGTTGTACATCATGGTTCATTTGGATCTTTTGTCACCATTTATTTAAAAGATAAAAAACAAATTTCTGATGTAATAAACTTCATCAAAACAATTAAAGGTATTGATTTAGTCCTTTCCAATGATGAAAGTGTTAATAAACTGAAACAACCAAAAGACCGAATTGGTGATATAGTAGCTACATCGAATGAAAAATTTGCGATTGGAAAAAAAGAAACTGATCACGATTTAACAAAATTAAAAGAGCCTCTTCGTACTCACGGGGGAATGGGAGAAAGCGATATACCAATTTTTCTATCTAAAAAAATTGATCAAAGCTATAAAAGCAAAGGCACTCTCAGAAATTACGATATATTTGATTTAGCATTAAATTATGGATGATAAACTTTTCAAAGTTAAAGGCACTTATGTTGGCGGGGAATGGCATAATAATAAAAATCGATACGATATAATCAATCCATCAAACAATAAAAAATTAAGCGATGTACCGATTTCTGATATCGGCGAACTCCAAAAGGCAGTAGATAGTGCAAAACAAGCGCAAAAAATATGGCAAAAAACTTCATTAATTGAAAGAGCGAATACATTAGAAAAATTAGCAAAAAGAATAGAAGAAAGAGAAGAAGATTTTGCTTTAATCGACTCATATGATTCTGGAAATGCTCTTACAGGGATGAGAAAAGATGTTAAAGAAACAGTAAATAATATTCGTTATTTTTGTGGTTTAGTTAGAGAAGTTAAGGGTGAAACATTTTCAATGGAAAAAAATCATCTTAATTTTACTCGTTATCAACCTTATGGAGTGGTTTTAAAAATAAATCCATTCAATCACCCGTTTAGATTTTGTGTAGAAAAAATTGCTGCACCATTATTAATGGGTAATGCGTTAATTATAAAAAATTCTGAACAGGCACCAATTTCTTCATTAAGATTTTGTGAGTTATTAGAGGACTTATTCCCGAAAGGTCTAATCAATGTAGTAACTGGAGGACCTGAAAATGGTAAGTTTTTAGTAGAGCACCAAGATATTAAGAGGATTGCAGTAATTGGATCAGTTAACACAGGAATTGCTATTGCAAAGGCAGCTGCTCCACAACTTAAAAATGTTACATTAGAACTTGGAGGAAAAAATCCAATTATAGTATTTGATGATGCAGATCCCGATTTTGCAGCTAATTTAGCCATTAAAGGCATGAATTTAAGTCGGCAAGGTCAGTCTTGCAGTTCTACTTCAAGAGTTTTAGTACATAAAAAAGTTAAAGATAAATTTTTAAAATCTTTAGTGGAGAAAGCAAAAAGTATTCCAATAGGATTACCATATCATGAAAAAAATGAAATTGGCCCAATCGTATCTAAAAAACAATTTGATAACGTAATGGGTTATATTCAATCAGGTAAAGATGAAGGGGCAAAATTACTCTTGGGTGGTGATCAAAATCTTTCTAAGGATCTTAAAGATGGATTTTTTGTAAATCCAACTATTTTTTGTGATGTAAAACCAAATATGAAAATTGCTAAAGAAGAAATTTTTGGACCAGTAATTTCTGTGGTGGACTGGGATAATCATGATGAAATGATTAAAATAGCAAACTCAACTCAATACGGATTAACAACAATGATAGTTACCGAATCTCTTTCAAATGCAATGAAAACTTCTGAAGAAGTAGAAGTGGGATATGTTTGGATAAATACATCAGGAAGATATTCAGGAGCGCCTTATGGCGGATGGAAACTAAGTGGTATCGGAGTTGAAGAATGTTTTGATGAAATGAAAAGTTATGCAAGATTAAAAAATATAAATATGAAATGGAACTAATGTTTAAATATTATAATCCATCTAATATTATTTTTGAAACAGGGTTATTAGACAATTCTAAAAGATTAAGTGATCTAATTGGCAAAGGTGATGAGTATTGTATTTTTACTTATGGAGATGATATTTTTAAAGAATATTGTAATAAGATAACCAAAGCTATTGGTGAACCAAAGTTAATAATAGATAATATTTTACCAAACCCAGATTATGCAAATCTTAAAAGTATTTCCAAAGATTTTAGCAAAGAATGTAAATCAATAAAAAAAGTTATCGCTCTAGGAGGAGGTTCAGTTATTGATACTGCAAAATTTATAGTTTTGGGAAAAGGAGATTTTGATAAAACTGTACAATATTTAGAAAAAAAAAATGATTTTATTGATCCAACAGATATTGATTTAATTTCTATTCCAACAACTGCTGGCACAGGAAGTGAACTTACATGCTGGGCAACAATTTGGGATGAAAAGAATCAAAGAAAACATTCCTTAATACATCCAACTTTATTTTCTAAACTATCTTTATTTGATAGTAATTTAACACTATCTCTCCCAAAAAAAATTACGATTGAAACTTCCTTAGATGCAATGTCCCACGCGTTTGAAAGTATTTGGAATATCAATTCAAATCCAGTATCAAATATTCATGCAATAAGTGCTATTAAAATTATAATGAGCAGTTTACCAAATTTACTTGAAGATCTAGAGAATCTTAAATTAAGAGAAGAAATAATGAAGGCTTCAATGTACGCTGGATTAGCTTTTTCAAATACTAAAACGGCAATTTCTCATTCTATTTCTTATCCAATCACACTTAAGTATAAAGTTCCTCATGGAATTGCTTGTTCATTTACTTTACCAATCATCCTAAAATCAGTTCAAGGTTTGGATGAAGTTTGTGATAAAAATTTTAAATTATTATTCTCTGATTTTAATGGTGCGCCTGAAAAACTAATAGAATTTTTTTCTAAAATTAATGTATCAACTAATTTCAAAGACTATATTGGAAATGCTAATGATTGGCAGATGATCGTAAAAGATGCATTTGCAGGAGAAAGAGGAAAAAATTTTATTGGTAATTATCAAAAAGTACTTCAAGCCCAAGATTCTCTAGGTTATTAGTTTGGATAACTTACTGTTTTTATTCATTTTATCTGGCGCAATAGGACATGTTGTTTGGAATGTTTTATTAAAACAATCTGATAATAAAATTGAGTTTACCAGGGCATTTACGCTTTTTGGAAGTATTATCTTATTCCCTCTTTTATTTTTTATGGATCCGTTGCCACGTGAGGCATGGCCTTTTTTTATTTCTACTATGATCATACATGTCTTTTATAAAATATTTTTATGTAAAGTTTATGATTATTCTGGAATTTCTTATGGCTACCCGATTGCAAGAGGATTACCTTCTTTAATAATCTTACTGTTAACGCCGTTATTTTTTAATGATAGTTTAAGTTTTTTAAATCAAATTTCAGTTATATTTATATCTCTAGGAATATTACTTTTAGTATTTGCAGAAGGAAAATTTAAAAAAATAAATCTAAAAGGGTTATTGTATAGTTTAATTGTTGCATCAATTATTGTCGCTTATTCAATTATCGACGCAAAAGGCGCAAGATTATCCAATGCATTTATTTACCTACTTTACTATTTTGCATTAGATGGATTTATATTTAATATAATTTCATTATTTATTTTTAAAAAAAATAAACTTAATTTTATTTATTTTAAAAATAATTTTAAAAATATTGCTATTGCAGCATCCTGTAGTATTTATTCTTACTTACCTGCAGTTTATGGTTTTACTGTTGGCAAAGTTGCAGTTGTGGCTGCTTTAAGAGAAGTAAGTATATTATTTGCATCATTATATGGTTTGGTTATCTTAAAAGAAAAGGGAGGATTTTTAGCTTTTATTTCTACCCTCTTGATTTTATTTGGTTGTATTGTTATTAAGTTTTTTTAAAACTAATTTGTATTGAATTGAATAATGATAAATTTTTACAGAAAAAAGTCTGGAATTAATAATTGGGGTTTATTCTCAGGAAAATCATATGGCAAAGGTGATAGAATTATTGAGTATAAAGGCAAAAAATATACTCATAAGCAAGTCGAAGAAGATGAGCGATTTGATAATTCAAAAGCAATTTATTTATTTACCTTAAATAAAAAAACAGTCCTTGACGGAGATATTAAGTCCAATATTGCAAAATTTATTAATCATTCTTGTGATCCAAATTGTGAAGTCGATATTATTAAGGGGAAGATCTGGATTTTAGCAGCTCGCGATATTAAAAAGGGCGAGGAGCTTTCTTATGATTATGCTTTTAGTTTTGATAAAGATTTTAAACAATTTCCTTGTAAGTGTGGTTCAAAAAACTGTTGCGGTTATATTGTTAGAGATGATCAGCGATGGAGAATAAACCGAAAATTCGCAAAAACTAAAAAAGCTAAAATTAGGCGCGCTTAACTTTTTTTTGTATAAAGCTTGGAACTTCTTCGGCACCTTTTTGAGTTTCCTCACCTTTTTGACCACGAGGTTGATAAGCATGAAGAACGTGAAGCTTGCAGTAAATTCTTTCATCCATGGGTGACCTTCCGCAGAAATAAAAGTCTTTCTCATCGGGGTGTCCAATAGGCCATCTACATGTTTTGTCTGTTAAATTTTCTAGTGTTGTAGGGTTTTCTGGTTCAAAATCTTTTTCAATTACGATTGCTCTTAATCCTCTTGGCCTTCTAATT
>JAYNJZ010000027.1:0-12276 GCA_038110645.1 Candidatus Pelagibacteraceae bacterium
TCAGCATTATGATGATGATAAAGTTTTTTTATCAATTCTAATCCAACAAAGCCAGTGGCTCCAGCAATAGCAATATTTAATTTTTTAGCCATAGTTCTAAATTTAAGTATGTTTGATTTTAAAACAATAAAAAACTAAAAGTGTTTTATCTTTTAGAAAACTGGAATTTTCTTCTTGCTTTTCTTTGTCCAGGTTTTTTTCGCTCAACCGTTCGAGAATCTCTTGTGAGCATTTTGTTTTTTTTAATAACTTTTCTTGTTTCGGGAGATGAACCAACTAGAGCTTTTGAAATCCCATGTGTTACGGCACCAGCTTGTCCGCTCATACCTCCACCTTTTACAGTACAAACAATATCAAACATATCTTTTGATTTAGTAATAGCCAAAGGCTTTTCAATTATTAATTGGTGCACAGGTCTTTTAAAATATTGGGAGTAAATTTTACCATTAACAAATATTTTACCGCTTCCTTTTAACATCCAAACTCTTGCAACAGCATCTTTCCTTTTGCCAGTCGCATAAACTGCATCTTTTGATATTTTTACTACTTCCGCACTCATTTTAATTATTTCTAATATTTTTTTTATTTAGTTTACCAAAATCTATATTTTCAATTTTTTGTGCATCATGAGGATGCTTTTCTGAACTATAAATTTTTAATTTAGTTAACTGTTTTTTTGACAAAGCTCCTCTTGGAAGCATTCTTTTGACTGCTAATTTTAAAATTTCTTCAGGTTTATTTTTTTCAGAAAAATTACTTGGTGTTTTCTCCTTGATACCACCGGGCCAGCCTGTATGTTTATAATATTTTTTATCTGTAAATTTTTTTCCTGTAAATTTTATTTTACCAACGTTTGTTACAACAACAAAGTCTCCATTATCCATGTTAGGTGTAAACGTAGTTTTATTTTTTCCTCTTAATATTTTCGAAATCTCTGCAGCTAACCTACCAACTACTACATTGGTTGCATCAATGTGATACCACTTATTATCAAGTTCGCTTTTTTTAATAAAATTTGTCATATTGTTGGCTGCTAATACTGCTTATCTTTTTAAGTGTCAATTAAGTTTTGACTATTATTTATATAAAATAAGCCATAAATTACTGTGGAAATTAAAAAAATTGACCCCATTTGATGAAGGCTGGCAAGATATATATTTAAACCGCTGATAAGAGTAATTATCCCAAAAGAAATTTGTATAAAAATTGCAATAAAAATAAACTTGAAAGGTTTCCATATTTTTTTTGTTTTAAAAAAAAAGAAATAAATACAAGCAGTATAAATAATTATAATATAAGCAAGTAATCTGTGTATGAATTGAACATAAGATGGATTAGAAATTGATTGGATTGAAAAGATTTTAAAAACTTCAATATCATCAGCAATAAAATTATTATTCATTAATGGCCATGTTTGATATAAAAGGCCAGCATTTAAACCAGATGTAAAAGCGCCCCAAATAATTTGAATTAAAATTAAAAAAATTAAAAATAAAAATAATGATGATTTTAAATTAAAATTTATAGTAAAATCACAGTTAATATTTAATAAAGACCAAAAAATTAAAGTATAAATTATAACAGCTAAAGACAAATGAGCTGCAAGTCTAAAATGGCTTACATCTGTATCTGATACTAAGCCACTTTGAACCATATACCAGCCCATAAATCCTTGAAGAAAAAATAAAAGCAAAACTATTATAAAAAAAAATGCTTTATCTATTTTAAGTTTTTTTTTCAGAATAAAATAGAACAAAGGTATTAAATAAATTAAAACCAAAACTCTTGCCAAAAATCTATGAATATATTCCCACCAAAAAATAATTTTGAATTCATTTAAATTCATGCCGTAATTAATCTTTTTATATTCTGGAATTTCTTTGTATAACGCAAAATATTCTAACCATTTTTCATTTGTAAAAGGTGGTAAAATGCCGGAAAAAACTTCCCATTCGGTTATAGATAGTCCTGAGCCAGTTAGTCTGGTAAACCCTCCAACCCAAATTAATAAAATTAATAAAATACACGTTGATACTAACCAGTTAAACATCTGATTTTTTGTATGTATTTGAGACATAGTTTTAGGTATATATTTTGTATGAAAAAAAAAATAAGCAAATTGTCACCCAGTAAAAAATTAGAAAAAGTTAGACATAATATTGATAAATTAGATTTTCAAATACTTAAGCTTTTATCCAAAAGAAGAAAACAAGTGATGCAAGTTATTAAATACAAACCTAAAAATAAAATTGTAGATAAAAAAAGAATATCAAAAATGATAAAGGTTAGAGTGGCTAAAGGAAAAAAATTAAAGCTTGAAGGTTTTATTGTGACTAGAATTTGGTTAACAATGATTAATTCTTTTATAGATTTGGAAAAAAAGAAATATAAGTAAAGTCTCTTATTTACTATGTGGTGGCAATTTTTTTTCTACAAACCACTCATGTTTTCTTGTTGCTGGATTATATTTTTTAATTTTTAACTTTTCTTTGGCTTTTTCGCCAGCAGTTGGTTTATAAGCATAATAAAAATATTTACTATTTGGCTTGGCTTCAGGAACCAATCTTACTTTAATTGAACTTTTTTTAGCCATCTAAATATTTTTTTAACTCTTTAATTTTTACTTTTAAATTTAAAATTTTTTCACTGCTTATATTATCATCATATAAACTGTCAACCGGGTTATTTAGCTCTTTTAATATCTTTTGTGATCCTTTTATTGTGTAACCGTCATCTTTGAGTAACTTTTTAATTTTTTTAATTATTTCAATATTCTTTTCAGAATAATAACGCCTTCCTTTATAAATTAATGATGGTTTTATCTCTTTAAAATGTTTTTCCCAAAATCTTAAGACATGGGTTTTTCTCTTTCCTGTCTCTGTATCAACTAAATTTACAATATCACAAACTTCGCCAATAGTTTTGTAGGCATTTTTTGATTTCATTGCTTGTTGATTTTTTTTGATAAAAATTTTGAAGGCTTAAAAGTAACTACTTTCCTGCTTGATATTTCTTTTTCCTCTTTTGTTTTTGGGTTTCTACCAATTCTAGCTTTTTTTTCCTTAACATCGAATGATCCAAATAAGGAAATTTTAACCTTATTATTTTGTTCAAAATTCTGAAGGATGTATTCAAAAATCAAATCAACAAATTTAATACATTCATTTTTTGATATGCCTAATTCTTTATGTGTTATTTCGTAAAGATCTTGTCTAGTGACATTATTTGACATTATTATTAATAAAATTATTTTTAATTTTATTAATTAAATTACCACTAATTATTCTATATGACAAATTAAGTGAATTATAAAAAGCAAATGCGTCTGCACCTCCGTGACTTTTAATTACTGGCGCATTTAACCCTAAAAATATTGCACCGTTATATTTTCTGGGATCTAATTTATTTTTAATTTCTTTAAAAGCTAGATAATTAAATATGTAACCAACTTTAGAAAGTATTGATTTTGAAAAAGACTTTTTTATTTCCGTTGTTATAAAATTAGCAGTTCCTTCTGCCGTCTTTAATGCAACATTTCCTGTGAAACCATCTGTCACGATAACCTGTATATCGCCATCTTTTATTTGATTTCCTTCAATATACCCTTTGTAATTAAAGTTTAAATTTTTTAAATTTTGTAATTTTGTATGAGCATTTTTAATTGCGTCATTACCTTTAATTTCTTCAGATCCAATATTTAATAAAGCTGTGTTCACATCTGAATTATTATAAATAGTTTTATAAAGCTCAGAACCCATAATAGAAAATTCCACAAGGTTATCTTCAGTACATTCAACATTTGCGCCCAAGTCTAAAACAATGCTATAATTTTTAAAATTTGGCCAAATAGCTGCTAGTGCAGGCTTATCCAATCCTTCAATCATTTTTAAAATCAATTTTGATATTACTAGTAATGCACCGGTGTTTCCTGAGGACACAACAATATCATTTTTAGCAGATTTTACTGAATCTATCGCCATCCACATACTTGTTTTTTTTCCAAGCTTAATTGCATCTCTAACTGAAACACTGCCTGGAACTTTATCGGGACAATTTATAATATTTGAGTTATGATTATTTATATTTTTGTATTTATTTAATATTTGTAAAATTTCATTTTCATCTCCGTAGAGGTTAATAGTTACATCATTATTTTTTTCTAATAAAAGATTGACACCTTCCAAAACCTTTCCAGGTGCACCATCTCCTCCCATTGCATCTACTGCAATGTTAAATTTTTTATTCATCAATGATTTAATTTTTTGGCTTAAAAATTTGTTTACCGTTATACATGCCGGTTTTAATATCTACGTGATGAGACAAACGATATTCTCCACTTTTTTTGTCTTCCACAACGTTTTTAAACGTTGCGGCCAAATGTGATCTTCTTTTGCCTCTTCTTGATACTGATAATTTTCGTTTAGGTACAGCCATAAGTAATTTAAGGGGTTAATTAACATTTAATTCAACATTATCAATAGATAAATAATCAATTATTAAATTGGAAAAACCTTCAATTTTTTTAATATTTAAGAAATATTTTATCAAAATATCATGTCTTTGATCATTAGAGATATTGTTAAATGTTTTAAAGTCAATCAATATTGAATAAAATTTTGTAACAATTACTTTCATTTTTTTATTTACTGACATGTCCCCGTATCCAAGTTCTCTTAGATCAGTTTCAAGTCTATTAAAAATATAATCAAAAAAAATTTGGTATTTTCTTTCATTTTTATCAATATTATTAAATATTTTTGATAAAAAAATTAAAAAAACTAAAATCTTATTATTTAGATTGTCATTGATAAAATCACTAAATATAACTGGATTTCTAGCTTCAACTAGGATTTTATTATATAGTTTTTCTATGTTCATAAAAAAAATTATTATATATTCTCTTTTATCATTAATTTCCTTTTCTTGTACACTAAACAAAATTGATTATGTTCATGGAGTATCAAACCTAAAAAATAAAATAGAATTAATAAAAGTTAATAAAACAAACAAAAATGACATTATAAAAATATTTGGACCGGTTCCTTTAACTAATGATGAGGAAAAAAGATGGGCTTATTTTGAAGTCAGAGAGACAAAAACTAAATTTGGAAAAAAGGATATATATATAAATGACTATTTAGAAATATATTTTGATAAATATGGTGTTACAAAAAAAATTGAGTTTTATGATCTTAGCAGTATGAAAGATTTAGAATTTTCTAAAGAGATAACAAAATCTATGGGCGTATCTGATACATTCTCCAAACAAATCTTGCAATCTACAAGAAAAAGAATGGAGAATGCACGAAAAAGATTTAATAAATAATATTAAATTTAGTGAGCAATAATTGCCAATAATAATAAAGCTACAATATTAGTAATTTTTATCATTGGGTTAACTGCAGGTCCCGCAGTATCTTTATATGGATCTCCAACAGTATCACCAGTTACAGCTGCTTTATGAGCCTCAGAACCTTTACCGCCGAAATTACCATCTTCAATATATTTTTTAGCATTATCCCAAGCTCCACCTCCGGCTGTCATTGATATAGCAACAAATAAACCGGTAACTATTACACCTAGAAGCATTGCTCCTAAAGCTGATAATGCTGAAGATTGATCAGCAATATTTAAAACAATAAAATAAACAGCGATTGGTGAAAGAACTGGCAATAAAGATGGAATAATCATTTCTTTAATTGCAGCCTGTGTTAGCAAGTCAACTGCTCTTGCATAATCTGGTTTTTGTTTTCTTTTCATAATACCAGGCATTTTTTTAAACTGTCTTCTAACTTCATTTACAACAGCTCCACCTGCTCTTCCTACAGCTTGCATACCCATAGAACCAAACAAGTATGGCAGTAAACCTCCGATTAACAATCCTACAACAACGTAAGGGTTTGATAAATCAAAGCTAACCTGTATTCCGCTCAACGCAGAACTTTTTTGACCTGCAAAATATTTTATATCTTCTGTATAAGCAGCAAATAAAACTAACGCACCCAAACCAGCCGATCCAATTGCATAACCTTTTGTAACTGCTTTCGTTGTGTTACCAACTGCATCTAATGCATCAGTGGTTTTTCTTACACTTGATGGAAGTTTTGACATTTCTGCAATACCACCTGCGTTATCCGTAACAGGGCCATAAGCATCAAGAGCTACAACCATACCAGTTAAAGCAAGCATACTTGTAACAGCTATTGCAATACCAAATAAACCAGCCAATGAATAAGTAGATATAATTCCAACGACAATAATTAAAGCTGGTAAAGCAGTTGCTTCCATTGAAATTGCTAAACCTTGAATTACATTTGTACCATGTCCAGTCGTAGATGATTGGGCTACAGATTTAACAGGTCTATAATCAGTTCCTGTATAATATTCAGTTACCCAAATAATCAAACCAGTAATTACTAAACCAATTACTGCACAATAAAAAAGATCTATTCCTTGGAAAGATAGTTTGCCAACTTTTAATGTCTTTTCTAATCCAATCACATGATCAGTTAATGGATACATTGCAACTAAAGATAAAACAGCTGTAGCAACAAACCCTTTATATAAAGCGCCCATAATATTCTTGCTTCTTCCTAATCTCACAAAAAAAGTACCCGCGATAGAAGTTAAAATACACACTCCACCAATTGCTAAAGGATAAACCATTAAACTTGCATTTCCTGTAAAAAATATCGAAGCTAAAACCATAGTAGCAACAACTGTTACAGCGTAAGTTTCAAACAAATCGGCAGCCATACCGGCACAATCTCCAACGTTATCACCAACGTTATCTGCAATTACTGCTGGGTTTCTTGGATCATCTTCTGGAATTCCAGCTTCAACTTTACCAACTAAGTCTGCTCCAACATCAGCACCTTTGGTAAAAATACCGCCACCTAATCTTGCAAAAATTGATATTAATGAAGCTCCAAAACCCAAAGCAACCAATGCATCAATAATTTCTCTTTCAGATGAATTAAATGCAATTAAAACTTTATAATAAACTCCTATTGCTAATAATGCCAAACCTGCAACCAACATTCCAGTAACTGCACCAGATTTAAAAGCAATATCTAAACCTTTTGCTAAACCTTTTCTACTAGCTTCGGCAGTTCTAACGTTTGCTCTAACAGAGATAATCATTCCAACATAACCAGCAACCCCGGACAAAGCTGCTCCAATTAAATAACCGGCAGCCACAAGGGGGCTAAATAAAATTCCTATTAAGACTAAAACAACAACACCTACGATAGCAATTGTTTTGTATTGTCTGTTTAAATATGCTTGAGCACCTTCTTGGATGGCACCTGCAATTTCTTGCATTGTTTTATTTCCTGCGCTCGCATTTAAAATTTGTGTACTTGTTAACCAGCCATATGCTACGGCTACAACACCACAAATAATTACGTAATTAAGTATTTCTGCTGGGTTCATTATATGTTTTCCTTTATCTCTTTGTTAAAAACAGGCTAATTGCCAAAAATTGATGATAAAATCAACTTAAAATGCTAATTTAATCCTTTTGCCACGCTATCTAATACTCCATTTACAAGCTTTTTTTGATCATTTCCAAAAAATACATCTGTTACATCTAAATATTGATCAATAACAACTTTAAATGGAATTTTAGTACAGTATTTAAGCTCATAAATTGAACTTTTTAAAATTATTTTTAACAATTTATCCAAATTTTTTACATTTAAATCTTTTGATAAATTTTTTATTAAGATTTCTTCTAATTCATCATAACACTCAAAATAACCTTTAAACACTTTTTTTATATGTCTAACAAAAGGGTCTTTGCCAAAATCAACTGTTCCATCAGGATTTGTAATTTTTTCATAAATTTTTTGAACTAGTTTTACTCTAGTACTAGATTTCATTTTAAATTTTTCAAAACAGAAACTAAAGCGCTAGCTGCCTCAATCCCTTTATTCTTTTTAGATGAACTTCTAATTTTAGCTTGAGATTTATTTAAACAGTTCAATACTCCATTCGAAATTGGAATATTATATTTAAAAGATAAATCCATAATTGAATTTGATATTGAAGATGAAATAACATCAAAGTGAGGTGTTTTACCTTTAATAATACATCCAAGTGCAATAGCAGAATTATATTTTTTTGATCTCAATTTAATATTAATTAATTGTGGAATTTCAAAAGATCCATCAACTTTATAAATATCATATTTAATTCTATTTTTTTTTAATATTTTTTTTGCTCCTAATAATAAAGATTGAGAGATATCTTTGTAATAATCAGAGTAGATTAATAAACATTTTTTCATTTAAAAATTTCCTGTCTTTTAATTTTAATATCAAACCCATCTAAACCTACTATTCTTTTTTTTGATTTAGTTACCAAAATTATATTTTTTAAACCCATTTTTTTAATAATTTGAGCACCCACACCATAATTCCTTATTAAATTTGCTGTATTATCTTTTTTAGAGTTAATAAATTTTAAAATATTATTGTTCATCATAAAATCTTGAATAACGATTAGAATATAATTTTTACCCTTGTCTAAATAATTTAAAGATTTTTTTACTTCAGGTAAATTTAAAATGTTTTTGTTTTTATCCTTTTCATTCAAAGAAAGAACACGAACTTTACAATTTTCAGAATTTAAATTTGGACTTGAAAAAGCTATATGTTTTTGTTTATCTATAGAATTAAAAAAAATATTTTTTTCTAAAATTTTATTCTTTATTTTTACTTTCTTTTTCTTTTGAAGCTTTATAAATGTTTCTTTTTTTAATCTATAAGAAATTAAATCTTCAATTTTTGCAATTTCTAATTTATGTTTTTTTGCAAATTTAAATAATTGATCCCTTTTAGCCATAGACCCATCTTCATTCATAATTTCACAAATTACTGCACCATTAGAGTTAGAAGATATTTTAGCAATATCAACAGAAGCTTCGGTATGACCAGCTCTAATTAAAACGCCACCTCTTTTAGCAACTAAGGGAAATATATGTCCCGGTGTGACAATGTCTTTTTTTGTTGATGTTTTTTTTATTGCAACAGAAATAGTTTTTGAACGATCAAATGCAGATATACCAGTTGTCACTCCTTTTTTTGCCTCAATACTAACCGTAAAGGCTGTACTAAATCTTGAGCCATTGGAGTTTGACATTAATCTCAGACCCAATTTGTCTGATTGTTTTTTATCCAAGGCTAAACAAACTAAACCTCTGCCGTACTTAGCCATAAAATTTATTTTTTTTGGTGTACATTTATTTGCTAAAAAAACTAAATCACCTTCATTTTCTCTATTTTCATCATCAACTAAAATAAACATTTCACCTTTTTTGGCTAGTTTAATTAGTTTTTCTATAGAGCAAAAATTTTTTTTCATTTTTTTAAAAATTTAATTAATAAATCAAATTCAACATTTACAATCATATTTTTTTTTAAAATACTAAAATTTGTTTTTTTAAAAGTATGAGGAATAATATCTGTTCTAAAAGCACTATTTTTAATTTCATTAATTGTTAAAGAAACGCCATTAATGGCTATAGATCCCTTTTTAATTAAAAATTTATTAAATTTTTTTTTTATTTTAAACCAAAAGCACCAAGAATTTTTATTTTTTGTTATAGATATAACCTTACCAACATCATCGACATGACCTTGAACAAAATGACCCGCTATTTCATCTCCATATTTTAAGGATTTTTCTAAATTGAATAAATCTCCTTTTTTTTTAAATTTTAAAGATGATATTTTTAAAGTTTCAGGTGAAATATTAAAAAATAATTTGTTTATTTTTTTAAATTTTAATACTTTTACTAACGTTAGACAAACACCATCAACGGATATAGAGGTTCCTAAATCGTTCTTATTAAAACTTAAGTTACTATTTAAAATAAAGGTATAATTTTTTGATCTATGATCTATTTTTTCTAATTTAGAAATATTCTGAATTATCCCTGTAAACATATTTAGGTTTGTAAATCAAAATACTATCATCTTCTAGTGTAATTGTTTCATCGAGGAACAAATTTTTATTTTTTAAGACACTTGTGCCTTTTAACATACCATGTTTTCCAAATTTTTGATTATTTCTTATAATATATAGCTCATTTACTAAATTTGATCTTATAAACCTGTGCAAGGTATTAATTCCGCCTTCTATAAGTATTTTTTTATGACCAAGGTTATAAATTTTTTTTAAAATATCTAAGCATGGTAAATGTGTTTTAAAATTAAAATAAAATAATTTAAAGTTTTTACTAAATTTTTTTATTTTTTTAATATCTTTTGATCCATGAAATACATATGAATTTCTCAAATGCTGATTTTTTAAATTAATAGAATTAAATTCTAATTTGGGATTGATAATAAATTTTGAAATTGTTTTATTTAATCCATCTACTCTTGAATTTAATCTAGGGTTATCATCGTTAAGAGTGTTCTTGCCTATTAATATACTATCTGACTGATATCTTTTTAAATGAGCAAATTTTAATGCCAATTCACTTGTAAAAAGTCTTTTTGATTTATGTTTTGTATATCCGTCTTTACTTAATGCAATTTTAGCTACAACGTAGGGAATTTTATGTATTGATGAAAAATTGTGAAGTCTTGAGGACTCATTTTTAATTTTTTTATAAAAAATTTTAATATTATTTTTTTTTAATATTTTTTTAGTTTTATTAATTACTCTCGAGTCATAATCTTTATTAGTTGTATAAATTTTTTTTATTTTTTTATTTATAATTATATCCGTGCATGGGGGATTTTTTCCTTTATGACAACAAGGCTCAAGAGATGTAAAAAGATTTCCATTAATAATATTTTTTTGATTTTTTAATAATTTATACTCAGCATGCGGTGAACCATTTTTACCAGTATACGAATATGAAATATTTTCTTGGTTAGTTAATACTGCACCTACGCTAGGGTTGGGAAATGTCACAAACTGATTTATTTCGGATAATTTATTAGATAAATTTAAAAAATAGTTGATTAAGTTTCTATTTTTTAACTTGGGCATTGATGTTATCTACAAATTGCTCAAAGTCTTTTGCTTCTTTAAAGTCTGTATAAACTGATGCAAATCTTACATATCCAACATGATCTAGTTCTTTTAAACCATCCATAACAAATTTCCCAATAGTTGAGGACATAATTTCATTTTGACCGAGATCCTCTAAATTTCTATAAATTTTTGAAACAAACTTTTCAATGGTATCGTTATCAATTGGTCTTTTTCTTAAAGCGGTAATAATTGATCTAGTTAACTTTTCTCGATCGAAAGGTGATTTTCTACCATTTTTTTTAATTACAGTTAATTCTCTAAATTGTACTCTTTCAAATGTTGTAAATCTTTGTTTACCACAACCGCACAATCTTCTTCGTCTTATTGCGGTTCCGTCTTCGGTAGATCTTGAATCTATTACGGATGTATCTTTTTCTTTACAAAATGGACAAAGCATAGATCAGTATATTGGAAACTTTTTACAAAGTTCAATTACTTTTTTTCTAACAGAAGCCTCGGCTTTAGAATTATCCTCTTTATTATTTTTTAAACCTTGCAGTACTTCATCAACTAATTCTGCAACTTGTTTAAATTCAGCTAAACCAAATCCTCTAGTGGTACATGCTGGCGTTCCCAATCTAATTCCAGATGTAATCCAAGGTTTTGCTTCATCATATGGAATACCATTTTTATTACATGTAAGATTTGCGTTTACCAAAGATTTCTCTGCTTCTTTACCTGTTAAACCTAGCGGTCTCAGATCCATTAAAACTAAATGTGTGTCAGTACCACCTGAAAAAATTTCATAACCTAGGTTTTTCAATGTTTCAGATAAAATTTTTGCATTATCAATTACATTTTTTGCATAAACCTTAAAATCATCTTGAAGAGCCTCTTTAAAACAAACAGCTTTAGCTGCAATAACATGCATTAATGGGCCGCCTTGTAAACCGGGAAAGACTGCAGAATTAAATTTTTTTGATAATTCTTCGTTATTAGTTAGAATTATTCCTCCCCTTGGCCCTCTTAAAACTTTATGTGTTGTTGATGTTACGACATCAGCATATTCGCAGGGATTAGGGTATGCTTTGCCTGCAACTAAACCAGAAAAATGAGCCATATCGACTAATAAATGTGCTTTAACACTGTCAGCAATTTCTCTAAATTTTTTAAAATCAATAACTCTTGAATACGCACTGCCACCTGCAATAATCAATTTAGGTTTATGTTCTTCTGCTAATTTTTTAACCTGAGAATAATCTAACAATCCTGTTTTTTTATCTA
>JAYNJZ010000028.1:0-12155 GCA_038110645.1 Candidatus Pelagibacteraceae bacterium
AAAGAGATTTAAATAATAAATTGGTTAAGAGAAAAGGTAAGCTTTACGTTATTAACAAAAAAAACCCTAGGATGAAATCTAGGCAAGGATAATGGATATTAAAGATCAAAAAGATACTTGGAACGGATTCACAAAATTTGCTACTATAGGTGGCGCATTAATTGTTTTAATTCTAGTCATGATGGCAATTTTCTTAGTTTAATTGTTATTTAAACACTAATATTTTAAATATCTTTAACTTGTATCTATAATACAAATAATTTAATTCAAAATCATGATTATAAGTTTTTTAAAAGAAGAAGATGAATTTGAAACACGCTCAATGTTGCTACCAGAGCATGTATCTTCAATAATTAAATTAGGTTTCGAAGTATTTATTGAAGAAAATTATTCAAAAAAGCTGAACATCAATGACAATATGTACTCTAATGTCGGTGCAAATATAAAATCAAAATCTGAAATAGCTTCTTCATCTGATATTATTGTAAAAATTTCAGGAAAAAATCTTGAGTCTTATAACTTTAAAAATGAAGCGATCATTATTACCGCTTTTTTTGATAAAGAAAATAATGATACAATAAAAGAAAATAAAAAATTAAAAATTTTTGGTTTAAATTATTTACCAAGGATTACACGTGCTCAAGCTATGGATGTACTATCCTCCCAATCTAACCTAGCTGGTTATAAAGCTGTAATTGATACTGCATATGAATTTAGTAAAGCTTTACCAATGATGATGACTGCTGCAGGCACAATTACGCCGGCTAAATATTTTATTATTGGCGCAGGTGTTGCTGGTTTACAAGCTATCGCAACAGCAAAAAGATTAGGAGCTGTAGTATCTGCAACTGATGTAAGATTAGCATCAAAAGAACAAGTTGAAAGTTTAGGTGCTAAATTTGTTTTTGTAGAAGGTGAAGACACATTAGAAACTGAAGGTGGATATGCAAAAGAAGCGACAGATGAATTTAAAAAGAAGCAATAGGAGTTAATGAAACTTACTGTAAAGAATCAAGATGTTGTAATTACTACTGCTTTAATTCCAGGAAAAAAAGCTCCTTTAATTATTAACGAGGAAATGGTTTTATCAATGAAACCTGGTTCAATTATTTGTGATCTTGCAACATCACAAGGTGGAAATGTTGCCTTTTCTGAGAGAGACAAAGTAATAGAAAAAAATGGCGTGAAAATTATTGGTTATTCAAATTATGCATCAAGAACAGCATATTCTGCGTCTGGATTGCTAGCAAAAAATATAATTAATTTTTTATCTTTGTTAATAGATAAAGAAACCAATTCTATTAAAATTAATTATGACGATGAAATTATTAAAGGAGTAATGATATAAATTATGGAAACAATAGACCCTTTTATTTTTAGATTAGCTATTTTTATACTTTCAATTTTTGTTGGTTATTATGTTGTTTGGAGTGTTACACCAGCTTTACATACTCCATTAATGTCTGTTACCAATGCTATTTCGTCAGTCATTATTGTTGGAGCCCTTATTGCAGTTGCAGTTTCAAATTCAGATTCTAGTCAATTAGCATTATACGTCGGTGCAATTGCAGTTTTTTTAGCAGCAATAAACATTTTTGGAGGTTTTCTTGTTACGATGAGAATGCTTGCAATGTATAAAAAGGGAAAGAAGAAATAAATGTTGTCTATAAATATTGTTGCTTCTTTATACTTAATTTCAGGTATATTTTTTATTTTATCTTTACGAGGCTTGTCATCACCTGAGACATCAAGAACTGGAAATATTTACGGCATGACAGGAATGTTTATAGCCATTGGATCAACTCTTTTAGGTCTTCAAAGTTTTGAAGTTTTGCTATCAAATATTGAATTTATTATTGTACCTCTATTGCTCGGTGCTTTAATAGGTGGTTTTATTGCAGCAAGAATAGCTATGACTGCAATGCCTCAACTAGTTGCTGGATTTCATAGTTTAGTTGGTTTGGCAGCAGTATTAATTGCTGTAGCAGCATTTTATAATCCATCTGCTTTTGGTATTGGCGAGTTTAATTCAATCAAGACAGCATCGTTAATTGAAATGTCCATAGGTGTTTCAATTGGTGCAATCACTTTTACAGGTTCTTGTATAGCTTTTCTAAAGCTACAAGGTTTAATGACGGGTTCACCGATTACTTTTAAAGGACAGCACTTTTTAAATCTTTTGATAGGAATTTTAATAATAACATCAATTGTTTTTTTGGTTAAAGAACAAACGACAAATTATTTCTGGATTGTTACAGCTTTATCACTAATTATTGGATTTTTAATCATTATCCCAATTGGTGGGGCTGATATGCCTGTTGTTGTATCAATGTTAAATTCTTATTCAGGTTGGGCCGCTGCTGGTATTGGATTTACATTAGAAAATACTGCATTAATAATTACCGGTGCATTGGTAGGATCATCCGGAGCAATATTGTCATATATAATGTGCAAGGGAATGAATAGATCATTCTTTAATGTTATTCTTGGTGGTTTTGGTGGTGAAGATGTATCAACACAAAATATACAAAAAACAAAAAAACCAGTTAAGCAAGCAGGTGCAGATGATGCCGCGTTCTTAATGAAAAATGCTTCATCAGTTATTATTGTACCTGGTTATGGAATGGCTGTAGCACAAGCTCAACATGCTTTAAGAGAAATGTGTGACAAGTTAAAAGAGGACGGGGTTAAAGTTAGTTATGCAATTCATCCTGTAGCAGGAAGAATGCCAGGACATATGAATGTTTTATTAGCTGAAGCCAATGTTCCTTATGATGAAGTTTTTGAACTAGAAAATATAAATAATGATTTTGCAAATACTGATGTTGCATTTGTTATTGGTGCAAATGATGTTACAAATCCTGCAGCAAAGACAGATCCTCAAAGTCCTATATATGGAATGCCAATTTTAGATGTTGAAAAAGCAAAATCAGTTTTGTTTGTTAAAAGGGGAATGGCAGCTGGTTATGCAGGTGTTGATAATGAATTATTTTTCAAAGATAATACATTAATGCTTTTTTCTGATGCTAAAAAAATGGTTGAAGAAATTTCTAAATCTTTAGATTAAATTGGGCATGTAGTTCATTGGTAGAACGCTACGTTGACATCGTAGAGGTAGTAAGTTCAATTCTTACCATGCCCACCAATTTGGTTGCGGGGCTAGGATTTGAACCTAGGACCTTCAGGTTATGAGCCTGACGAGCTACCAGACTGCTCCACCCCGCGATAAATAGGTTTAAGTGAAATTAAACTAAAATCTTGCTTTTAATTTCCTTAATTTTTTGAATCTTTTTACGCTTTCTTCTTTTTCTCTTTTTTTCTTTTCAGAAGGTTTTTCAAAATGGCTTTTTAGTTTTAGGATTCTAAAAGTTCCCTCTTTTTGAAGCTTTTTCTTTAACACTCTAAGCGCTTGTTCTAAATTATCATTTTTAACTTCTATTTTAATAACCTACCTCCTGAGCGCGGTGAGATAGCATTTTGGCTCAAAAAAGTCTATATATAACTAACAGGTAAATGGAATATTTTAGTCCAAAAATTAAAAAAGGTATCGAAAGTAAATCAAAAACAATTTCTAGAAGAGGATTTGTTTTATCAGTAGCAAAATTTAGTTTTTTTGGGTTAATTATTTCCCGATTAGCATATCTCCAAATTTTTAAATCAAAAGAATTCAAACAGCTTTCTGATAGAAATAGATATAGAGAGATCAAAAAAATTCCAGAAAGAGGTACCATATATGATTTTAAGGGAAAAGTAATTGCTTCAAATAATCAAGTTTACCAAATAAGTATTTTTCCAAATGAAATAAAAAATTTAAATGAGTTTTTTTATAACCTTGGTGAATATATCAATTTTGATATTTTAGAAATTAGAAAATTTAAAAAAGAAATTTATAAGCATAAAAAAACAAAAAAATATGACGCTTATATAATTGATAAAAAATTGTCTTGGAAAACAATCTCCAAAATTAACTATAATTTAAGTAATATTTCTTACGTTCAGCCTATTGTTTCATATGAAAGAACTTATAAGTATCCTGAGGAATTTGCTCATATTGTAGGCTATGTTGGCGAACCAAATAAAAAAGATTTAAAAAAAATATCAAGCAATTTACTCAATGTACCAAATTTAAAAATAGGGAAAAATGGAATTGAAAAAAAATTTGAAAATGAAATTATTGGCAATCCTGGCAAGTCAGTGGTTGAAACCGATGCCTATGGACGCCAGATAAGACAGGTAAGTTTTGAGATTGGAGAAAAAGGAAATGATTTTCGTACAACTTTAGACTCAGAACTTCAAGTTTTTGCAAAACAAACTTTAAAAGATCAAAGTGGCTCAATTATTGTTATGACAACCAAAGGAGAAATTCGTTGTTGTGTTTCTTCTCCTTCATTTAATGCTAATGCTTTTACTTATGGGATAAGTTCTTTTGAATATAAAAAATATATTAAAAATGAAAAAAAACCACTTAGTAATAAAGCATTGTCATCCCAATATCCTCCTGGAAGTACTTTAAAGATGCTTGTCGCAATTTCAGCTATGGAAAATAATATAGTTAATAAAAATTTTAAAATTCAGTGTAAAGAAGTAACAGAATATTTTGGTCAAAAATATCATTGTTGGAAAGAGAACGGCCATGGTTTTGTTGATATGAAAAAAGCTATAAAAGAGTCATGTGATATTTATTTTTATGAAGTTGCAAGATTATTAGGCGTGGATCGTCTTCATCAAACGGCTTTAAGATTTGGTTTAGGCGAATACGTTCTTGATAATTTTATTGAAGAAAAACGTGGTGTGTTTCCAAATACTTCATGGAAGAAAAAATATATAGGCCAACCGTGGTATTTAGGAGAAACTATTATTGCTGGAATTGGTCAAGGTTATATTCAAACTACTCCCATTCAACTTTGTAAAATGATAGCCCAAATTGCCAATGGTGGTTATAAAATAAAACCATCATTTAATGCTAAAAATGTTTTTGAGTTAAATGAAAAAATAATTGAAAATGATGAGCATTTAAAAATAATACATGATGCATTAAATGTTGCTACCAATGAGTGGAAAGGAACATCATATAAATCTCGAATTAAAGGTGATCTCAAGTTTTGTGGAAAAACAGGAACATCACAAGTTAGAAAAATTTCTGCAAGACAAAGAGAACTCGATTTAAAAAATAAAGACTTACCATGGAAATTTAGAGATCATTCGCTTTTCACTGGCTACGGTCCCGTATCAAAACCAGAGTATGCAATCTCTGTCATTATAGACCATGGTGGTTCCGGATCTAGTAATGCAGCACCTATAGCACAAAAGGTTATGAAAAAAATATTTGAATTATATTATCCAAAACAAAATAATGCCTAGTTTAAATAAAAGCTTTTTAGAAAATACTTTTAATACATTTAAATCATTTGACTGGTTTATTATTTTATTAGTATTTCTAATATCTGTAATAAGTTTACTAATTCTATCTAGTTTAGATTTTCAAGATAAAAACCTTGTAGAAAAACATTCAATCAGAATAGCTTTTTCTTTTTTAGTTTTTATTTTTGTAGCAAGTATAAATATTAAAACGTGGTATAAATTTTCATACTTTTTTTACTTTTTAATTATTTTACTTTTAATTTTTGTCGATTTATATGGATTGGTTGGAAAAGGTGCAAAAAGATGGCTGGATGTAGGAATATTTAATTTACAACCATCTGAGTTAATGAAAATTGCAGTGATTATGGCATTAGCTCGATATTATCAATATATTAAGACGGATGAAATTGATCATTTAAAAAATTTAGTCGTACCAATATCATTGATCATTATTCCGTTTGTAATGGTAATTAAACAACCAGATCTTGGAACAGCACTTTTTATACTATTAGTAGCCATATCCATTTTATGGTTAGCAGGTTTAAATTTAAAAATTTTTACATTTGGCACATTATCACTTTTGATTTTAGCTCCTTTATCTATTTCATTTTTAAAACCATACCAAAAGCAAAGAATTTTAACTTTTTTAAATCCTGAAAATGATCCAACTGGAGCTGGATATCATGTCATTCAGTCTAAAATTGCTATTGGGTCTGGAGGTTTTTTTGGACAAGGATATATGGAAGGATCTCAAAGTAAATTATCTTTTTTACCTGAACCACATACAGATTTTATCTTTACAGCTTTTGCAGAACAATTTGGTTTTTTTGGATGTTTAATTTTATTAATTTTATTTTTGTTATTAATTTATAGAATTGACCAAATATCAAAAATTTCAAGATCAACATTCGGTAGATTATTATGCTTTGGAGTTTCATTTAATTTTTTTGTTTATATAGCAATAAATATTGGCATGGTTACTGGTTTGCTACCAGTCGTTGGCGTTCCTATTCCAATAATGTCATATGGAGGTACGGCAATGTTAACATCCATGTTTGCTCTTGGTCTAGTTACAAGTGCAAAAATCAATAAAGATCAAAATATTTACTAAAATACACAAAAATAAGCTTTAAAATGGGTAAAGTTTTCTTAGACTCTTAAGGTTTTAGTTTGTATAAATTCTTCGATGTTTAATAACAATAATTCTAAAACTGAAGATGGAACATCTTTAATTGGTGAAGGCCTAAATATAGAAGGCGACTTGGTTTGTTCGGGTAGTATCGAAGTTGCAGGTATCATGAACGGAAATATTAAAGCTGAAAATTTAAAAGTTTTGGAAACAGGCTCAATCATTGGCGGAGTTAAAGCCGGTAAGTTTGAAGTTTTTGGTTTTATAGAAGGTGAAATTTATGCCGATGATATCGTCATTGGAAAAACTGCTACTATCAAAGGTGATGTATTTTTTGCAGAAAATTTAAAAATAGATGAGGGTGCTGATGTAGACGGATACATTAAAAGGCTTACTCAAAAATCATCATCATCCACAACTAAACAATCTCAAAATAAATCAAGAGAAAAAAAAGAAAAGCAACTTGAGATTGAAGATTCAGAGAAAAAAGCTGTAAATCAATCTTAATTTTAATAAAAATCAATTATTAAAATTATGATTAAAAAAATTAAACAGCATCTGCAAGATGCCAACAAAACTTATTTTGAGCATCAAAGATTTGCTTTTAGAGCAAGCATAAAATGTCTCAAGTCATCCTTTACCGCATTTGTTCACGGTATATGTCCAGCATTTTTTGAATATGATACGTCATCAAACATAAAAAAAATGTACCAGGATATGGAGCCCATTTATAAATTTCTTGAAGAAAGAAATAAAAAATAATTTTTAATATTTATGCAAAATATTAAAGCTTATGTTTTTTTAATACTTTGCACGCTTTTTTGGGCGGGAAATTTTATCGTAGGAAAGATCGCTACACTTTTTGATATTCCACCATTTACTTTAAATTTTTATAGATGGTTAATTGCATTTATCATTCTCTTCCCATTTACTTATAAAAATATAATTGAAAACTATAGTGAAATAAAAAAAAAAATCGTTCCTTTATCTATTATGGGATTTACGAGTATAACAATTTTTAACTCAGTTGTTTATTATTCATTAAACTACACTCAAGTATTAAATGGGGTCCTAATGATATCCACAATCCCCGTATTAATAATTTTTTTTTCATCTTGTTTTACAAATGAAAAAATAAAAATTAATCAAATTATTGGAGTAGCAACTTCTTTATTTGGTGTTTTGATAATTATAACTAAATTAGAATTTAATAAATTATTAAGCTTAAATTTAAATAAGGGTGATCTATGGATACTTGTCGCAATGATTTCTTGGGCTACTTATTCAATAATGGTCAAAGAAAAGAAAATTAATTTAGCTCCATTAGCACTTTTAGAGACACTAATAATTATTGGTTTAGTATTTTTAACTCCATTTTATTTTTTTGAACTCTATTCTTCGCAATATCTTCAATTGAATCTTCCTGTAATGTTAACCATTGGCTATGTTGTTTTATTTGCTGGAATTGGTGCTTATATTTTTTGGATCGGTGCAATTCAAATAATTGGTCCAAGTAGATCTGGTGTATTTTTACATTTAATGCCAGTGTTTAGTTCATTAATGGCAATATTTTTGTTAGGCGAAAGATTAGCCAATTTTCATATTTATGGAGCTTTATTTATTTTGACTGGAATTGTAGTCTCATCTAAATTCAAATAATGTTTTTGTATCAAAAGTTATTAGATCTCAAATCACCAATCAAAGTCTGTTTTATAGGATGTGGAAAGTTTATTTCTATGTTTCTGTCACAATATAATCAACTCCAAAAAATTAAAATAGATAGCATTGTTGACTTAAATATTAAAAATGCAAAAAATAATTGTTTAAAAAGTGGAATAAAAAATTTAACTCTTAATGAGATCAATTTTTCAACTTCATTAGATGATGTCATAAACAGAGATATTGATATTTTTATTGAAGCTACAGGAAATCCTGTTGTTGGAACTGTGCATGCTGAAAAAGTAATCAATAAAGGAAAACATATTATTCTAGTAAATGTGGAAGCAGATGTAACTTGTGGAAAGTACTTATCTGATTTAGCTCAAAAAAATAATGTAGTATGTTCGATGGCATATGGCGACCAACCTTCTTTGATTATGGAGCAAATAGAATGGGCAAAGATTAATGGTTTTCACGTAACCTGCGCAGGAAAAGGCACCAAGTATCATCCTACATTTGAATATTCTACCCCTGATACAGTTTGGGAACATTACGGACTCACCAAGGAAAAAGCAGAGATAGAATCAGGCATGAATCCTAAAATGTTTAACTCATTTACTTGCGGAGATAAAAGTGCAATTGAGATGGCTGCAGTAAGTAATGCCTCAGGTTTAAAATGCCCAAATAATGGATTAACTTTTCCCTCGATTGGAGTTTATGATATTGCAAAAAAACTTATCCCAAAATCTTTAGGTGGCCTAATAGACTATGATGGACAGGTAGAAGTTATTTCAAGTATTGATAACAATAAAAAAGACATTCCTAATGATTTAAGATGGGGCGTTTATATTGTTATCAAAGGTCAAAATGAATATGTTAAAAATTGCTTCAGAGATTATGGAATGGTGACGGATAGCTCTGGATCGTTTTCAGCTATCTGGAGACCATATCATTACATCGGACTTGAGCTTGCACAATCAATTTATTCAATAGCTTTAGAAAAAAAACCAACTGGTTCAACATTTTTTTATAATGCTGAGGTTGCTTCATATGCAAAGAAAGACTTAAAGGTTGGCGAAAAATTAGATGGAGAAGGAGGGTTCTGCGCAAGGGGAAAATTAATTACTTCATCGAATTCTAAAGACCAAAAAATATTACCCCTTGGTCTTTCTGATGGCGCAATATTGAAAAAGGATATTAAAAAAGATGATATAATAAAGTTAAGTGATGTAGAACTTGATTTGCCAGAAAGCGTTATCAAAGCAAGAGAATATCAGTATAATTTGTTAAATTAACCTAATTTACCAAGTAGAGGAAACCAATCTAATAAGTAATAACCCAGTGATTGAAGTTTTCCTGTAATTATTAGAACTCCAGTTATTAATAATATAAACCCACTTATTTTTTGTATCTTTATAATATGAACTCTGGTTTTTTTTGAAAAAATTAAAAATTTTGTAATGTATAGTCCTGATAAAATAAAAGGTATTGCTAAGCCAATTGAGTATATCGTTAACAATATTATACCTTTGGTTATTGTGGTTTCTAAAGATGCTAAAGCTAATATTGAACCTAAAATTGGCCCTATACAAGGAGACCAACCAAAACCAAAACCAACTCCAACTAAAAATGACATATATGGTTTTGTTATATGATTATGAAAATGGTATTTTAGATCCTGATTGAGTAGTCTTAACTGCAATAGTCCAATCATATTTAAACTAAAGAAAATTATGACAATACCAACAAAATATGTAAAAAATTTTGAATATTCAAATATTAATGAGCCTAAAAATGTGGCTGTTGCTCCTAATGAAATGAATACAATATAAAATCCTAAAGTAAAAAGTAGAGTTTCTTTTAGAAGAAAGTTTTTATTTTTATCTTCCAAACCTTCAAGTGTAGTCCCATTGATAAAAGAAATATATCCAGGTATTAAAGGTAAAACACAAGGTGATAAAAAACTTATTATACCTGCAAAGAATGATAAAAAATATAAACTCATTAAATTTTTAAAATTTTATCTAATTCACCTTTATTTTCAAGTTCATGAATTTGGTCACAATCACCGATATGAGTATCATTAACAAATATTTGCGGAACAGTTTTTGCACCATTAGATTTATTGATCATTTCTTCAAATTTTTCAGGATTTTCTGACAAATCTATTTCATTAAAATTTATGTTTTTATCTTTTAAGAGTTTTTTCGCCCTTATACAAAAAGGACAGTATGGTGTAGTGTAAATATCTATTTTGATCATCTGAACTAATTATCAAAAGCGCATCTAAATCCAATATAAATTACATAAAAATCAGATGGTTTAAATTGAACTCCAGAAACTTTGGTTTTGGATGATCCGTACCACCAAGAGGCTCCTGCCGTTAAAGAGTCATTCCCTTTTTGATCATCAATCCATTCCCAAACATTCCCTCCCATTGCAACAAATCCATTAATACCATCAGGCAAAGATGTAACATCAACATGTTTATTATAATTTAATACACCTTGAGAATTTAAACCTTCAGGCTTTTTTCCACTTGGATATGTATATGTTTGTCCAACTTCAAATTTATTTGATTTTAAAATTTGTGTATATGCAGCTAATTTCCATTCATTGAATGTTGGCAGCCTACCACCTTTATATTTGCAAAATTTTTCTGCCTCATACCGATTTATATGAGTAGCTGGTTCCAAAATACTTTTTGGTTTTTTTCCGTAAGGCGTTTTATAGTTCCAGCCTGTTCTTCTTTCCCAGCCAGCTCCCCATTCAAAGCCACCACCGTTTTTTTCTGCTAAAGTAGTAACATTGTTTTTTTTTGCGTATTTAGAAAATTCTGTAATTGTAATTTCATATTTATTCATAGAAAATTTACCTAAATTTATTTTTGGATTTTCAAATGAATATAGTTTTGTGGATAAGAGTAAAAAACAAAAAATTTTAATTATTAAATTCATTTTAAGTGGTAGTTTTAGTATATGAGTAATTTTAGTAGTGTCAAAAAATTTATGTCTACTTTTGGACAGGAAGTTAAAACAAAACCTGATTTCCCAGATGAAAAAATTCAGAAACTAAGAATTGATTTGATTGAGGAAGAATTAAAGGAGCTGAAAGATGCCATTAAAAATAAGGATATTAAGGAGGTTGCTGACGCCCTAACTGATATTTTATATGTAACTTATGGTGCTGGTCATGCATTTGGAATTGATCTTGATAGCTGTTTTGATGAAGTTCAAAAATCGAACATGAGTAAACTTGGAAAAGATGGAAAACCTATTTATAATGAGCATGGCAAGGTATTGAAAGGTCCAGATTATTTTAAACCAAATTTAGAAAAATTTTTAAAATGAAAGAATATAAAATTGCTTCAATTGCCGGTGATGGAATAGGTAAAGAAGTTGTTCCAGAAGGTATTAAAATTTTAAAAGAGGTCGCAAAACAACATCAATTTAAACTGACAATAGAAGAATATGATTTTGCTTCATGTGATTACTATGAAAAACATGGAAAAATGCTACCTGATGACTGGCAAGATAAATTAAAAAAGCATGATGCAATATTTTTTGGCGCTGTTGGTGATCCTGATAGACTACCAGATCACATTTCTTTATGGGGATCTTTATTAAAATTTAGAAGAGACTTCGATCAATACATTAATTTACGACCAGTCAAACTAATGCCAGGAGTTCCTTGTCCATTAGCAAATAAAAAACCAGGTGATATTGATATGTTGATTGTTCGTGAAAATACTGAAGGTGAATATTCTTCAGTTGGTGGAAGAATGTATCAAGGCACAGAAAGAGAAATAGTTGTTCAAGAAACTGTGATGTCAAAAATAGGTATTGATAGAGTACAAAAATTTGCTTTTGAGTTGGCTCAATCAAGACCAAGAAAAAAATTGACGAGCGCAACTAAATCAAACGTTATTTCTATTACTATGCCTTATTGGGATGAAAGGTTTGAAGAAAACAAAAAAGATTATAAAGATGTTAAAACAGACCAGTAC
>JAYNJZ010000029.1:0-11696 GCA_038110645.1 Candidatus Pelagibacteraceae bacterium
AGTATAATTATAAATAATAATATTCGATTTCTATGGATAATTTAAAAGAAAAAGAACAGAAATTACTTGAGTCTTTAGTAAGATTAGACACGATTACTGATTTAGTAGTCGGATCAAAGAAAAAGATTGTGGATCTTCAAGAGGTTAAAGCAAAATTAGAGACTGAAAAAAATGATTTGAGTGTAAAGTTATCCACACTTGAAAATGAAAATGAAGGCCTCAAAGCAGAATTACAAGATCTTGAGAATACAATGAACTCAGATGATTCATTTAATAAGAATTTAAAAGATAAAATCCATCAGATTGAAGAGGAGAATTCTGAATTAAAAAAATCTATAGCAAAATTAGAGCAGGATCTAGAAACCTCAAGATATAAAGTAATTCAAGCCGAAAAGCATAAAGACGAAGTATCAAGAAGACTTGATGAACTTAATCAAGATGCAGATGATTTGTTGGGGTCTAAGGAATGGTAAATGTTAATGTTAATTTTAATGGTAGAGATTATTTATTGGCATGTGAAGAAGGTCAGGAAGAAGATTTACAAAAACTTACCGACGAACTTGGAAAGAAATTTAACCAATTAAAGAAAGATCTGGGAAATCTAGGTGAGGGTAAACTTTTATTAATTACTGCAATACAAGTTATCGATGAGTTGTATACTTTAAAAACTGCTTTAGCAAAACTTAAAAACCATTCTAATGAATTAGAAAAAAAATTTAAAGAAATTAAAAATTTATCCGTTAGTTATAAAGATGATCGAGATAAAGAAGTAGATGAATTGAAAATAAAGTTAGAAGGGTTAAAAAAAACAGTAGAAGAAAATCAAAATAATTATTCAGAGATTTTAAATAAAGCAAGTGAGTCTATTAATAGCTTTATAACTAAAGCTGTTTAGACTTAATGAAAAATAAAATTAGAGAAAAGTTTATTAAAATAAGAAAAAATAATTATTTTGAACTTAGCGAAAATAATAAAAATTTTATCAGTAAAAACATAAAAAAAATTTGTACCCATAAAAAAATTAAAAGATTAGGATTTTATTATCCAATAAACTATGAACTTGATATTATCTCAATTATTTCAAAAATTAATATTAAAGGTTTAAAAAGCTTTTTACCAGTAGTTGAAAAAAACAATAAAATGAGTTTTAGAGAATGGAAAAGAAACGAACCATTCTTTGTTAATCGATTTGGAATATTAGAGCCAAATAAAAAAAATAGAAAAGCTAAGCCAGAGGTTATTTTGGTTCCACTTCTTGCATTTGACAGAAATAAAAACCGTCTAGGATATGGAAGAGGTTTCTATGATCGTTTTTTAAATGAAATTTCAAATCAAATAAACCTTATATCAATTGGTATTGCCTTTTCTTTTCAAGAAACAAAAAAAATCCCATTAGAAAAGCATGATAAGAAGTTAAATTTTATTATTACCGAAAAGAGTATGATTAATTAATGAATTTTTTATTTTTAGGAGACATTGTTGGCAGAGCCGGAAGAAATATTGTCATTGAAAAGCTTAAAAGTTTAATCGATAGCTATGAGATTGATTTTGTAATTGCAAATGGTGAAAATTCTGCAGGAGGTTACGGAATTACCGAGCAAATTTGTAACGATCTGTTTGCAGCGGGTGTTGATGTTATTACATCAGGTAATCATATTTGGGATCAAAAAGAAACAATGAACCATATCATAAAAGAAAAAAGATTATTAAGACCAATGAATTTCATGGATGGAACACCAGGAAGAGGTTTTGAAATTTTTGAAAAAAAAGGGTTTAAAGTTGGAGTAATGAATCTGATGGGAAATGTTTATATGAAAAAATGCGAAGACGTATTTCCTTTTATTGAGGAAAAAATAAAAAAAATAAATTTAAAAAAGGAAGTGGATTTTTTAGCAGTTGATTTCCATGCTGAAATTACGAGTGAGAAGCAAGCAATGGGTCATTTTTTAGATGGAAAAGCCACTTTTGTTGTTGGAACTCATACTCACACCCCAACTCTTGATTATCGCATATTAGAAAAAGGAACTGCATACCAGACTGATGCTGGAATGTGCGGAGACTATAATTCAGTAATTGGCATGAATAAGGAAAATGCTATTTTAAAATTTTTTAAAAAAAAAAGTGAAAGACTTATTCCGGTAATTGAAGATGCTACGATAACTGGAATAAAAGTAATTGCAGATGAAAAAACAGGATTAGCAAAAAATATAGAGCCTATTATGATAGGTGGAAAATTAAAATTTAGTAAAAATTAGTATGGCAGGACATTCTCATTGGGCTGGTATTAAGCATAAAAAGGGCAAGGCTGACAAACAGCGATCAAAGCTTTTTTCAAAATTAAGTAGAGAAATTACTGTTGCGGCAAAACTTGGTATGCCAGACCCAAACATGAATCCAAGATTAAGATCTGCCATCCAAACTGCAAAAGAAGCTAATATGCCTAAAGATAATATTGACCGAGCAATTAAAAAATCGCAAGGTGGTGATGATACAAACTATGAGTCAGTAGTTTATGAGGGTTTTGGACCTTCAGGAACAGGAATTATTGTTGAAGCATTAACGGATAATAAAAATAGAACTATATCAAACATAAGATCTATCTTTGAAAAAAATGGATGCTCCTTAGGATCAGAGGGATCAGTGTCATATCAATTTGATGTTTGTGGATTGATAAAAATTAACAAAGAAACATCTAATGAGAATGAAATTTTTGAACTTTCTACCAATATAGGAGCTAATGATTTTAAAGTTGAAGGTAATTTTTATGAGATTTATTCAGAAAAAAATCAATTACATCCCATTCAAATTGAATTAGAAAAAAAATATAAATTGGCTTTTAGTGGAATTATTTACAATCCTAAAAATACTGTAAAAGTGGACAGGCAAAATTTTGAAAAAATTATCAATTTTATTGATTCTCTTGAAGACGATGATGATGTTCAAAAAGTTTATTCAAATTTTGAAGTAGATCAAAAAATTTTAGAGGAGATGTCATCTTGATTGTTTTTGGAATTGATCCAGGTGTGAGTGGTGCGCTAAGTGTTTACGAAAATAAGAAATTGAAAGAAGTAATCGATATGCCAACCATGAGTGAAGGTAAAAAAAATAAGAAACAAATAAATGCAGCTCAATTAACTTTAGAAATAAAAAATAGAATAAATGGATCCCAAGAGGTTGCAGTTGTTATTGAACATGTATCTGCAATGCCAGGTCAAGGAGTGACAAGTATGTTTAACTTTGGCCAATCATTTGGTGTAATCAAGGGAATATGCTCGGCTCTTTCTCTTCCGATACATTTTATTAGACCAGTAAAATGGAAAAAACATTTTAATTTAATTGGATCATCTAAAGACGCAAGCAGAACTAAAGCCATTGAGCTTTTTCCAAATTTTTCAAATGATATGGCAAAAAAAAAAGATGCAAATAAAGCCGATGCAATTTTGATTGGTCGATATTTTTTAGATCATTATAATAATGAAGGATTTCATGGTTAAAAAGCATACTTATAAGACAAAGATATATTATGAAGATACTGATGCAGGAGGCATTGTATACTATGCTAATTATCTAAAATATTTTGAAAGAGCTCGAACAGAATTGATTTATTCATTGGGATTTGATCATAAAAAACTAAATAATTTAGATACATATATTGTTGTTCGATCATGTCACACTGATTACGAAAAGCCTGTTAAATTTGAAGAGGAGATTAAGATTGAAACAGAATTATTAAAAATATCTCAAGTAAGAATTAATTTAATTCAATCTGTAATAGTTGAAGATGAGCTTCGCGTTAAGGCGAAGGTAGAACTAGCAGTTATAGATCAATCTGGAAGACCCAAAAAGATGCCTGATGAGCTTTATAATTCCTTCAAAAGTTGTATTTAGTAACAAATATCAATAAATCGCTGACATATTAATGACAATTTTCAAAAATAGGAAGTAAGATATATGGAACCACAAGTTGGAGCAGCAGCCTCCGCAATAGCTGCAGCAGATTTTTCTTTTTGGACTTTATTTACAAGAGCAGATTTTATCGTAAAGTCGGTAATTATAATTTTAATTGCTGCCTCGGTTTACTCTTGGGCTTTAATATTTGAAAAATACAAAGTTTTTAAAAAAATTAATAAGAGCTCGGAAGAGTTTGAAGAAGATTTTATAAATTCTAAATCTGTTAATACTCTATTAGATAAAACAAGCCCGGACAGCGAAGATCCAATGACAATTGTATTTAGATCCGGTGCAAAATATTTAGCAGACAACAAAAGTCAGTCTCAAAATATTCTAACAGAAAAAGTAAAGAGAGTTATGGATGTGGCAATTGATAAAGAAGTAGAAAAGTATGAAAATAAATTAACCTTTTTAGCAACTGTAGGATCTGTTGCTCCATTTATAGGATTATTTGGAACAGTTTGGGGTATTATGAATTCATTTCAATCAATTGCAATTTCAAGAAATACAAGTTTAGCAATCGTTGCCCCTGGTATTGCAGAGGCATTATTTGCTACTGCACTTGGATTGCTTGCCGCTATTCCTGCGGTCGTTGCTTATAATAAATTTACTAGTAACTCTAGAAAATATACTCAAAAATTGGAAAATTTTACTCAAACTTTTATTTCAATTATTTAAATGGGTATTAACTTAAACAGAAATACATCAAGATCCAATTCTCCAATAAGTGAAATAAACGTTACTCCATTTGTAGACGTCATGTTGGTGTTATTAATCGTATTTATGGTAACAGCTCCCATGTTAACTGTAGGAGTGCCTGTTAATCTTCCAGAAACAAACGCAGACTCATTACCTGATGACAATGAACCTTTAACAGTTTCTATAAATGCTAAAGGAGAAATATTTGTACAAGATACAAGGGTAGGTTATTCGGATTTGGTTCCAAAACTTTTAGCGATTTCAAAAAATAGGACCGATACAAGAATATATGTTAGAGGGGATAAAAATCTTAATTACGGTAGAGTGATCGAAATTATGGGGAATTTATCTGGAAACGGTTTTACAAAGGTAGCTTTAATAACAGAAACTAAGCGATAGTTAATGTTTAGAAGTTTATCATTATCAATACTTTTTCACCTTAGTATATTTGCAATAACATTTTTAACATTACCCTTTGTAATGAAAAAACCAATTGATGTTCCTCCTATAATATCAATTGATTTAATTCAAATATCAGACAAAACTGCTTTGCCTTTCGCTCCAAAAGCAAAAGAAATTATTGATAAAATTAAAGAAGAAAAAGAAAGGGTTGTCACTAAACAAGCGCCTCCAAAAATTGTAAAAAAAGAAAAACAGGATGCAGTTCCAATGCCTGATCAAATTAAAAAGAAAAAGCCTAAAGAAACAGACAAGCAAAATCCAGAGGAGGTAAAAGATGAGATTAGGCAATCTTCTGAATTTGAAAAAAAAGAGCTGTTTGATCCTAATAAAATTGCAGCACTTATTGATAAATCCAAGGAAGAAACTGCTGATTTACAACAAAAAGAAAGTCTAGATATAACTCAAAACCAAGACTCAAGTGTAAGCTTAGATAAAGGGCTTACGATCACCCAAGAAGATGCGATCAAAGCTCAGATATTTAAATGCTGGAATATTCCGTTGGGCTTACCCTATGATGAGGATTTAACAGTAAGAATTAGGTTAAAACTTAATAAAGATGGATCTATATTAAGTTCAGAAATTTTAGATCATGTTAGAATGAATAGACCAGGACAAGGTTTTTATAAGGTTTTAGCTGAAAGTGCATTAAGGGCTGTTCGACTATGCAATCCTTTAAAAATGCCAACGACTGGACATGATAAATGGAAAGATTTACAACTTAATTTTGACGCAAAAGAAATGTTAAAAGGATAATTATGAGAAACCTGTTTATATTTTTGTTGGTATTGTTTTATACAAGCAAATCATTCGCTGTAGTAACAATTGATATTACCAGAGGTAATCTTGAACCTTTGCCAACAGCGGTATCAAATTTTTACGTTGATAATCCTGAGCAGTTTCCAGAAAAAATTAAAAAATTAAAACTAGAGGAAAATTTACCAAAAGTAATTAAAGGAAATTTAATGCGATCTGGTTTATTTTATGTGTTGGATAATAAATCTTATATTCAAAAACCAAAATTATCTCATTTAAAACCTAGATTTGAAGATTGGAGATTAATTAAAGCTCAAATTATGGTTTCTGGAAAATTAAAAGTTGACGATAAAGGAAGGCTAAGAGTCGAATTTAGGTTATGGGATGTAGTATCAGCAAAAGAGATAGAAGGATTAGCACTTTTTGCCACCCCAACATCATGGAGAAGAATTGCACATATTATTTCTGATAAAATATATCAAAGATTAACTGGAGAAGAAGGTTATTTTGATACTCGAATAATTTATGTTGCCGAGAGTGGTCCAAAAACACAAAGAGTAAAAAAACTTGCAATCATGGATCAAGATGGAGCAAATAATAAATTTTTAACATTAGGAAATGAATTAGTCTTAACACCACGATTTAGTCCAAATGGTAAGATGGTAACTTACATGTCTTATTTTAAAAATTTACCAAGAGTTTATTTATTAAATATAGAAACTGGAATTCAAGAAGTAGTTGGTGATTTTCCAGGAATGACTTTCGCACCTAGATTTTCTCCAGATGGAAAAAAGGTTATCATGAGTTTTGCACGAGATGGAAATTCAGATATTTATACTATGGATATTCAATCTCGTAAGGTTGAGCAAATTACTTCCAACCCAGCAATTGATACCTCCCCATCTTTTTCACCAGATGGAAGATTTATAGTATTTAACTCAGATAGAAGTGGTTTCCAACAAATCTATGTAATGAGAAGCGATGGAAGAAGGGCAAAAAGAATTTCTAGAGGCAAAGGTTTATATGGAACTCCTGTTTGGTCACCTAGAGGTGATTTAATTGCTTTCACTAAAATTCATAAAGGAAAATTTTACATTGGTGTAATGAGAACCGATGGTACGGGCGAAAGATTGTTAACTCAAAATTTTTACCAAGAAGCACCGTCATGGTCACCAAACGGAAGAGTTTTAATTTTTTATAGAGAAACTGCTGGCGGCAAAAAAGGAAAAGGAGCTAGCGCCAATTTATGGGCAATTGATATCACTGGATATAATGAGGTAAAAATCAAAACCCCAACCGACGCTTCCGACCCATCTTGGTCTGGATTATTGTCAAAATAGGCTTAATTGTTATTAATTATTTTGATTTTAGCTTGAAACCTAAGGTCAATTATGTAGATATTACTTTAATAAAATTTAAATTTTAAGAGGATATATGTCACTAACTAATATTAGAAATTTCGCTCTTGTAGCAGTTTTAGGTTTTTTATTATCTGCCTGTGCAACTGGCGGAAGGAAATCTGGAAACGATTGGTACACTGGAACAGATACAGTTAAATTTTTAGCTGCCGGTGTTCCTGATAGAGTTTTCTTTGCAACAAACAGATCATCATTACACACTGCATCAAAACAAACTTTAAATAAGCAAGCTGCTTATATTAAGTCTTCTGGTATTAGTGTAGTTGTTGAAGGTCATGCCGATGAAAGAGGTACGAGAGAGTACAACTTAGCATTAGGTGAAAGACGTGCGAACTCTGTAAGAGACTTTTTAATGTCTCAAGGTGTTAGCGGTAGCAAGATTACAGTAATCAGTTATGGTAAAGAAAGACCTGTAAATCCAGAGTCTTCAAGATTAGCTTGGTCTCAAAATAGACGAGCAGTAACTGTAAAAGCAAAGTAATCAGTTAAAAAAAAATTATTAAAGACCCTGGGTAATACCAGGGTCTTTTTTTTGCCAATTTTTTGAGTATTAATTAATTTATGCGATTTGTAATTATTATAATTTCATTTGTTCTGATGTTTTCACCTGCGCAAGCAAATGAGAAGTTAAATCAAGTTTTAGATGAACTTAAACAAATTAAAAAAGATTTAAAAACTTTAGAAAAAGCAGTTTACTCTCAAAGCTTCAAAGGTTCAGGCGGAAAGCAAGTTTCAGGATCATTAGAGGGAGCTTTAACACGACAACTAGTAAAAATTACTGAGCTCGAAGAGCAAATTCAAAAATTAACTGCTAGTCATGAAGAAGTCATGTTTTCATTTGAACAGTTAAATGAAAGAATTAATAAGACACAAAGAGATAATGAATTAAGAATTTCAGATTTGGAAACGGGTGATGTCAAAAAAGTTTCAAAAAAACAGCCAAAAAAATTTCCTGGCACAGACAAACCCAAAGACCTTGGAAAAATGGTTGTACAAAAAGAACCACAACAAAAAACTAATTCTGTAAATCCAGCCGGAGTTGTTAAAATTGAAGATGCAGAAGTAAAAGAAATTCTTCCAAACAAATCTCCAGAAGAGCAATACAAATTTGCAACTGGTTTGATAAAAGTTGGAGATTATGATCAAGCCGAATTAGCTTTAAGAGAGTTTGTTAAAAAAAATCCAAATCACAAGCTCGCAGGCAATGCGCAATATTGGTATGCAGAAACTTTTTATATTAGACAGCTTTATCATGATGCTGCCGCTGCATATTTAGATGGTTACCAAAAATATCCTCAAAGCTCTAAAGGTCCACAAAACTTATTGAAGCTTGGAGTTACACTTTCAGAACTTGGAGAAAAAGATCAGGGCTGTCAAATGTTAGACGGAATAAAGAAACAGTATCCAAAGGCTAAGCAGTCTGTTATCCAAAAGGCAAAGTATGAAAAGAAAAAATACAAGTGCCCAACTGTTGGATAATCAATTAACAAATATTTATCCGAATTATAAAAAATTTTTAGACAAACATTTAAAAGCAAAAAAGTTTGTTATTGGTGTCTCAGGGGGTTCTGATAGTTTAGCCCTAGTTTATTTGTCAAAACTATACTCCCAAGAAAGAAAAGTGAAATTTGAAGGTATTATCGTTGATCACGGGGTTAGAAAAGGAAGTGATAAAGAGGCAAAAAAAGTAAAACAAATTCTTTTAAAAAATAAAGTCAAATCACATATTTTTAAAATTAAATTTAATAACATTAAAAATTTTCATTCAGAAGCTCGAAAAAAAAGATATGAAAAAATTATTAGTTTTTGTAAAAAAAATAGAGTTAAAAACATCCTCCTTGGACATCATTTAGATGATCAAATTGAAAACTTTTATATCAGATTAAGTAGAGGAAGTGGTTTAACCGGCTTATCTCCAATAAAGAAAGTTTCAAATTTTAAAAATTTATATTTTTTACGACCTTTATTAAATATTAAAAAGCAAGATTTAATCAAAATCTCTAAAAAATATTTCAATTTTTATGTAAAAGATCCAAGTAATTTTGATGATAAATATTTAAGATCGAGAGTTAGGAAATTAAGATCTTTTATGGAAAGAGAAGGTTTTGGAGATCAGAGACTGCTTTCAACTTTAAATAATTTAAATAAAGCAAGTGAAGCACTAGAATTTTATTCCAATTCAGCTACAAAAAAATTTATTATAAAAAAAAGCAATTCCATCTTAATTTCAAAAAAATTATTCAAAGAACCCTATGAAGTAATCTTTAGATCCATCTCAAACTTTTTTACAAATAATAAAGATTATCCACCGAGAGCAAAGGGAATTGACCGTCTAATTACGGATTTATCAGATAAAAATAGCAAAAATGTAACTCTTGGAGGATATATTTTTGAAAATGGCCTTAATTCAGTCAAAGTAAAAAAGGAAAATAGAAAACGTTGATAAATGAGACCTTTTTGATCTTGTTTAAAACAAATTAATAATTATTTTAAAATATATGAATATTAAAAATCTAATGATGTGGGGAATAATAGCCCTTTTAGTTTTAGGATTATTTAATTTATTTCAAAATCCTAAAAATGCATCATCTAAAGATTTGCCGTTTTCAACTTTTATAACAGAAGTTGATAAAGGAAATGTGACATCAGTGGATATTCGAGGAAATGATGTTTCAGGAACTTTTTCAAATGGTACAAGATTTAAAACATACGCTCCTAATTACCCTGATCTAGTTGACAAGTTAACTAACAAAGGCGTTGCGATTACTGCTGGACCATCTGAAGATAGTATGCCTTCATTCTTTGGTGTTCTTTTATCTTGGTTCCCAATGTTACTCTTAATTGGTGTTTGGATATTCTTCATGCGACAGATGCAAGGAGGAAAAGGCGGAGCAATGGGTTTTGGAAAGTCTAAAGCTAAACTCATGAATGAAATTAAAGGAAGAGTAACTTTTAAAGATGTTGCAGGTGTTGAAGAAGCAAAAGAAGAATTAGAGGAAGTTGTAGAATTTTTAAAAGACCCTAGGAAGTACCAAAGGCTTGGTGGAAAGATTCCAAAAGGTGCATTATTAGTCGGACCTCCAGGTACAGGTAAAACATTAATTGCTAGAGCTGTAGCTGGTGAAGCGAACGTTCCTTTCTTTACCATTTCAGGATCAGACTTCGTTGAAATGTTTGTAGGAGTTGGGGCATCAAGAGTAAGAGATATGTTTGAACAAGGTAAAAAGAATGCACCTTGTATCATCTTTATCGATGAGATTGACGCAGTCGGAAGAAGCCGAGGAGCTGGACTTGGTGGAGGAAATGATGAACGAGAACAAACTTTAAATCAATTACTTGTTGAGATGGATGGTTTTGAAACGAATGATGGAGTGATTTTAATCGCTGCAACCAACCGTCCTGATGTTTTGGATCCAGCATTATTACGCCCAGGTCGATTTGATAGACAAGTAGTTGTTCCGCGACCAGATATTATTGGAAGAGAAGCGATTTTAAAAGTACACGCAAAAAAAATTCAAACAGGTCCTGATGTTGATTTAAAAACTATTGCAAGAGGAACTCCTGGATTTTCAGGTGCTGATTTAGCAAATATTGTGAATGAAGCCGCATTACTTGCAGCAAGAAAAAATAAGAGAATTGTGACGATGATTGATGTTGAGGAAGCAAAAGATAAAATCATGATGGGAGCAGAAAGAAGATCAAAAGTTATTACAGAAGATGATAAACGATTAACCGCTTATCACGAAGCAGGTCATGCCATTGTTGGATTAAATGTAAAAATAAAAAATATCAAAATGCATAAAGCAACAATTATACCAAGAGGAATGGCAGGTGGTATGGTCATGTGGTTACCAGAAAAAGATGAAGATTATCAATCCAAAGATCAATTTGAAGGAATGATTGCTATGGCAATGGGAGGTCGAGTTGCAGAAGAAAAAATATTTGGAAAAGATAAGGTGACTACTGGTGCTGGTGGAGGCGGCAGTTCAGATATTGGAAAAGTTACTCAAATTGCAAAAGATATGGTAACAAAATATGGAATGTCAGAAGAATTAGGTCCGATTGCATATGGTGATAATGAAGAAGAGGTTTTTTTAGGAAGATCAATTACTAAAAACCAAAGTATGTCAGAAGAAACAGTGCAAAAGATTGATAAAGAAGTGAAAAGAATTGTATTTGAAGGTTATAAAAAAGCACAAAAGATCATGGAAGATAAAATGGATGATCTTCATAAATTAGCAAAAGCTTTAATGGATTATGAAACATTAACTTTTGATGAAATTTCAAATATTTTATATAAAGATATTTATCCATCAAGACATTCTGATAAACCTGATCAGACCCAAGGAAGTGGAAAAAAAGAATCTGCATTAGGTTCAATTGGTTTAAAACCAAAATTGACATAATCAAGTT
>JAYNJZ010000030.1:0-10672 GCA_038110645.1 Candidatus Pelagibacteraceae bacterium
TACAAAAAAAATTATCAAAAAAAGTTTTAATGACAAGTTTAGATATTTATCGTCCCGCTGCGCAACAACAGTTAGAGGTGCTAGGAAATGATAATGATATTAAAACACTGCCAATTATTGAAGGACAGCTGCCTGTTGAGATTTCGAAAAGGGCTATGAATGCAGTTTCTTTAAGTGGTGAAGATGTAGTTATTTTTGATACGGCTGGAAGAACACAAATTGATCAACAGATGATGATGGAGCTTAAACAGCTTGAAAATGAAATTCAGCCACACGAAATCATACTAGTTGCAGACTCACTGACTGGACAGGATGCTGTAAATATTGCTCAGGAGTTTCAGAGAACGGTGAATTTAACATCAATTATTCTAACAAGAATTGATGGAGATGGAAAAGGCGGAGCTGCATTAAGTATGAAGGCAGTAACAGGATGTCCTATAAAATTTTTAGCTACAGGTGAAAAAATTGATCAATTAGAAACTTTCCACCCTGATCGTATTGCTAATAGAATTCTTGGAATGGGAGATGTTGTTTCTTTAGTTGAAAAAGTTGCAGAAGATTTAGAGCAAGAAAAAGTTGAAAAGATTGAAGAAGATTTAAAAAAAGGATCTTTTACTTTCGATACTTATTTACAACAGATTAGACAAATGAAAAAAGTTGGTGGAATGAGCGGTGTTCTCAGCATGATGCCAGGAGTTTCAAAAATGAAAAAACAAATCGATGAATCAAACTTAGATGAAAGCCTACTAAACAAGCAAGAGGCAATAATTTTATCTATGACACCAAATGAAAGAGTTAATCCAAAAATTATTGGAGGCTCAAGAAAAAAAAGAATTGCAAATGGATCTGGTACAGACATTTCAATGGTAAACAAGCTTCTTAAGCAACATAAAATGATGACAAATGTTATGAAAAAAATGTCAAAAGGTGGAAGAGGAGCATTACAAGGTTTGGATGGTATACCACCAGATCTTTTAAATAACTTAAAATAACAAAAAGAAAGGAAAGCAATGTTAAAAATAAGAATGTCTAGAGGGGGTGCAAAAAAAAGACCAATTTATAAAATTGTAATTGCAGACTCTAGAAAACCACGTGATGGAAGATTTATTGAAAAGGTTGGCTTTTTTAATCCTCTATTACCTAAAGACAAAAAAGAAAGATTAAGTTTAGATATTGATAGAATAAAATATTGGTTAGAAAAAGGTGCAAGGCCATCTGATCGTATTGCAAGATTTTTGGGTGAAGCAAATGTGATTCCTAAGCCGGCACAAAAAAACAACCCAATCAAAGCTAAACCAAAAAAGAAGGCTCAAGAAAGATTAGCAGCTGCAGAAGAGGCAAAAAAAGCTTCAGAAGAAGCCACAAAAGCAGAAGCAGAAAAATCTGCAGAGAGTCCACAACCAGAAACAAAACCACAAGCTGAAACTACAGCGCCTAAGGAAGAAAAAGATTCTAAAGAAAAAAAGGTTGAAGCCGAAGCTTCAAAAGAAAAAAAAGCTGAGGAAAATATAAAAGCTGAAACTCAGAAAGAAGAGAAAAAATAGAAAAATGTTTTCAGCGAATATATTTACATTGTATCCTGAAGTTTTTCCTGGAGCTCTTGGTCATGGAATTTACCAAAAAGCTTTAGAAAATAAAATCTGGGAACTTAATGTTACAAATATTCGTAACTATGCTGATGATAAGCATGCTAAAGTGGACGACAGACCTTTTGGTGGTGGAAGTGGTATGGTTCTAAAAGCAGATGTTATTGATCGTTGCTTAGAAAAAAACTTAAATAATTTTAAGACTTTTTATTTATCTCCAAGAGGAAAAGTTTTTAATCAAGAATTAGCAAATAAATTTTCTAAATCTGAAGGAATAAATTTATTATGTGGCCATTTTGAAGGTGTGGATCAAAGAGTTTTGGATCACAGAAGTATCGAAGAAATTTCTGTTGGTGATTATGTTTTGTCCGGTGGAGAAAGCGCTGCAATTATTATTCTCGACGCTATTTTGAGATTATTGCCGGGCGTACTCGGGAATGAAAATTCAAATAAAGATGAGAGTTTTAATAATAATTTACTTGAGTATCCTCAGTACACACATCCAAGAGTATGGAAAGATATGGAGGTTCCAAGTGTACTTTTATCTGGGAATCATGCCGAAATAAAAGACTGGCGTTTAGATCAATCAAGGAGTATAACTCAGCGCCTTAGACCAGATTTATGGTCAAAGTATAGTAATAATAAAGGCAAAAATTAAAATGAATAGAATTGAAGAGATCGAAAAAAAACATTTAGAAAAATTAATTTCTGGAAAAAAAATAACTGAATTTTTTCCAGGTGATACAATTAGAGTAAATGTAAGAATTGTAGAAGGCAAAAGACAAAGAATCCAAGCCTTCGAAGGCGTATGTATAGCTAAGAAAAGTGGAGGAATTAATTCATCATTTACTGTGAGAAAAGTTTCTTTCGGAGAAGGTGTTGAAAGAGTTTTTCAATTATATAGCCCAAACATAGATTCAATTGAGCTTATAAGATCAGGTAAAGTAAGAAGAGCTAAATTATATTATTTAAGAGATAGAAGTGGTAAATCTGCAAGAATTAATGAAAAGATAAAAAAGAAACTTGGCATTGATGTGGCTAAAGAAATAGAAAATAAATCAGCTGCAGAGGAACAAAAGACAGCAGCAGTAGAAAGCCCAGCTTCTTCTAAAGACGAAACAAATAACAAACAAGAAGCTAAAAAAGAGGAAAAAAAAGAAGCCGAGTCGAAAGAAAAAAAATAATTTTCTCTAATGGCAAAAACTCTTTACGATAAAATCTGGGATAATCATTTAGTTGATCAACAACAGGATGGTACATCTTTGATTTTCATTGATAGACATTTGGTACACGAAGTTACAAGCCCCCAAGCATTTGAAGGATTAAAAATTACTGGAAGAAAAGTCAAATTCCCAAATTTTACTTTAGCAGTTTCTGACCATAATGTGCCCACTACTGATAGAAGCAAAGGTATAGAAAATAAAGAATCTGCAATACAGGTTGAGACACTAGAAAAAAACTGTAAAGACTTTGGAATTGATTATTATGGTTTAACAGATATTAGACAAGGCATAGTTCATGTTATTGGACCTGAACAGGGCTTTACTCAACCTGGAATGACAATAGTTTGTGGTGATAGTCATACTGCTACACATGGTGCGTTTGGTGCGCTTGCATTTGGAATAGGAACCTCAGAAGTTGAACATGTTTTAGCGACTCAAACATTAATTCAAGCTAAATCTAAAAATATGAAAATTAATGTAAGTGGAAAATTATCAAAAGGTGTGACAGCCAAAGACATTATACTAAATATTATTGGAAAAATTGGAACCGCCGGTGGCACAGGTTTTGTCATAGAATATGCAGGAGATACAATTAAAAATCTTTCTATGGAAGAAAGAATGACGATTTGCAATATGTCAATCGAAGCTGGTGCAAGAGCTGGATTAGTTGCTCCAGATGAAAAAACTGTAGAGTTTATAAAGGGTCGCCCGATGGCACCAAAAAATGAAAATTGGGAAAAAGCAAAAAACTTTTGGTTAACATTAAAATCTGACCCAGATGCAAAGTTTGATGAAGTTATAAATATTAAAGCTGAAGAAATTCCACCTTCTGTTACCTGGGGAACAAGCCCTCAAGATGTCATACCAATAAACGGAAATGTCCCATCATTTGAGGATCAAACAGATGAAGATAAAAAAAAATCGGTAAAAAGAGCTTTGGATTATATGGGCTTCAAAGGAAATGAGAAAATTGATGAAATTAAAATTGATAAAGTTTTTATAGGCTCTTGTACTAATGGAAGGATACAGGATTTAAGATCAGCGGCATCAATATTAAAAGGAAAAAAAATTAGCAGCCATGTAACTGGATATGTTGTTCCTGGGTCCGGACTTGTTAAAAAACAAGCAGAAAAAGAAGGCTTAGATATAATTTTTAGAGACGCTGGGCTTGAATGGAGAGAGCCTGGTTGTTCAATGTGTCTTGGTATGAACCCAGACCAATTAAAGCCTCAAGAAAGATGCGCATCTACTTCAAACCGAAACTTTGAAGGAAGACAAGGCCGTGGTGGGAGAACGCACTTACTTAGTCCTGAAATGGCTGCAGCAGCAGCAATAGAGGGAAAATTAACTGATGTAAGGAAATTTTTATAATGGAAAAATTCTCAAAAGTTAAAAGCGTCCCCGCATATTTACCGATTGTAAATATTGATACTGATATGATTATTCCTAAACAATTTTTAAAAACTATTAAAAGAACTGGTTTAGGCAAAAGTTTATTTTTTGAAATGAGATATGATGAAAATGAAAAACCCGTAGAAAATTTTATTTTAAATCAATCTCCATATAATCAAACAAAGATATTGATAGCAGATAAAAATTTTGGTTGCGGTTCATCAAGAGAGCATGCACCATGGGCATTACTTGATTTTGGGATCAGAGTCGTAATAGCACCAAGTTTTGCAGATATTTTTTATAATAACTGTTTCAAAAATGGAATTTTACCAATTGTTATGGACTCAGAAAAAATTAAAGAGTTATCAGAACTTAGCATTCAAAAAAAGGAGATAACTGTAGATTTAGAAGATCAAAAAATTCATAAAGATGATAATCAACCATTTGATTTTGAAGTTGATAAATTTAGGAAAGAATGTCTTTTAAACGGTCATGATGATATTGCTTTGACACTAAATAAATCTTCTAAAATTAATAGTTTTATCGAAAATAACAAATCTAAAACACCTTGGTTATTTTAAAATTTAATTAAAATTATGACTAAAAAAAACCTGTTATTATTACCTGGCGATGGAATAGGACCAGAAATTATGGAAGAAGTTAAAAAATTAATTTCTTTCCTGAATAAAAATAAGAACCTGGATCTACAAATTGATGAAGAATTAGTTGGCGGAGCATCATATGAAAAAAACAAAACACCTTTAACAGATGATGTTTTGTATAAAGCACAAGATAGCGATGCCGTTTTATTAGGTGCGGTTGGTGGTCCAAAGTACGACAAATTAGATTTTTCAAAAAGACCCGAAAGAGCATTGTTAAGATTGAGAAAAGAATTAAGATTATTTGCTAATTTAAGACCAGCAATCTGCTTTTCAGAATTAGCAAGTGCTTCAAGTTTAAAAAAAGAAGTTATTTCTGATTTAGATATTATGATTGTAAGAGAATTAACTGGAGGAATTTATTTTGGTGAGCCAAGAGGTATTGAACCAATACAAAATGGAGAAAGAAAAGGTATTAATACTCATGTTTATACAACAAAAGAGATTATAAGAGTTGCAAAAGTAGCTTTTGATTTAGCAAAAAAAAGAAATAAAAAAGTAACCTCAGCAGAGAAATCTAATGTAATGGAAGCGGGATTATTATGGAAGGAAGAAGTACAAAAATTTTATGATGAAAGCAAAGATTACAAAGATATTGAACTAAGTCACATGTTAGCAGATAATTGTGCTATGCAATTAGTGAGAAATCCAAAACAGTTCGATGTTATAGTGACTGATAATTTATTTGGAGATATGCTTTCTGATGAAGCGGCAATGTTAACAGGTTCCCTGGGTATGTTGCCATCTGCTTCTTTGAGTGAAAAAGATAAAAATGGAAGAATTAGATCAATGTATGAACCTTGCCATGGATCCGCACCTGATATTGCTGGTCAGGGAATCGCAAATCCTTTGGCTATGATTTTAAGTTTTGCAATGGCATTAAAATATTCTTTGAATTTTGACGAAATATCTAACGAAATAGAAGTAGCTGTAAAAGCTGTTTTGAAAGACGGGCTAAGAACACCGGATATAATGGAAAATGGTAAGAAAAAAGTCTCTACTTCTGATATGGGTTCAGCAATTATAGACAAATTAAAGTAATTTTTACTAGTTGAGACATTATACAATTTTGAAAAAAATTATATTTCAGCTAAAAACATTTTATAAATATGAAACGTGAAAGCCCATTATCTCCACATCTGCAAGTTTATAAGTGGCAGCTATCCTCATTACTTTCTATAACTCATAGGATGACATCTATATTTAATTTTTTAGGTTTATCATTATTGGCTACTTGGATTTTCATGCTTTTTATGGGAGAAAAAATTTTTGGTTATTTTGTAATTTTTGCTTCAACATTTGTAGGTAAGTTTATTTTTATAGGTATTACATGGTCATTTTCATATCATCTATTTAACGGTATTAGACATTTATTTTGGGATATGGGTTATGGTTATGAACTTAAAACTGCAAACTTAAGCGGACTAGCAGTTCTCGCTTTATCCTTTCTTTTAACTTTAACTGTATGGGTAATATAATGAACAAGGTAGTTTCCAAGTGGCTTATGCAAAGAATAGCAGCAGTTTTTCTTGCACCATTATTAATATGGTTTTTATTCAAATTTGATAATTTGATGACCTATTCATATTCTGAAGCAGTTATGTTTTTAAATAATAAGATAAATATTTTAACTTTGAGTTTAATATTTATATTGGCATTTTTTCACATGAAAATTGGTTTTAGTGAAATATTCGAGGATTATATTCATGATGAAAAAATAAAAAAATTTGCAAATCTTCTAGTTTTATTAATTTCTTTAACAATACCTATTGCCGCAGTGGTAGTAATGATTATATTAGGTCTATGAGTTACGAAGTAATCAATCATGAATATGACGTTGTAGTTGTTGGAGCAGGTGGTTCTGGTTTAAGAGCTGCAGTTGGTTTATCTGAAGCTGGTTTAAAAACTGCATGTGTCTCAAAAGTATTTCCGACAAGAAGTCATACTGCAGCTGCACAAGGTGGAATTTCAGCTGCTTTAGGAAATATGTGTGAAGACGACTGGCGTTGGCATATGTATGATACTGTAAAAGGTGCTGATTGGTTAGGAGATCAAGATGCAATTGAGTTCTTGTGCAAAGAGGCTCCTCAAGCAGTTATAGAATTAGAAAAATATGGAGTTCCTTTTAGTCGAACTCAAGAAGGAAAAATTTACCAAAGACCATTTGGAGGAATGACTAAAAATTACGGAAATGGCGTTGTGCAAAGAACTTGTGCTGCTGCTGATAGGACTGGTCATGCAATTTTACACACTCTTTACGGACAAGCTCTCAAAAGAGACACAGAGTTTTTTATAGAATATTTCGCATTAGATTTAATTATGGAAAATGGAAAGTGCCAGGGAGTTATTGCTTGGAATCTACAAGATGGAACGATTCATCGTTTTAGATCTAAAATAGTTATCTTGGCTACTGGTGGATACGGTAGAGCATATTTCTCTGCTACGTCAGCTCATACTTGTACGGGTGACGGTGGTGGAATGGTATTACGCGCAGGTCTTCCATTACAAGATATGGAATTCGTACAATTTCATCCAACTGGTATTTATGGCGCTGGTTGTTTAATCACTGAAGGTAGCAGAGGAGAAGGTGGTTTTCTTGTAAATTCAGAGGGTGAAAGATTTATGGAAAGGTATGCGCCATCAGCAAAAGACCTTGCATCTAGAGATGTAGTTTCAAGATCTATGACAATTGAAATTAATGAAGGAAGAGGAGTTGGTAAGAATAAAGATCATATATTTTTACATTTAAACCATCTTGATGAGAAAATTTTAAAAGAAAGACTACCTGGTATTTCTGAGTCAGCTAAAGTTTTTGCTGGTGTTGATGTAACTAAAGAGCCAATACCAGTTTTACCAACAGTTCATTATAATATGGGCGGTATCCCAACCAATTATTATGGAGAAGTTTTATCTAAAGGTGCTGATGGCTCTGATTCAATTGTAGAAGGTTTAATGGCAGTTGGCGAAGCAGCTTGTGTATCTGTTCACGGTGCAAATAGACTTGGTTCAAACTCACTGATAGATCTTGTAGTCTTTGGAAAAGCTGCAGCAGTTCGAGCTGCTCAAAAAGTAAAACCTAATTCAAAACATGAAAATATTTCTGATGCACAAACTCAAAAGTGTTTAGATCGATTTGATAAAATGAGAAATGCAGATGGTGGAACATCTACGTCAATTTTGAGAGATAAAATGCAAAGAACAATGCAAAGTAAATGTGCTGTTTTTAGAACCGACAAAACTCTCAAAGAAGGTTTGAATGAAATTCAAGAGCCGTGGCAGGGTCTTAGTGATATTTCTTTAAAAGATAGATCATTAATTTTTAATACTGATTTGGTTGAAGCTTTAGAATTTGATAATTTAATTAGACAGTCCCAAGTAACTGTTGCATCTGCAGAAAATAGAAAAGAAAGTCGAGGAGCCCACTCAAGAGAAGATTACAAGGAGAGAGATGATGAAAACTGGATGAAACATACTTTAGCATGGCATGAAGATGGAAAAGTAAAAATTAATTATAGAGATGTTCATAATTATACATTAACTAATGATGTTCAGTATTTCCCACCTAAGGCAAGAGTATACTAAAAATGGTACAGTTTAATTTACCCAAGAACTCTGAAATAAAAAAAGGAAATTATTTCAAGTCACAGACAGAGTCAAAGAATATTAAAAAAGTAAATGTTTACCGCTGGGATCCAGATAAAGATGGAAACCCTCGGATTGATACATTCGAAGTTGATATGGATAATTGTGGTCCAATGGTTTTAGACGCTTTAATTAAAATCAAAAATGAAATTGACTCTAGTTTGACATTTAGAAGATCTTGCAGAGAAGGTATATGTGGATCTTGCGCAATGAATATTGATGGTTCTAATACGTTAGCTTGCACTAAGTCATCAAAAGAAATAGATGGTGAAATAAACATTTATCCATTACCTCACATGCCAGTAATTAAAGATTTGGTACCTAATTTAAAACAGTTATATAAACAGTATCAGTCTGTAGAACCCTGGATGCAATCGAATAAAATTTCCAATGGAGCTGAAAATTTACAAACTGTGGAAGATAGGTCAAAATTAGATGGATTATATGAATGTATACTGTGTGCATGCTGTTCAACATCATGCCCTAGTTATTGGTGGAACGGCGATAAATATTTGGGACCAGCCATTCTTTTGCAAGCCTATAGATGGATTATAGACAGTAGAGACGAAGAGAGAAAAAAAAGGTTAAAAAAAGTAGCTGATGAATTAAAATTATTTAGGTGTCATACTATTATGAATTGTACAAATGCTTGTCCAAAAGGTTTAAATCCAGCTAAAGCAATAGGTTCTATTAAAAAAATGCTGGTGACTGAAAAATCCGCATAGTAATATTAATATTATGAGAAATATATTCCACTATGTGGATGGAAAAGAGTTTAAGGGAGAAAGCAAAAGAACTTCCGATGTATATAATCCGGCAACTGGTGAAGTGCAAGCAAAGGTAAATTTAGCTTCCAAAGCTGATGTAGATAGTGCAATTAAATGTGCTGCAAAAGCATTTCCAAATTGGGCTGATACTCCACCAATTACGCGCGCAAGAATACTGTTTAAATTTAAAGAATTAATTGAAAAAAATTCTGATGAATTAACAAAATTGATCGTTGCAGAGCATGGAAAAGTTTATGATGATGCAAAAGGTTCATTAACAAGAGGACTTGAAGTTGTAGAATTTGCATGCGGAATTCCTCATTTACTTAAAGGTGAATTTACTGAAAATGTTGGAAAAGGAGTTGATAGCTGGTCAACAAGACAGCCGTTAGGAGTTTGTGCGGGTATAACACCATTTAATTTCCCGGCAATGGTTCCAATGTGGATGTTTCCAGTTGCGATAGCTTGTGGAAATACTTTTATTCTAAAACCATCTGAAAAAGATCCAAGTTGTTCAATGATGCTTGCTGACTTACTTAAACAAGCAGGTTTACCTGATGGTGTTTTTAATATTATAAATGGAGATAAAGAATCTGTAGATGCGCTTTTAGAACACAAAGATGTTAGCGCAATTAGTTTTGTTGGTTCAACAGGTATTGCAAAATATATTTACGAGAATGCAGCAAGATATGAAAAAAGAGTTCAGGCTTTAGGTGGTGCGAAAAATCATTGCGTAGTAATGCCAGACTCAGATCTTGATCAAGCAGTAAATGGTTTGATGGGAGCTGCATACGGCTCAGCTGGAGAAAGATGTATGGCCCAGTCAGTTGCTGTTGCAGTAGGTAACATTGGAGATGAACTTGTAAAAAGGTTATCACAAAAAGTAGAAGCCTTAAAAGTCGGGCCCGGAATGGATAAAACCTCTGAAATGGGACCACTCGTTACTAAAGAACATTTAGAGAAAGTCAGAGGCTATGTTGATCTTGGTATCAAAGAGGGTGCAAAACTTGTAGTTGATGGAAGAAATTTAAAACTACAGGGTTATGAAAATGGTTTTTATATTGGAGGATGTTTATTTGACAATGTAACAGAAAAAATGCGAATCTATAAAGAAGAAATTTTTGGCCCAGTTTTATCAGTTGTAAGAGTAAAAGATTTTAATTCTGCAGTTAATTTAATTAATAATCATGAATATGGAAATGGTACTTCTATATTTACTCGTGATGGTGATAGTGCAAGAACTTTTACTAATAAAATAAAAGTAGGTATGGTTGGTGTAAATATACCTATCCCTGTACCTATGGCATTTCATAGTTTTGGAGGTTGGAAACGTTCTTTATTTGGTGACCAACATATGCATGGTCCTGAAGGAGTTAGATTTTATACTAAATTAAAAACCATTA
>JAYNJZ010000031.1:0-10462 GCA_038110645.1 Candidatus Pelagibacteraceae bacterium
TGTTTGCTAAAAGAAAGTCATATGAGTTTCCATACTTTTCCAGAAAAAGGAATTGTCAGTTTTGACTTTTTTACTTGTGGAGCTGTAAGCCCAGCTGTTTCTTTAGAAATATTAAAAAAAGAATTACCACACTCGTCAGTGATTAAAAAAGACTTTTCAAGAGATACAATTCATCATTACAAAGATATTTATAGCTCTGAGGGTATAAAGAAATTTTATATGGTTGAAGAGATAATTAAAGATTTCAAATCTAAGGCGGGCCAGCATATAGAAATTTTAAAATTGAAAGAATTTGGAAACTCTCTTTTTATTGACGGTGAATTACAAGTTGCCGAAAAAGATGAGGAACTCTATTCAAAAACTTTTGTTAATTCAGGGTTAAAAATATCAAATAAAAATTCTTCAGCAGCTATAATTGGAGGTGGAGATGGTGGAGTGGCAAGAGAGTGTGTAAAAAATAACTTTAGTTACATTGATTGGTTCGAACTTGATAAAGAAGTTGTGGATGCATGCCAACAGTATTTGCCAGATGTATTTAAAAATATTCACAGAAGTAACAATGTTAATTGTATATGGGGCGATGCTTTTAAAAATATTGTTTCATGTGAAAACGAAAAATATGATCATTTATTTATAGATTTAAACGATGACCAATTTTGTATTGACTTAGCAGCATCTAATATTAACGAAATTAAAAGAATTACAAAAAAAAATGGTGTAATTACCGCGCAAGTTGGATCCAAAGATAAGAAGCCATCCCAAGTAAACAATTGGATTAAAACTTTAGAAAATGCATTTGGAAATACAAATATAGATGAAGTTTATATTCCAAGTTTTGATTGTAGCTGGAATTTTGTAAGTTCTTTAAATAAATAATGAAATTTAATGCTGCATGTTTGCAGATTACATCAAATGATAATCCTAAAGAGAATCTTGATCAAGTTATTCATTTAACTGAAGAATCAATTAATTCTGGAGCAGATTTTGTTTTAACCCCAGAAAATACTTTTTTAATGACTTTAGATCAGAATACTCTTCAAGAAAAATCAGAAGATTATCATGAGGGAAATTGTATTTTAGAGATTTTAAAATTTATAAAATCAAAAAAAATTTGGTTTTTAATTGGAGCAACACCAGTAAAAATTAAAGATAAAATTTTTAATAGATCAATTTTAATCAATCCAAAAGGAGAAATTGTTTCGTTTTATGATAAAATTCATATGTTCGATGTCAATCTACCAAACGGTGAAACTTATCAGGAGTCAAAAAAATTTGTAGCAGGTAGTGAATTAATCGTTACAAAAATACCTTGGGGAAATTTAGGTCTTTCAATTTGTTATGATTTAAGGTTTCCAAATCACTATAGGCAACTTATGAAAAAGGGTGCAGACTTTTTAACTGTACCGTCAGCATTTACACAAAACACAGGTGAAAGACACTGGCATGTTCTTTTAAGATCAAGAGCAATAGAAAATTTTTGTTATATATTTGCCCCCGCTCAAACTGGCACACATTATAATAATCGTAAAACATACGGTCATACAATGATCATATCACCAGATGGAAACATTCTTAGTGAAAAACAAAACGGGGTAGGCTTTATTTTATCTGAAATCGATGTTGAAAAAATTACAAAGCTTAGATCTGAAATTCCAAGCGTAAACCTAGATTAGTATTTATCGTAACTTTTTACTTCAGAAATGTTTGAACCAGAAAGTTGATTAATTTTATTTTTAATTTTAGCTCTTTGATCGTTTTCAACATAAACACTTCTGGCAAGTTGAATAAATTTGTCTCCAAAATCTTTATTTCTTTCACAATCTCTTTTTCCATCTTCTATGTCCCAAAGTTTAGAATTTATTTTTTTTAATTCTTCGTAATGAGATCTAATTTCATCTGTAAATTGCACATCATTTTTTAGAGTATTATTTAAACTTTCAAGCTCTTTTGAAACAATTTTGATTTTTTCATTATCTTTTAGGTTTTTTTGCTTAATTTCTAAAATACTTATTTTATCAAGTAACTCACCAACTGAAATTTCTGCAAATATTTTGTTAGCTGAATTCATATGTTATTGATAATAATTAATCAGTTTATGTCAAATATTCTAATTATAAAACATGGGTCGCTAGGTGATATAGTTCAAATATCTGGGGCATTATTAGATATTAGAAATCATTTTAAAGATAAAAAAATCTATATTTTGACGACATCTAAATTTAAAAGCTTATTTGATAGTTGTCCTTATGTAGATGAAGTATTGATAGATAAAAGATTGCCAAGATGGAATTTCTTTTATCTGTTAAATTTAATTAAACACATGCGAAGCTTTAATTTTGAATATTGTTTTGATTTACAAAATTCATCAAGAACTGATTTTTATAGAAAAAATTTTAAAATTAAAAATTGGTCATCTTCAAACACCATTTTAAAAAAAGGAGAGACAAAAAAACAATTTGATCAGGAAGGTGTTATTGAACGTTTTAAGGTTCAGTTAGAACGATCAGGTATTTCAAATACAACTAATGTTCTTAAGCCGGATTTTTCATGGGCAATAGATCAGTCATTTCATATTGAAAATAAAAAATATATTTTTATTGCACCATTTTGTTCACCTAAATTGCAACATAAAGTGTGGCCTTATTATAAAGAGTTAATAGAGCTGCTTAAAAAAAACTTTAATGATTACGAGATATTAACGGCTCCAGGACCAAGCGAAATTGGCCAATGCAAAAATCTTAATTTAAAAATGATTTTAAACAATGATAAGCCAACTAATATTGGCCAACTTACTAAAGTGATTAAACAATCTTCTTTTGTGATTGCAAATGATACTGGACCTGCTCATATCGCGGCACACCTAGGTACTAAAGGTATAGTTTTATTTGGCAGTCACGTATCTGCAAAAAAAGTAAGTATAGAAACAAAAACTTTTAAAGTTATTGAAAATGAAAATTTAAAAGATTTATCTGTTGATACTGTTTTTAAATCGATACAAAATCAAATTTTTACATAAAAAAGTACTTATAGAAACCAATAATTGAAAAAGGAATTTGTAATGCAAAATTGGTTAGTACCGCTTTATCTTTGTTAATATATCCATGTATTGTCCATGCAATAATGCCTGGGCCATGAAAGAAAATATTTAATGGATAGATATTTAAGTACATTAGTAAAATACCTATAAAAACCAAAACTGTTCCAAGCCATTTTAAATTTTTTTTAATAAATGTCATGAAGTTCTAATTTATTAATTCTATGTATTTTTTTATTTGCAAATCCCAAGCAAATTGCTTTGAAAATTTTTTAGCATTTTCTCCATATGATTTATAATTATTATTTTCCATCATTTTAATTAAACATCCATATATTTCTTCGTGACTTTCCCCATTACATATCAATCCAGTTTTGTCATGTTTAATAATGTCAGAGGCCCCTCCAACAATTCCACCTATCGAAGGCGTTCCATACTTTGCCGCTTCTAAAAAAGAAATACCAAAACCTTCGATTGATTTACCTACTTTTATTGATGGCATTATGAAAAAATCTGCTAATTTAATTAAAGAATTTTTCATTCTTGAATTAACTTCAGATAAAAAAATAATATTTTTTGTTAAGTTTAAATCTCTTACCTGGTTCTCTAAGTTTATTTTTTCTTCACCATCACCAATTATTATATGTTTAAAATTTTCATACTTTGATTCAAAATTTTTTAATGCTAACAATGATTTTTCTAGCCCTTTCCTTTTTTCCAATCTACAAACAGAAATGATTTTTGGATCAGCATTATTAAATATATCTAAAGCGCCGGACTCATCTAAGTCTTCAGATTCATTAATATCGGTTCCAGGATTAATAATAATTAACTTTTCTTTATCCAACCCTTTTTCAATTGCTAAATTTTTAGTAAATTCTGAATTTGCAATAATGTATTTTGATTTTGCTAAGGAATTCAGCATTCGAATATTTAAAGGTGACCCATTTGGATGGTTAATTTCTTTTCCGTGAATAAGACAAATTGTTGTTGTAGACTGACATATATTTTTTGATAATTTTTCTAAGCTTTTCCAGTGGTCAGCAATCAATGCTTTAATTTTTTTATTTTTATAAAATAAATCGTTTATTTGATTAGCTTTTCTAAATTTTCTAATAAATTTAAATCCTTTTATTCTTTCAATTTGATATTTTTGATTTTTGTCAAATTCGTCAGAGTTTTTGCTATCCTCAGCATATACTTTTACTTCCTCATATTTTGATAAATGGTTTGCAATATCAGTCATTAAAATTTGCATACCACCAAGTTCAGGTAAAAAGCTTCTAGTTGTTATTACAATCATTTTATTTCCATTTAATATTACAGCCCATACTAGGAAATTGTTTCTCAGGCCCTTTACCTGTTTTAGAAATTAATATCATTGCTTCTAGTAATTCATTTTTTCCACTCATTACCGGTTTTAAATCTTTTAAAGGTCTTAACCTTCCTCGATATTGCAATTCTTCTTTTGAATTAAAACCAAAAAAATCTGGCGTACATACTGCATCATATTTTTTTGCAACTTCTTGAGTTTCATCAATTAAATAAGGAAATGTAAAGTTATTTTTTTTTGCAAATAACTTCATATTTTCAAAACTATCTTCAGGGTAATTAAGAGTATCGTTAGACATGATAGCAACAACTTTTATTTTATATTCCAACAGTTTTGTGGCCGTCTCTCCAATTTCTTTTGAAATTGCTTTGACGTAGGGGCAATGATTACAAATAAACATTATTAATGTACCTGCTTCCCCCAATATACTTTTGAGAGAATATTTATTTTCATCAATACCCTTAAGATTAAAATCTTTTGTTTTTTCACCAAAGTTACACAAAGGTGTTTTTTCAAGTGCCATAATTTTTAATTTAATATATATTTTAAATATGATTCATCAACTTGGAGATAAAACAGTTATACGAGACGGCCATAATTGGGTTGCTGATAGCGCAAAAGTTATTGGAAATGTTCATTTAAAAAATAACAGTAGTGTTTGGTTTGGTGCAGTTTTAAGAGGAGATATCGAAAAAATAACTGTGGGAGAAGGGTCAAACATTCAGGATAACAGTGTATTGCATACTGATCCTGGCTGTCCAATTGATATTGGATCAGGTGTAACAATTGGACATTTAGTAATGTTGCATGGCTGCACGATTAAAGATGATAGCTTGATTGGTATAGGTGCAGTTATTTTAAATAAGGCGGTTATAGGTAAAAATTGTATTATTGGTGCAAACGCATTGATTACAGAGAACAAAGAAATACCAGACAATTCTCTTGTAATGGGATCACCTGGAAAAATTATAAGACAATTAAAAAATGAAGAGATTGAAGCTGTAAAAGAAAATGCAAAACATTATGTAAATAATTGGAAAAATTTTGAAAAAAATTTTAAGTAACTAAGGTGTTAACCAATGAGTTTCAATATCCTCTTCATTAATTTTTATAAGAGCCCTTCTATGTCCTTGCGAGGCTAAATAAAGCCATTCCATTTCTACAATTTTACTTTCAATGACACAAAAATTATCAAAACCAATTTCAGTTTCTTCAAATTTAGGATTTTTACCTTCAAGCTCTTTAGGATATCCAGGATCAGGTTCATTTGAAATTGTTCCCGGGGCCTGTGATGCTAAATAACATTTTCTAGAGATAATTTGAGTTTTTTTCCAAGCCTCTTCGGTTATTGAATTTTTGTAATTTATGGTTGCAAAACCTTTTGCCCTAACCTGTATTTTTCTTTTTTTATTATAAAATAAAAAATAAATCGTATTATTTTTTTTAAGTGCACTAATTTTAGAAGATCTTAAATCAGTATGGAATCTTAGTATTTTTTTATCTTTGAAAGCTCCTCTTAAAACAACTATTCTTCCATCGGAATAACCATCTTTATTAACAATCACAACAGGAAGTCTAAAATCTTCAGAACGATCTACAACACCTCTAGATAATAGTGACCAAATTTCATCAAAAATTAATTCTTTGTTGTTATAAAATTCTGGGACCTTCTCTATCACTTTATTTTTTTGGTAATAATGTAATTAAACTTGAAGTATCAAATCTATTTCCACCATTTTTTTGAATTTCAGAGTAATATCGGTCAACAATCTCAGTGATCGGTAATTTTGAACCATTTGACTTTGCCTCATCCATTGCAATACCAAGATCCTTTCTCATCCAGTCTACAGCAAAACCATAATCAAACTTATCATCTAGCATGGTTTTAAATCTATTTTCCATTTGCCATGACTGAGCAGCTCCTTTTGAAATCACTTCGACAACATCTTCAACATTAAGACCCGCATTTTGACCAAATCTTAAACCTTCTGATAAACCTTGCACCAAACCTGCAATACAAATTTGATTTACCATTTTTGCAAGTTGTCCGCTTCCTGAAGAACCAAGAAGTTTAATTTTTTTACTATAGCAATCTATAATTGGCTCTGCTTTTTCATAATCTGATTGTTCTCCTCCAACCATAACAGTTAAAGCGCCATTTTCAGCACCTGCTTGACCACCTGACACTGGAGCATCTAAAAAACCAAAACCTTTTTCTGTAGCAATATTAAACAGCTCTCTTGCAACTTTTGCTGATGCAGTTGTGTTATCAATAAATACTGCACCCTTTTTAACATTTTGAAAGGCACCATTTGAACCAATAGTTACTTCTCTTAAATCATTATCATTACCCACACATGTAAAAATAAAATCTGCATCCTTAGCCGCTTCCGCAGGTGATGTTACAGCTTTACCTTTATAGGTCTCTGCCCACTTATTAGCTTTAGCAGATGTACGATTATAAACCGTTACATCATGACCAGCTTTTGATATATATCCAGCCATTGGAAAACCCATGACACCTAAACCAATAAACGCAACTTTACGAGACATTTAAAAAACTCCTTTTATATTTGTTATGTTTAATTTTAAATTTATAAAATCAAATTTTAAATACCTACTTTTCGGTTTCCTCATGACTTTTTGTTCAAGTTTTGGGCAAACATTTTTTTTAGGTATTTTTAATCCTTTTATAAGGGAAGATTTAAATTTAAGCCACTCAGAATTTGGAGGAATTTATTCAATCTCTACACTTGTGAGTAGTTTTACTATTATATGGCTGGGTAAAAAGATTGATGACTTTAAATTAAGGAACTTTGCTATTTTTGTATGTCTTTCTTTAACTTTAGCAGCTTTTTTTATTAGTCAGTTATCAAACATAGTTCACTTAGTTTTAGCAATATTTTTTTTAAGATTATTCGGACAAGGTTTAATGAGTCATACTTCAAGTACAGCCATGGCAAGATTTTTTAATAAAAATCGAGGGAAAGCACTTGGTATTGTTTGGCTAGGTTTATCATTTGGAGAAGGGGTTTTGCCTGGACTAGTTATTTTACTTCTTAATTATTTAGTTTGGAAAAATATATGGATAATTATATCAGGATTTTTGTTATTATTTATTTTCCCTGCAATATTGTATTTGCTTAAAAACTTTAAGGATAATTCAATTGAACCGGGCCAAGAAAGCGAAAGTATAAATATAAAAAACTGGACTAGACAAGAAGTCTTAAAAGACTCAAGATTCTATTTTTTATTACCTACAATTTTGTGCCCTCCTTTTCTAATTACTGGTATTTTTATAAATCAAATTTATTTATTTGAGAGTACAGGTTGGGGTATTAATTTCTTAGCACCAAGCTTCACCGCATATGCAATTTTTACAGTAATTTCATTACAAGTTTCTGGTTACTTAATTGATAAATTTAGTGCTTTAAAAGTTTTACCATTTTATTTAATTCCCATGATATTGGGATTCATATTTTCAATAACTTTTAAATTTACACTATCTCCAGTTTTATTCTTTATTTTAATTGCTGTAACAAATGGGACCGCAAATGTACTCATAACATCAACATGGTCTGAAATGTATGGGACTAAGTTTTTGGGTGCTATAAGATCAGTTACTATTTCATTAATGGTATTTTCTACATCATTATCACCAATTTTATTTGGTATACTTATTGATCTTGGTCTTGGATCCAAAGAGATAATGATATCAATGTTAATTTATGCAGTATTTTCTATTTTATTGATGTTGTTGAAGATTAAGAGCTACAAACCCACTATTAGTTCTTGAAATTTAATGAGTAAATCATTATAAGCCCACCTCATGGCAAGAGTTACCGTTGAAGATTGTTTAGAAGTTGTCGATAATCAATATGACTTGGTTATTTTAGCAAAAGAAAGAACACTCCAAATTGGAGCAGGTGACAAAGCCATGGTTCCAGAAGATAACGATAAAAAAACCGTTTTGTCTCTTAGAGAAATTGGTGACAAGCTATTAGACCAGAAAACTTTAGAACTTCAAACTATCGATAGAGCTAGAGAACATCCAGAAGATGCAATGGAGCAAGAAGAATACGATGCAGCTGATGGTGATGCATTTGAAGAGATTTATAAAGGTGAAGTTTCTAAGTCAGGACAGCCAATTTTACCGTCCAAAAGATCTAGAAAAACTCCAGCTCAAAGCTCTAAAGCTGTTGAAGACATAAATGACGATGATGACTTTTCAGATGATACTTCTGTTGAAGTAGACGAAAATGAAGCGTCTTCTGAAGAAACGAATTCTTAAATATTAAATTCTTTTAAAATTTTTTCTCGGTGCTGATCTAGATTGGGTATTTCTCCACGCGTATTTTCATCTTTATATGACGACATCTTTATTGGGTTACCCGCCATTTTAAATTCGCCAATTTTATTATGTATCGCACTGACAATCATATTTCTAGCTTGGGTTTGAGGACTTTCTACAGCTTCTTTAATATTATTAATTGGTCCACAAGGAATTCTTTTATCTTCTAATACCTTAACCCATTCTGAAGTTGTTTTGTGTTTTAGTTTATCTTCAAGTATTGTTTTTAGTTCTTCAATATTTTCACTACGTTTCGCATTTGAGTTAAATTTTTCATTTTTATATAAATCAAGATCAAATATATTACACATTCCTTCAAACAACTTATCATTACCTGCAGCAATAATTATGTAACTATCTTTTGTTCTAAAAGCTTCGAAAGGAGCAATTGTTGGATGACGTGATCCCATAGGTTTTGGAATTTCTCCTTTGGATAAATATCTTGCAATTGCATTTTCTAATATAGCAATTTGACAATCTAGCATTGCAACATCTATATACATTCCCTTGCCAGTTTTTTGCCTATCATATAAAGCAGCATTTATTCCAACTGCAGTAAAAAGTCCTGCAGTGATATCACCAATTGAAGTTCCAACTCTAGTTGGTTCACTATTGGGTTGACCTGTAACACTCATCAATCCTCCCATGCCTTGAACAACCATGTCATAAGCTGGAAGTTCTTTTAAAGGACCGGTTTGACCAAATCCAGATGCGGATGCATAAATTAATTTTGGATATTTGTCTTTTAAGTTTTCCCAACCATAACCCCATTTACTTAATGTGCCTGGTTTAAAATTTTCAACAAGAATATCCGCTTTATCTAAAATTTTTTCAAAAATTTTTTTATCTTCATCAACTTTTAGATTAAGAGCAATACTTTCTTTATTCCGATTTAAAGACATAAAGTATGCAGATTGATCTTCAATAAAGGGACCAAAACCTCTAGAGTCGTCTCCAACTCCAGGCGCCTCAACTTTTATCACTCTTGCACCTAAATCTGAAAGTATCATGGTACAGTAGGGTCCAACGAGTACTCTTGTCAAATCTAATACTAATAATCCAGATAATGGGCCTTTATTCATAGTTGATCTTGATATCAAAATATAGTTAATTATCCAATAATTTAACAAACAGGGGAGATATAAATGAAATTTAAAAAATCATTTATCTATTTATTTACTGCTGTTTTCTTATTTACTGGAGTAGGTGAGTCTTTTGCTAAAACACTTAAAGCAAGTCACCAGTGGCCAGGTACAAAAAGAAAAGACGGTAAATTTGATGTTCGTCATGAAATGGTTCAAATCATTGCTGATGAAATGAAAAAAGCAAACGTTGGAGTAAATATTAGAATTTATCCAGCTAAATCACTTTACAAACCAAAAGAGCAATGGAAGCCGATGACAACTGGTCAGTTGGATATTTCTGCATTCCCATTAGCTTATGCTGCAAAATTCCATCCGGAGTTTGATATTACATTAATGCCAGGTATGGTTAAAAACCATAAGCATGCATTAAGAGTTAATAAATCTCCTATGATGACTCAGATTAAAAAAATCATCAATGACGCTGGCGTTGTTGTTTTATCTGATGCATGGTTAGCAGGTGGTTTCGTTTCTAAGAAAAACTGTATTACCAATCCAGGCACTGTTAAAGGTCAGGTTTTCAGAGCTGCAGGAAAAGCATTTAACCAAATGCTTGAAGGTGCAGGCGCTGGTATTCAAGGAATGCCTTCATCTGAAATTTA